>NZ_JBEOWY010000044.1:0-67163 GCF_040296285.1 Kitasatospora sp. NPDC002227
GGGCCGAGTACATGCACATCGGCGCCATCCAGATCCGGTTCCGGACGGTCACCCACGGTCGGCGGCCCTCGGTGGTGCGGCCGGGTCAGCCCATGTTGGTGTTGAAGCTCACCGTGTACACGGCGCGGCTCTGGCGGGTCACCTTGAGCTCGCCGGCGATGCCCTCGAACTCGTTGGTGCCGCCGGTGATGATCCCGTCCGCCTCGTGCTCCGGCCCGCTGGTCCTCGAGGTCAGCGAACCCGCCTGGAAGGCGATGTCGCCGCGGTTGTCGAGGGAGATGGCGCCGGTGCAGTAGAACACGTCGCCGAGCGCGCCCGGAACGTCCTCGCAGTTGACCACCGCGCCACCGATGTGGTTGCCGGCGCCGTCCTTGGCCTCGGCAAGACCGCCGAAGTCCTTGCCCGTGGTGCTCTGCGGAAGGTGGGCCGTGAAGTCGAGGGTCACCTCGCCCGGCGCACTCCGGTGCTGGGCGGTGGCGAGGGACGGGACGGCGGTGACGAGCGCGAGCGCGGCGACGGTGCCGGCGACGGTACGCATGAGGAAGGCTCGGGACATCAGTACTCCTTGAACGGATGGGACGTATCTCGTCCGGATCTGCGCACACCTGATCACGCCGCGTGACGGTTTGGCTACGAACCAAATGTGCGCAGGGTACGAGTTCACCCGGCCGGCGTCCTCCCGCGGTGTGTCGTCACCACAGCACCCGCAGGTACTTCGGGCTGCGGGTGCTCGAACCCCGGCGCCACTCGATGGCCGCCACCGGCTCGGCGAGCCGCAGGCCGGGCAGCCGGGCCGCCAGCCCCTGGAGGGCCAGCCGGAGCTGCATCCGGGCGAGCCAGGACCCCAGGCAGTAGTGCGGCCCGGCGCCGAAGGCCAGCGTGGGGCCCTCGAGCGGGGTGAACAGCTGGTCCGCCGAGCCCCGGGGGAAGACCTCGGGATCGCGGTTGGCCCGCATGCAGTCGGCGAGCACGACCGAACCGGCGGGGATGGTGACACCACCGATCTCGACGTCCTCGGTGGTCCGGCGCGGGCTGCCCTCGTCGTCGCCGAGCGGGATGGTGTGCAGCAGCCGCTCGCAGGCCGTCCGTGCCGCCTCCTCGGCCGCCAGTCTCGGCCAGCTCTCGAGCTGCTCGCCCAGCAGGTACACCAGCGCGTTGCTGATCACGGTCATCGTGCTGTCGTTGCCGCCCCCGATCAGGCCGCACACCGAAGTCACCAGCTGCGTCTCGGAGAGGCTGCCCTCCTCGTCGGCCGCCCGGACCAGACTGCTGACCAGATCGCTGCCCGGCCGGCGCCGCCGCTCGGCGACCAACCCGGCACCGTAGGCGCGGAACTCCGCCAGGCCGGCCTCGACCTCCGCCGGCGGATTGCTCCCGTCGGCGAACATGCAGTCCGTCCAGCGCCGAAGCCGGTCGTGGTCCAGGCCGTGCAGGCCCAGCAGGCGGCTCATCACCGCCACCGGCAGCGGCAGCGCGAACTCGGCGACCACGTCCACCCCCGGACCGTGCTCGACCAGCCGGTCCACCAGCCGCTCCACCACGGACCCGACCCAGGACTCCCACCGGCCGATCGCCCTGAGCGTGAACGCGCTTTGCATGACCCGCCGCACCCGGCGGTGGTCCGCGCCGTCCTGGTTGAACAGCAGATCCGCATCCCGCACCAGGTTCGCCGTGCCGTCGAAGGACGGCCCGTCCGCCGGGAACAGGTCCACCCGGCTGAACCGCTCGTCGGTCAACACCTGCCGGACGTCGTGGTAGCGCGTCACCAGCCAGGCCGGCGCGCCGTTCGGCAGCTCGGTCGGGCAGGGCGGACCGGGGTCGGCGTCCTTGCGCCGGTGCAGCGGGAGCAGGGTCGAATCGTGGACGGCCATGGCAACTCCTGGTGAGGGGCGGGCGGGCAGCCGTAGCTGATCACGGGCCGTGGCCGGACGATGGGTCAGCACGCGCCATGGCTCGTGCGGCAGACGGAGATTCATCCGATCGGCGGCCGGGGCGGCGGCGCATGCTCGACTACGATGAGTAGCGAACCGCCCTCCTTGCTCTGCCCTCTGCCCGCTGCCCCGCTCGGAAGGACCCGTCACGATGGCCAAGCCGCTCGCGGTGGGGGCAGCATTCCCCGACTTCAAGCTCCCCGGCCTGCTGCTCGGCCCGGACGCCGCCCACCGCCGCGACTACCGGCTCGGCGACGCCGGCTCCAGGCCGGTGGTGCTGGCTTTCTACCCCGGGGACGACACCCTCGTCTGCACCAGACAGCTCTGCTCCTACACCTCCGGCCTCGAGCGCTTCACCGAGCTCGGCGCCGAAGTCTGGGGCATCAGCCCCCAGGACCTCGACAGCCACGAGCGGTTCGCCCGCAAGCACCAGCTGCGCATCCCCCTGCTGACCGACCAGGGCGAGGCGCTGGCCGAGGCATGCGGAATCACCCTCCCGGGCCTGGGCCTGCGTCGCTCCGTGTTCGTGGTGGACGGCACAGGCGTCATCCGCTGGCGCCACGTCGCACTCGCCGGCGTCACCTTCCGCAGCACGGACGCCCTGGTGAAGCAGCTCGCCGCCCTCGCCTGAACTCCGCGAGCCCCACCGCACGTCACAGGGGCGTGAGGATGTCCTGGTGCGCGCCGTCGAGGACGAAGCCGTTGTCGAGGCGGACGCGGAGGGTCAGGCGGCTGCCGCGTTCCCGGTGGGCGGCCCAGTGGGGGGCCAGTTCGGCGAGTTGGTCCTGCAGGCGGGTGCGGCTGGCCTCGGGCATGGTGTGGCCGTAGTCCTCGGCGAGGGCGCTGAGGCGCTGGTACTCCAGGGACTCCGGGCTCTCGGGGAGTTCGCCGTCGACCCGTTCGACGGTGCCCTCCAGCCCGGCGGGGAGGGAGAGGAACCCGACGACGGCCCCGGGGTCGCCGGCCACCGCGTCGCCGATCGCCAAGTCCTCGGCCAACCTGACACGTCGGCCCGCCTCCAGGATCATCCGTCCTCCACCTCTTCGACCACCGTTGCGAACGCGCCCATTATCCTCGGGCCCGGCGCCGGTCAGACGCGGTCCCAGGGCACCTGCGCCCAGGCAGCGCCGAGCACCTCGGCCAGCCGGGCGTCCTCGGCGGGGAAGACGGTCCGGTCGACCGCCGCCAGCGGCTGTGCGGGGCAGTGCGAGTTGGTCGCCGCAGCGGCCCGCAGAGCGGAGAGGTCGCCGGCGGTCAGCCGGCGGGCCGACCACGGCACACCGATGCGGATCAGGGCGGACTGCAGCAGCTGCATGGTGATGCCGGGCAGTACGGGCGCCTCGGGCCACAGGACCTGCTCCCCGTCCCAGAACGCGGCGTTCCACACCGAGCCCTCCCGCACGAACCCGTCCCGGCCGACGAACAGGACGTCGTCGAATCCCGCCTTCCGGGCTTCGAGGAACTGGTGGGTCAGGCCCATGGTCGCCGCGTGCTTGAGGTGCGGCAGCTCCCGCTCGTACGTCGCCGTGCGGACCCGCAGCGCCGGCCGGGGAGTGTCGGCGACGGGGTCGGAGACCGACACCATGACGTCGGTCTTCGAGATCGAGTCGGCCGAAGGGACGATGCTGACCCGGACCGAGGCGGCCGACAGGCCCCCGAGACCGTGCCGGACCAGCGCACGGATCCGGTCGTCGTCCACCCGGGCGGCCTCCCCGAAGAGTTCGAGCGAGGCGTCCGCGAGGCGGCGCAGGTGCAGCGACAGGCCCCGTACCGCACCGTCGCGGACCTGCATCGAGGTGAAGTGGCCGTAGTTCCACGTGGCCACCCGGTGCACGTCGTCCACCTCGGCGGGCCGGCCGTTGATCTCTATGTTCAGCACCCGCGCCATGCTGTCACAGCGGGCGCCGGAGCCGGTGCAGGAGGCGCCGGGCGGTGGCCACCGGGTCGAAGGGGCCGCCGCCGACGGCGGCGAGGGTGCGGCCGCGGGTGAGGGGGTAGCAGGCGAGGCCGAGCAGGGCGGCGGTGAAGTGGCCGACGTCGGTGAAGGTCCGGCCGGTGATCAGGGCGGAGCCGTAGAACAGCAGCACCCCGGCGAGGTAGACGTACCGCCAGGGCTTCACGATCAGGTAGGTCAGCACGGCCTCGATCCCGGCGAGCGCGTAGCTGACGCCGTAGTCCAGCGTGTACCGGGCGGACTCCGGGGCGTGCCCGTGGTCGATCGCCCAGAGCAGCACCCCCTCGCTGAGGTAGGTCGCGCCGACGTGCGCGATCGCCAGCACCAGCAGCCAGCGCCGGGTGCCGAGCCAGCGCTCGGCCGGCACGTGGAAGAGGTTGTAGAGCAGGAAGTAGAGGAACCAGCCGCCGCCCGCGATCCACAGCGCGCTGGTGATCAGCACCCGGACCGGGTCCTGGCTGAGGTACTCGATGTTGGTCGAGCGCTTCTGAAGGAGGCCGTCGGCGAACTCGGGCGAGACGTGCCGGATGATCTGGGTGGTGACGAAGAGGATCGCCAGCCAGGCGAACGTGCCCGGCGCCTGCCGGACGTAGCACCAGGCCCGCGCGGCCGCCCGCCGCCCCCGCCCGTCCGTGGTGCTCACGCCACCGCCTCCTCGTCCGCGCGCGGCGGCGCCGGGGCCGCCCGGCCCGGCCGGCCGAGCTGCAGCATACGCCCGCGCAGGAGATGGCCGCAGACGAAGGCCGCCACGGCGGAGACGATCAGCAGCGGCATGGAGTTGCCGGCCTGGTCGCCGAGCAGCATGGCGGCCAGCACGGTGCTGGTGACGGGGAGTCCGGTGACGGCGGAGCCCGCGGCGGCCAGTCCGGCGGCCAGGCCCGGCTGGATACCGAAGCCCGGCAGGGCGCCGCACGCGATGCCGACGGCGGCGCCGAGCAGGATCGCGGGGAAGATCGGGCCGCCCCGGAAGCTGCCGAGCGCCACCGACCAGGCCAGGCCCTTGAAGGCCACCAGGGCGACCAGCGCACCGACCGACCAGGCGCGCGGATCGGCTGCGAGCGCTCCCAGCGTGGCCTGTCCGGAGAGCGCCGCCTCCTCCGGCGAGCGCCCCGTGACCAGTGCGTACGCCGCGATGCACGCCCCCATGACCACCGCACACAGGAGGGTCCGCCCGGCCGTGGCCCGCGCCGTGGTGAAGGCCGCCACCCGGTGGCCGAGCTGCTGGCCCGTCACGACCACGACCGAGACCAGCATCGCCACCGGCACGCCCCACAGGAAGTCCCCGGGGTCCGGCACCCCGCTCACCGGCTGCCGGGGCAGGGCCAGCGCTCCGATCGACAGGCCGGTCCAGTGGCCGAACCCGGTGAAGACCAGAGCGCCCACCCCGCTGGCCAGCAGACAGGGCAGCAGCAGGACGGCCAGCTGAGGGCCCGCCAGCCCGGCCGCCTCGATCATCATCACGGCCGCCACGACCGGACTGCCGAAGATGGTCGAGATCGCCGCCGCCGAGCCCGCCATGCCGATGACCACCCCCAGTTTCGGCTGCGCCCGCCGCCGCGCCGAGCGGACCGCCAGCAGGGCCAGGCCACTGCCCATGGCCATCAGCGGGGCCTCGGGGCCGAGGACGGTGCCCAACGGCAGGCAGGCGAGGGCGGCCAGCACCACCCCGGGCACCTCCAGCGGCGGCGTCGGCGGTCCGCCGAGCCCGTTGACCGGGGTGTGGCCGCCGTGCCCGGGCAGCCGGGTGACGATCGGGGCGAGCAGCAGCCCCGCCAGCAGCAGCGCGGGCAGCGGCCACCACCAGGGCGCCCGGTCGTAGCCGGCGGCGTCCGGCAGCGACTCCCAGACCCAGTGCTGCAGCTCGTGCTCGAGACCGACGAAGCCGAAGGCCGCGAGCGAGACCGGCACGCCGACCAGCGCGGAGACGGCCAGCAGGCCCAGGTACCCACGGCTGGCCAGCACCTCGCGCAGCCGCCCCGCCTGGTCCTCGGCCGCCTCCGGGCTGCCCGCCTGCCGTTGCACCATGCCCACGTCCTCGCCCCGTAGTCGACCCGGACCTGCGGAAAAGACCCCCGACGGGCCTCCTGACCGAGTCTTGACCGAGCGTCGGCCCCCCGCACGGCGGCGCCCGCCCGCCTCACCCGAGCGGCGCAACGACCGCCCCCGGACACGGCGGTTCGCAAGCCGCCGCAGACCGGACGATGACGAACAACACGCCTGCTTCGGACAATCCGGAGAGTTTCGCGGACATGATTGTGTCCGGCGGGAGACCGAGTCAGGATGGGCCGCGGCAGGAGATTGACGGGGGAAGTCAATCAGCCTTTGTCGGCCTGCTCCTGCCCTTCCATCCCTTCCACGAAGGAGGCTGTCATGGCTCGTCTCTCTGCGATGCTCCGCCACAAGCTCGGTCAGGCGCGCGGGTTCTACCGCACGTACCCCTACGCGGGCTGACCGACCGACGGAGCACCGAGGGGTGGGGCCGGCTGGGACCGGCTCCACCCCGTCGTCGTTGCCGGGGCGTGCGCCCCGGCCGGGAGGAGCGGCCGTGACGGCCCACACCGAGGCCGGGCCGTCCGGCATCCCCACGGCGCTCACCGGCCGCCGCGGCGCCGACGCCGCGGCGTACGAGGCCGACCCGCTCGGCTATCTGGCCCGGGCCGCGCAGCGGCACGGGGACCTCTTCCACTTCGCGGCCGCCCAGCTGTACGTCGGCTCGCCCGAGCTGGTGCACACCGTGCTGACCCGCACCGGCCGTCAGGTGCACGCCGGCCACGATCCGCTGAACGGATTCCGCAAGGTCAGCGAGGAGCACACCGCCCGCTGGCTGGAGGGCCGTCGGGCCGGCACCCCCGGACTCGGCGCCTCGCCGGAGGGCGAACGGCGGATGACCGAACAACTGCGCGCGGACCTCGCCGGGCTGACCGGCGTGGTGGACGTGCCCGCGGTGGCCGCCGGGATCTGCTCCCGGTCCGCCCTCGCCCACTGCTTCGCGGGCGCCGTCCCGCCCGAGGTCCAGCGGGGTGTGGCCCGCTCCGCCGAGACCTTCACCGAGGTGATGGACGCCCCGGTGCCGCTGCCCGCCTGGCTCCCCGGCACGGCGGCCCGCCGCGCCCGCGCCGCCGCCCGTGACCTGGCCGCCGCCCTCGACGGCTACCTGGCCGCCCAGGGCGGGTGCCCGGCCCGTGCCGCCGATCCCGATCTGCCCGCGACCCTCGCGGCGTACGGCTTCACCGACCCGGTGCAGGCCCGGGCCACCCTGCAGGTGATCCTCGCGGGCACGCACGTGGTGCCGGGCGCGGCGCTGTGCTGGCTGGTGGCCGAGCTCGCGGCGCGGCCCGAGGTGGCGGAGCGGATCAGGGCGGCGGCGGACGACACGTACGCCACCGCAGTGGCGCAGGAGGTGCTGCGGCTGTACCCGCCGGTCTGGCTCGGGGCGCGGGAGGTGGCCGCACCCTTCGAGCTCGGCGGCCACACCCTGACGGCGGGCCAGAGCCTGGCGTTCAGCCCGTACCTGCTGCAGCGCGACCCGCGCTGGTGGCGCAAACCCGAGGCCTTCCGGCCCGAGCGGTGGCTGGACGCGGCCGAAGGCGGCCCCACCACCCGGCACGCCTATCTGCCGTTCGGCAGCGGTGCCCGGATCTGCCCCGGGTACCGGCTGGGCCTGCGCCAGCTCACCCTGGCCGCCCGGTTGCTGGCCGGGCTGCACACGCTCACCGTCGAGCGCGCCGACCTGACCCCGACCTTCGAGAGCGTGCTAACGCCGACCGAGCTCCTGGTCCGCTTCACACCGCGGTGAGCGCCCCGCCGACGGCTACGGCCTGCGCAGCCGCACCGGCACCGTCCGGTGGCCGTTGGCGATGAACGAGGCGATCGGCAGCAGCTCGGCGGCCGGTACGGCCAGGCTCAGGTCGGGGAAGCGGGTGAAGAGCGCCTCCAGGGCGGCCCGGGCCTCGATCCGGGCCAGTTCGGCGCCGAGGCAGAAGTGGGTGCCGTGACCGAAGGAGACGTGCTCGGCGCGGGTCGGGCGCAGCGGGTCGAAGCGCTCGGCGTCCGGGCCGTGCACCTCGGGGTCGCGCCCGGCGGCGGCGAAGTTCACCAGGATCGCGTCGCCCTGCTCGAAGGTGACGCCGGAGGGCCCGTCCTCGATCCGCTCGACGGCGAAGCGCAGCGGGAGGTTGGCCACCGGGGCCTGGTGGCGCAGCGTCTCCTCGACGACGTCGCCCCAGCCGAGCCCGCCGCCGCGCACCCGGGCCAGCCAGTCGGGCTCGCCGAGCAGGTTGACCACGGCGTGGTCGATCAGGTTGACGGTGGTCTCGTGACCGGCGCCGATCAGCAGCATGATGCTGTCGAGCAGCTCGCGTTCGCTCAGCCGCGAGCCGGTCTCGTCGTCGTGGGCGTCGATCAGGCCGGTGGTGACGTCGTCCCCGGGGTCGGCCCGCTTGAACGCCACCAGCGCGCCGAGCAGTTGGTAGACGGCGGCGGCGCTCGCGGCGGCCTCCTCCTCGGAGAGCCCGGTCGCGAAGAGGTTGCCGATGGTGTCCCGGAAGGAGTCGTGCATCGACTCGGGCACGCCGAGCAGCCGGTTGACCACCAGCAGCGGCAGCCGCCAGGCGAAGTGGGCCCGCAGGTCCAGCACCTCGCCCTCCTGCGCGTCGAGTTCGTCGAGCAGCTCGGTGACCAGCAGCTCGATGCCCGGTACCAGCGCGCGGACCCGGCGGGCGCTGAACGCGGCCGCGATCAGGCGGCGCAGCCGGGTGTGCTCGGCGCCGTAGGCGGTCAGGGCGTTGCGCACGTCCACCCAGATCCGCAGCGGCCAGCCGGCCGGTACCTCCTGCGCGATGTAGGCGGGCCAGTGCCGGTGGGCGTCCTTGGAGACCCGGGGGTCGGTGAGCAGCCGCTTGAGCAGCGCGGCGTCGGTGACGCTCCAGGCGATCACGCCGCCCGGCAGTTCGACCTGGCAGGCGGCGCCCAGGGCGCGCAGCCGGACGGACTCACCGTGCAGATCGGTGGCCTCGGGGTCGAGTCGGTAAGGGCAGCCGGTCGCGGTCGACGTGTTCAAGTAACCCCCTGTGCGTGACGTTCCGGACGGGGCGTGCGGCGCTCACGGCCCGTCGTGACGACGACGGTAGACGGTCAGTACACGACTTCGCCACCTTTCGTACTGCCCACGGACCGAGAACGCGCACTATGTCAGGTCGCCCCGGGTCCGGATGGTGGGAACGGCCGCCGGGCGCCCGCAACTGCTCGTCACCTCGACCGCCCGGCCGGCCTCGGCCGAGGCCAGCAGGGCCTCCATCACCTCGAGCACGTGGAAGGCCAGCTCGCCGTCGGCCCGGTGGGGCGTGCCGTCGGCCAACGCCCACGCCAGGTCCACGACTCCGCAGCCCCGGCCGGTGTCCGGGTGGCCGGCCAGGACCGGGACCTGCTCCCAGCCGGGCCCGCCGGCCCGGTGCAGGGCGACCGGCCCGGCGAACTCGTTCGGGTCGGGCACCGAGAGGGAGCCCGCGCTGCCGTACACCTCCAGGTGCGGCAGCCGGGCCTGCCACACGTCGAAGCTCATCACCAGCGTGGTCAGCGCGCCGCCCGCGTGCTCCAGCACGCCGGTGACATGGGTGGCCACCTCGACGGGGAAGACCTCCCCGGCCCGGGGGCCGGCGGCGATCGTCCGCCGCTCGCCCGGCCGGGCGGTGAGCCCGGTGACCCGGCGGACGGGGCCGAGCAGGGTGACCAGGGCGGTCAGGTGGTACGGGCCCATGTCGAGCAGCGGGCCGCCGCCCGGCCGGTAGTAGAACTCCGGGTCGGGGTGCCAGAGTTCGTGGCCGGGGCAGACCATGAAGGCGGTCGCGGCGACCGGCCGCCCGATCCCGCCGCCGTCCAGCACGGCCCGGGCCGTCTGCAGCCCGGTGCCGAGCACGGTGTCCGGCGCGCAGCCGACCCGGACGCCGGCCGCCGCGGCGGCGGTGAGCACCTCCCGGGCCTCGCCGGTGGTCGCGGCCAGCGGCTTCTCGCCGTAGACGTGCTTGCCGCCCGCGATCGCGGCGAGCGCCACCTCGGCGTGAGCGGCGGGGACGGTCAGGTTCAGCACCAGGTCGACGTCCTCGGCCGCGCAGGCCTCGGCCACGCTCACGGCGCGGGCGCCCGGCACCGACCCGGCGGCGAGCCGGGCCCGCGCGGGGTCGAGGTCGGCCACCGCCACCACGGTGACCTCCGGGCGCCCGCGCAACGTCCGCAGGTAGGCCCCGCTGATCTTCCCGGCGCCGACCACCGCTGTCCGCAGGGGAGTCGGGCTCACCTGGTCGCCCACACCATCCCCTGACGGATCGTGGCGGTCACCTCGGGCACGGTCAGGTCGGCCAGGCGGTGGCCGACGGTGGTGACGAACACCCGCCCCGCACCCCAGCGCTGCGCCCAGGTCACCGGCACCACGGTGCCCGCGAGCTGCGGCTGGTCCTGGTCCTCGGCGAACTCGGTGACGGCCAGCACCTCCACGCCCGGCGCGGTGTGCACGTAGTACTGCTCGGTGGTCACCCGGTACAGCCCGATGCCGGCCAGCGCCGGGTGGCTCGCCCCGGCAGCGGTCGGGGTGACCTGGTAGCTGACGAACTCCTGCGGGTGGTAGACGAATTGGCCACCGGTCAGCAGCTGGTAGTCGGTGTCCTCGCGGAAGGCGTCCACGATGCCGCCGTGCCAGCCCGCGAAGCCGGTGCCGGCCCGGACGGCGGTGCGCAGCCCGGCGGACTGCCCGGCCGAGAGCCGGCCCATGGTCCAGCACTGCACCACCAGGTCGGTGGCGGCCAGCAGTCCGGCGTCCAGGTAGCTGTCGAGGCTGCCGGAGACGGTGACCTGGTACCCCGCCTCGCCCAGCAGCTGTGCGCACCACTGGCCGGTGGCGGCGGGGGAGTGCCCCTCCCAACCGCCGCGCACGATCAGCGCCTTCGGGCCCGTCGCCATCCACGCCTCCCACCGTCGGGCACACGCGCGGCGGGGGCGCCGCGCGTGTGCGGCTACGACGGTAGCAGTTGATGCAATGTCACACAGCACCTTCGCCGGAGTTGCCCGGCCGAAGCCTCCCGTGCTGGCGGCGGTGGGACTCCTGGGCCTGGGCGAGACGGCGCAGGCTGAGCAGTACCGGCTCGTACAGCACCGTCAGTGCGACGGCCGTCTCGATCTTCTCCAGGGCCGTGTCGTACTCGTCCAGCAGATCCAGGTCGCTCTCGGCGATCCGGACCGCGGCCCGGGCGTACGGCCTCAGGTGGGCGGCGTCGTAGGGGTAGCCGAGCCGGGCGAGGGTGGCGAGGGCGGCGACCAGCGTGCGATGGGCGGCAACCGGAAGCTCCTTCGGATTCCAGCCCAACTCTTCTGCCATTATGGCTACTTGCTGCCGGGCGAGTTCGGTCGCCGGGTCGTCCGGCTCCGGATCCGGCTCCGCGCCGGGTGGCAGGGCGCCCATCGCCAGGCCGAGCCGGCTGTTCTGGTCGAGCCCCTCGCCCTGGAGTGCGACCAGCACCTCGCGGGCGGTGGCCACCGGCATCCGGCCGATCTGGATCAGGGCCCGGACCAGGCGCAGCCTGCGCAGGTGCTCCTCGCCGTACTCGGCCCGACGGGTGGTCACCAGCTCGCCCGGCGGCAGGAGTTGCTCCCGCAGGTAGTACTTGATCGTGGCGGGGGAGACCCCGCTGCGCTCGCTCAGTTCGGCCAGTCGCACGCTCTTGCGCCTTTCATTGGATAGCGTCACTATCTTACTGATGCCGGGCGGCGGGCGGGGAGCCTGCCGCACTTCCAGGGGGAGCGAATCATGGCCACACCTTTGCCCGGACGCACCACCGCCGCCCACGACGGCGAGATAGTGGTGTTCCTGATCGGGATGCGGATCAACAACTACCGTGCCGTGCGCAGCTGGTGGCCGGTCCTCCTGGCGATGCCCCGGATGCTCAGGGAGCTGACCCGCAACCCCGCCTCGGGCCTGCTGGGCTTCCGCGGCGCGCTGACCGGACCGCGCAGCCTCGAGGTGGTGCAGTACTGGGAGTCGCGCGAGAAGCTGCTGGCCTACGCGAGCGCCCCGGAGCAGGAGCACCGCCCCGCCTGGGCGGCCTTCAACCGCCGGGCCCGGCAGGCCGGCGGGCAGGTCGGCGTCTTCCACGAGACCTACGTCGTCCCGGCGGACAGCTTCGAGACGATCTACTACGGCATGCCGGCGTACGGCCTGGCCGCCGCCACGGGATCCCTGCCGGTCGGCAGACGAGGCGAGAGCGCCGCCGACCGCCTCGACCGCGCCCGGCCGGCCGCCTGACCCGTCAAGCGGTCACCTGCGGTCCGCGCGGGCCAGGGCGTAGACGGTGCAGGGCCGCCCGAGCACCTCGTCCTCGCGCAGGATGGTGAAGCCGAGCCGCTCGGCGACGGCGACGGAGCCCTGGTTGCCGTGGTGGATCATCGCGGTGATCTGCTCCAGCCCGAGCACGCCGAAGCCCCAGTCGAGCACCGCCGTCGCCGCCTCGGTCGCGTACCCGCGACCCCAGTGCGCCCGCCCGAAGGTCCAGCCGATCTCGGTCTCGCCGTACTCCGGCCACCAGTTGAGCCCGCACCGCCCGATCGCCTCGCCCGTCCCGGCCAGCTCCACCGCGCAGAGCCCGTGCCCGCGCTCGGCCCACTGGCCGGCGATCCCCCGCAGCCGTACCCCGGCCTGCTCGGCCGAGTACGCACCGACGAACCGGCTGACCTCCGGGTCCGCGTGCAGCGCCACCCACCAGTCGACGTCGGCCGGGCCCAGCGGGCGCAGCCGCAGCCGCTCGGTCGTCACCACGACAGTCGCTTCCTGAGTCATGCCCCTCACCCTAAGATGCCGCTCCTGACGGCCCGCCAAGGGGTGCGGGGCGTCACCAGGTCTAGACCGCTGTGGCTATGCTGCGCGGCATGGACATCGTGATCCCCCTCTTCGACGACTTCGAGCCGCTCGACGCGATCGGGCCGTACGAGATCCTCGCGTACGTACCCGGTGCCACCGTCCGCTTCGTCACCGCCGAACCCGGCCTGGTGCGGGACGTGCTGGGCGCGATGCCGGTGCACGTGGCGACCGGCTACGCCGGGGTGGAGCGCTGCGACGTCCTGCTGATCCCCGGCGGCGGCAGCTTCCAGGCGATGTCGGCCGACCCCGAGTTCCTCGACTGGGTGCGGCGGATGCACAGCGGCGCCCGCTTCACCACCTCCGTCTGCACCGGCGCCCTGGTGCTCGGCGCCGCCGGCCTGCTCGCCGGTCTCACCGCCACCACCCACTGGGCGGCGGCCGCCGACCTGGAGTCCTACGGCGCCGTCTACACCCCCGAGCGGGTGGTCCGCCAGGGGCGGGTGATCACCTCCGCCGGAGTCTCCTCCGGCATCGACATGGCCCTCCGACTGGCCGCCCTGCTCACCGACGAGGTGACCGCCCAGGCGATCCAGCTCCACACTGAGTACGACCCCCAACCCCCGTTCGACACCGGCTCCCTGGCCAAGGCCCCGGCAGCAGTCCGCGCCCGCGCCCGCACCCTGGGCGGCTAGCCTGCGGTCACCGACCACGGCGGAGTCCTCAACCGGCGCCGCCCTCCGCCGGCTGCGCGCCCGCTTCGGGCTCCGGGGCGCCGGGCCAGTACGGGTTGGCCGAGCCCTGGTCGGTCATGTGCGCCCGCCGGGATATCCCGCTCCAGCCGTTCGGCGTCACCGGTACGAGAGGGTGCCGCTGCCCGCAGGGGCAGGGCCTCGGCGCCCACCCGCATCCGCCGCACAGCTCGACCCGCCCGTGCCCGGTCGAGTACGGCTCCAGCGGCTCCTGGTGACCGCAGGCCGGGCAGCCGGGCAGCTCGGCGCCGTCCAGCAGCGCGTTCCGGCGCCGGACGTAGTCGGCCAGGCGCAGTGCCGGATGGCGGAACGGGTCGTCGTACCAGGCGCTGTCCAGCCCCTCCCACGGGCGGCGCAGCCACCACGGCCGGGGGTTCGGCACAGCCCGCCGCCCGGCCCACTTCTCCGCACGGCGCCGCGCCGCGAACTCCCGCTCCCGCGCGAGCCACAGCACCCGCGCCTCCTGCAGCTCCGCCACCGCCCGCACCAGTGCCTCCGGATCCGCCTCCAGCCGCCGGGGTATCCGGGCACTGACCGTCAGATGGTGGTACGTCGCCCGGAATCCGTACGGCGCGAAGGCGGTGAGGCAGGAGCGCAGCGCCCGGTGCCGCCGGTGGGCGGGCAGGCCGGTGTCGAGCACCTGTGCCCGCGAGGTCAGGAAACTGGTCACCCGGCGATCATGCCGGACCGGCCGCCGCGCCGCGACGGAGTTCCACGGGGGCCGCGGCGAGTCAGCAGAGCGGGGTCAGCGCCTCCATCAGGGTGTCCAGTGCGGCCGGGTAGGCCCGGTCGGAGGGCGCGCCGAAGCCGATCAGGAGGCCTTCGGGCCGGCTGGCGGGGGAGAGGTGGAGCTCGCTCAGGCCGCGCAGGGCCAGGCCGCGTCCGGCGCAGGCGGCCAGCAGCTGCGGCTCCGAGGGGCCGCCGGAGGGCGGGAGGGTCACCAGGGTGTGCAGGCCGGCGGGGACGCCGTGCGGGGTGAGGCGGGGGACGGCGGCCAGCCGGTCGAGGAGGAGTTCGCGGCGGCGCCGGTAGCGCAGCCGGGCGGCCCTTACGTGGCGGTCGTAGGCGTGGGTGGTGAGCAGGTCGGCCAGGACGAGCTGGCCCAGGGTCTCGGTGTAGAGGTCCGACTCCTGCTTGGCCCGGACGACCGGGGCCACCAGCTCCGGCGGCAGCACCAGCCAGGCCAGCCGCAGCGCCGGGCCCAGCGTCTTGGAGGAGGTGCCGCAGTACACCACGTGGTCGGGGGCGACGCCCTGCAGCGCGCCGACCGGCTGGCGGTCGTAGCGGTACTCGCCGTCGTAGTCGTCCTCCACGACCACCCCGCCCACCGAGCGGGCCCAGCCGCACAGCGCCTGCCGCCGGGAGGGGTGCAGCGGCACCCCGGTCGGGTACTGGTGCGCGGGCGTCAGGAAGGCCGCGTCCGCGCCGGCCGTGAGCGCCTCGACGGCGGCGCCGCGCCCGTCCACCGGCAGCGGCAGGGCCTCGAACCCGGCCCGCAGCACGACCGCGTGGAAGTCCCGGTGCCCCGGGTCCTCCACGGCGGCCGTCCGCGCGCCACGGGCCGCCAGCGCCTGGCAGAGCAGCCCGAGACCCTGGTAGTAGCCGGAGGTGATGACGATCCGTCCCGGCGTGGTGAGCACCCCTCGGGTGCGCCCCAGGTAGTCGGCGAGTGCCGTCCGCAGCTCGATCCGGCCCTGCGGGTCGCCGACGCCGAACACCTCCGGCCGGGCCTGCGAGAGCACCCGCCGGGTGGCGGCGAGCCAGGCCCGGACGGGGAAGGCGCTCACGTCGGGCAGCCCGGGCCGCAGGTCGTGACGGGGTGCCACCTGCCCCGGCCCGGCCGGCTCGTCCGCCGTAGGCGTCGGCACCGCCACCACCGTCGCGCCCGCCCCCGGCCGCAGGTTCAGGTACCCCTCCTCGGCCAGCTGCCCGTAGGCGGCGGTCACCGTGCCCCGGGAGAGCCCCAGCTCCTGGGCCAGCCCCCGGGTGGAGGGCAGCGAGGCGCCGGCGGCCAGCCGCCCCTGGCGGATCGCGGCCCGCAGCGCGGCCTCCAGGGCGGCCCGGCGGCCACCGCCCGCGAGCTCCAGGTGCAGGTCGAGACGGGAACTGGACCATTTTTCCGGCATGGAACCGGATCTTAATCCTGGTCCGGCCGCCCACTAAGTTCGTATCCGGGCGGTACACCAGGCCAGCCCCCCGGCACTCTCGATAGGACACCCAGGAATGCAGCGGATCGCCGTCGTCGGACTCGGCGCGATGGGCACGGCGGTGGCCCACCGCCTGCTGGCGCAGGGCTGTCAGGTCACCGTCTGGAACCGCACCGAGCAGCGCGCGGCCCCCTTGGCCGAAGCCGGGGCCACCGTGGCCGCCAGCCCGGCCGCCGCGGCCGCCGGAGCGGAGGCGGTGCTGCTCCTGGTCACCGACCCGCAGTCGCTGCGGGAGGTGACGGAGGGCGAGCAGGGAGTCGCGGCCGGAGCAAGACCGGGCACGGTGGTGGTCCAGCTCTCGACCGTCTCGCCCGAAGCCGTGCACCGGCTGGCTGACCTCCTGCCGCCGGGGGTGGAGCTGCTGGACGTACCGGTGCTCGGCAGCGGCGCCGAGGCGGCGGCCGGCAATCTTCGCCTGCTGGTCGGCGGCCCCGAGGGGGCATACGCGCGCAGCCACGAGCTGCTGGTGCGGCTCGGCACGCCGCTGCACGTCGGCGGGCTCGGCGCGGGCACGGCGGCGAAGCTGGTCGCCAACAACGCGCTGTTCGGCGTCCTCGCCCTGCTGGGGGAGTCGCTCGCACTCGGCAGCGCTCTCGGCCTGACCGAGACGGCGCTGCACGGGGTGCTGAGCGCGACCCCGCTGGCCGAGCAGGCCGCCAAGCGCCGCCCGGTGATCGCCGCCGACGCCTACCCGCCGCGCTTCGCCCTCCCGCTGGCCCGCAAGGACGCCGACCTGGTGGCCGCGGCGGCCGCCGGGCTCGACCTGCCGCTGACCGAGGCCGCCCGCAGCTGGCTCACCGCCGCCGAACGGGCCGGCCGGACCAGGCAGGACTACACCGCCGTCCTCGCCCACATCCTCGCCGCCAACACCCCGGAGGCCTGACCGGTGATCGTCATCGCCCACCTCAGCGACACCCACCTGGACGGCGGCGAGCGGGCCGCCGCCCGCACCGAGGCCGTGCTGCGCCACCTGGACGGCCTCCCGTACGACCTCGCCGCCGTCCTGGTCTCCGGCGACATCGCCGACCACGGCAGCCCCGAGGAGTACCGCCAGGCCCGCCGCCTGCTCACCTCGCGCCACCCCGTGCTGGTCTGTCCCGGCAACCACGACGAGCGCGCGGCGCTGCGCGAGCACCTGCTCGGCGAGGCGCCCTCGACGGAGCCGGTGAACCGGCTGCACCGGGGCGAGGGCTTCACCCTCGCGGTCTGCGACTCCTCGATCCCCGGCCGCCACGACGGCCGGCTCGACGAGCCCACGCTGGCCTGGCTGGCGGCGGCCCTGGCCGACACCCCCGCCGAGCAGCCCGTGCTGGTCGCCTTCCACCACCCGCCCGTGCCGCTGCACACCCCGTACGTGGACGGCATCCGGCTGAACGACCCCGAGGCCCTCGCGGCCCTCGCGGAGCGCCATCCCAACCTGCGCGCCTTCCTCTGCGGCCACGCCCACACCGCCGCCGCCACCACCTTCGCCGGCCGCCCCCTGCTGGTCGCCCCCGGCGTGGTCTCCACCCTCCGCCTGCCCTGGGAACACCCCACCGGCGACCCGCACGTCCACCACGACCTGCCCCCGGCCCTGGCCTTCCACGTCCTCGCCGAGGACGGCCGCCTGACCACCCACTACCGCAGCGTCCCGCTCAGCTGAGCAGCACCCGGGCCCACTCGGCCTCCCGCCGCTCGGTGTACTCCGCGTCGGCCCGCCACACGGCGCCGTGCCCCTCGGCCCACAGCCGGGCCCACGGCTGGGTGCCGCGCCCGGCCTCCCGGGCCAGGAGGTAGTGCATCGAGAGGGCCCGCCGCGCCAGCATCGGCACCAACTCGGCCCGCTCGGCCTCCTCCAGCCCGTACGCGTCGGCGAACAGCCGCACTCGCTCGGCCGCGTCCTCGCGCTGCTAGTCCGGATGGGTGGAGAGCGGCACGAAGCCGTGCAGCGCGTACGCGACGTCCCAGAGCCGGGATCCCGGGCCCGCCCCGTCCCAGTCGATGAAAGCCAGGCTGCCAGCCCCGTTCGCTACCAGGTTCCAAGGCGCCAGGTCGTGATGGGCGATGATCCCGTCCCCCTCCGGCGGGATCAGCTGCTGCCACCGAGCGTCCGGCGGCGGGGTGAAGCCCACCACGGCCTGGTGGAAGTCCCGGACCAGCCGGGCCACCGCCACCAGGTCCACCGAGCCGAACCGGCCCGCCACGTCCTCGTCCATGCCGCCCAGCCTGCGCCGTCCCCCGCCCTCGCCGCACCCGGTTTACCGGCAGGTCGATGTGCCGAGGGCCGGGCGGCGTGTTTGCCTGCTGCTGACAGCGCGCAGCGCGGAGCGGAGGAACAGCCATGGACGGGAGCCCAGCGGCCGGTGGCCGCCGTGGTGAGCAGCCACCCCGCCCCGGCGGCACGCCGTGAACCGCGCCCCGGCCGGCTGCACGGCCGCGAGCGTGGGCGCCGGGCACGAGCGGGCCGAGGAACGGCGGCGGCTGCGCGCACTCGCGGTCTGCCTCCTGGTGGGCTTCATGAGCCTGCTGGACGTCTCGATCGTCAACGTCGCGCTGCCCTCGATCGAGCACGGCCTCGGCGCCAGCGAGGCCGACCTCGCCTGGGTGGTCTCCGGCTACGCCCTCACCTTCGGCCTGATCCTGGTGCCCGCCGGGGTGCTGGGCGACCTGTGGGGCAGGCGCACCGCCTTCCTGACCGGCCTGCTGCTGTTCACCCTCGCCTCCGCCGCCTGCGGCCTGGCACCCACCGCGACCGCCCTGGTGATCGCCCGGCTGGCGCAGGGCGCCGCCAGCGGCCTGCTCGGCCCGCAGATCTCCGGACTGATCCAGGAGATGTTCGCCGGCCCCGCCCGGGCCCGCGCCTTCGGCTGGTTCGGCACCACGGTCGGCCTGGCCACCGCCGCCGGGCCGCTCGCGGGCGGCCTGCTGATCAACGCGGCCGGGAGCGAGAGCGGCTGGCGCTGGGTGTTCTTCGTCAACCTGCCGATCGGCCTGGTGGCCTTCGCCCTCGCCCTGCGCCTGATCCCGCGCAGCGGCCGCCGGCTCGTCGTGGAGCCCGGCGCCGGGATCACCGCCCGGATCGACTTCGTCGGCGTGCTGCTGCTCGGCGCCGGACTGCTGGCCGTCCTGCTGCCGCTGGTGCAGGAGCAGCAGTGGAAGAGCCCGGCCAAGTGGTGGCTGGTGGTGCTCGGCGTGCTGCTGCTCGCGGTCTTCGCGCGCTGGGAGCGCGGCCGCACCCTCCCGCTGGTCGACCTCTCGCTGCTCGCCACCCGCTCCTACCGGTACGGCGTCTCGCTCGGCATGTTCTACTTCGCGGGCTTCACCACGATCTTCTTCATCTTCACGCTCTTCCTGCAGCGCGGGCTCGGCTACAGCGCCCTGGAGGCCGGGGCGGCGATCACCCCGTTCGCCGTCGGCTCCGCCGTCTCCGCGGCCCTGGGTGGGCGGCTGGTCAGCGAGCACGGCCGGGTGGTGACCATCGTCGGCCTGGTCACCGTGATCGCCGGGACGGGCCTCACCACCCTGGCCGTCCACCTGGTGCCGGGGCAGCACACGGCCTACGCCACCGCCGCGCCGCTGCTGCTCGCCGGGATCGGCTCCGGCCTGACCATCGCACCCAACCTGAGCCTGACCCTCTCCGAGGTGCCGGTGCAGCGGGCCGGCACGGCGGGCGGGGTGCTGCAGACCGCCCAGCGCCTGGGCACCGCCACCGGCGTGGCCTGCGTCGGCGCGGTCTTCTTCGCGCACCTGGCCGGCGGCGGCAGCTGGGCGAACGCCTTCCAGCTCGGCACCCTGGTCGCGATCGGCTTCGAGCTCTGCTCCCTGGTCTGCGCCCTGGCCGACGTCCGCGGCCGCGACCGGGCCGAGCCCGCCACCCGCCCCGAGCGGTGACCCCGCGCCCCGCCGACCGTCACCGGGCGGGCCGGCCTGCCCTCGTGACGGACAGCCACCGCCCGGAGGCACCCGCGCCGCGTACCCCTCGAGGAGGTACGCGGCGCGGCCGGCCTGCTGACGGTCCGGTACCGCCGGACGGGTGAGGTCCGGCGGTCCGCCTCAGCGGTAGTCGTCGTGGGCGGCGTCGGCGGTGTCGTCCAGGATGCTGAAGCCGACCGCCTCGCGCAGCGACTCGTCCCCGGTGGCGTCGCCGTACACGGCGGCCTCGTCCTGGTCCTGGTCGGTGAGGTGCACGGCGGCCTCCTCCGCGCTGGCCGCGCCGGCGTCGGGGCCGAGGTCGAACCCGGCGGTGCCGTCCCCGTGCACCAGCCGCCCGGCCCGCGGTGAGGGGCCGTCGAGCCAGCGGTCGTCCACGGCGTCCGAGGCGGTGTCCGGCTCCTCCGCGGCGAGCAGCTGCTCCAGCGACTCGCGCGTGTGGGCCTCCGCGGGCGTGGTGCCGTAGGCGGTGGCGCCCCGGTAGCCGTCGGCGGGGATCACGCCGGTGTCCAGCGGGTCGTCGTCGAGCCGGTCGGTCAGCAGCGAGTCGGACGGCTCCAACACGCCGTCGTCCTCGGCCACCTGGTCGTCCCAGTCGGTCATGAGGAGCACCTCCCGGTGCGGATCGGGCGGGGTCACGCGGAACACCGGCCGTAGGTGCACATGAGCACCTACGGCCAGCGTACGGGCGACCTCGGTGGCCGCGCAGTCCCGGAGCGTCGCGCGCCGCGCGCGCCGGGGTGCACGCCAGCCCCATGTTTCGCACTGCGCCGCCACCCTGCAACACAGGGTGATCCGGGAGAGCGAGGCCACCGCCGTAAACCTGGAGCCGTCCGTACGCCGGACATCGCGTCAACGCCTGGGAAAGCCTCCTGTCAGCGGTGGCTGCGATGCTGACGGCATGAGCGAGGAACAGCTGATGCGAGGCCGGGTCTACGGAGCCGATCACGAGGACGCCGACCCCGGCCCGCGCCCCGGCCGCAGCTACCGCGAGCTGGTGGCCGGACCGCTCGACGGCCTGCTGCTCGACGTCACCGGCTGGGAGCCGGAGGAGCTGGCCACCGGCGCCGCGCTGGCCACCGAGATCGGCCGCTACGGCGCGGGCGGCCGAGCCTGCTACGCACCCCGCCCCGCCGACCCACGCCGCTGGGACTGGACGGGCGACACGGCCGGCTGACCGAAAACCGGGTGACCCGACCCGTCCCCACCAGCGAAAATGCCGGGCATGATCAGCGACCACTGGCCCTTGCTCAACCTGACCCTCCGTACACCCCGGCTCGAACTGCGCCTGCCCAGCGAACCCGAGCTCGCCGCCCTCGCGGACTTGGCGGCCGAGGGCGTCCACGAGCCGGAGCGGATGCCCTTCGTCGTGCCGTGGACGGACCGGCCCCCGGCCGAGCGGGCGCGCGGCGTGGTCCAGCACCACTGGCTGCGCCGGGGCACCTGGACGCCCCAGGACTGGGCGCTCAACCTGGTGGTGTTCGCCGAGGGCGAGGTGGCGGGTCTGCAGACGCTGGCCGCGCGGGATTTCGGCACGCTGCGGCAGGTGACCAGCGGCTCCTGGCTGGGCCTGCGCCACCAGGGCCGCGGGATCGGCACCGAGATGCGGGCCGCGGTCCTGGAGCTGGCCTTCGCCGGGCTCGGCGCCCGGGAGGCCGTCTCGGGCGCGTTCGAGGACAACGAGTCCTCCTACGCCGTCTCGCTCAAGCACGGCTACCAGCCCGACGGCATCGAGCGGTACGTGGTCCGAGGCCGCCCGGTCACCTCGCGCCGGCTGCGGCTGCCCCGCGAGCGCTGGGCCGAGCTGCCCCACCCGCCCGTCAGCATCACCGGACTGACCCCCTGTCTGGAGCTGTTCGGCCTGCCCGCCGAAGGCACGGCGTAGGGTCGGTCGCCGTGACCACTACCGCTCTGCGCGTCGTCCTGATCGGCGGCACCTCGAATGTCGGCAAATCGACCGTGGCCCGGCTGCTGGCCGACCGGCTGGGCTTCGACTGCCGGACGACGGACACCCTCGCCCGCCACCCCGGGCGGCCCTGGCGGACACCGGGGCGCGAAGTCCCGGCGCACGTCGCCGAGCACTACCGCTCGCTCCCGGTCGAGGAGTTGACCGCCTCCGTGCTCGGCCACTACGAACGGCTGTGGCCGATGATCGAGGAGCTGGTCACCGGCTACGCGCAGGGCGACGGCCCGGGCCTGGCCCTGGAGGGCTCGGCCCTGTGGCCGTCCCGGGTGGCCGCCCTGACCACCCCGGGCACGGCCGCGCTCTGGCTGACCGCGGAGCCCGCCGTGCTGCGCGCCCGGATCCGGCGGGGCGGCGGCTACCCGGAGGCGACCGAGGACGAGCGGGCGCTGATGGACGCGTTCCTGGCCCGTACCGTCCGCTACCAGGAGCTGATGCTGGCCGAGGTGACCGCCCTCGGCCTCACCCGGCTCGCGCCGCCGGCCGAGCAGTCACCCGAACGGACGGCGGCAGCGATCCTCGGCACGCTGACCGTCTGACCGGTGGTGATCAGTGCCGCACCAGCAGCACCACCAGGCAGGCCACCGCGAGCAGGGCCAGCGCGGCGGGCAGCCTCAGCCGTGGTCCGTGACCGCCGATGGGCGGGGCCGCCCAGACCCCCGGCTCCGGGGCGACCGGCAGGCGCGCGGGGCCCCATTCGTACTCCCCGGCGGCCGAGAGCGTCGCCAGGTGCAGGCCGCCGGCCAGCCGGCGCTGCCAGCGGCGGCCGCCGGCATCGGTGAACTCCACGGCCAGCTCGGCGAGGCGGGGCGGCGCCGCGGCCGTGGTGACCTCGACCTTGCCCCGACTGCCGGCCTGCAGGTCGAACGGGTCGGCCATGGCGGCGCCCGAGTACCGGACCAGGACGTCGGTGATCGCCAGTGCACCGTCGTTGGCCACTGCCACCAGCCAGCCCGCCGCGCCGCCCGGAGACCGGCTCATCAGCCGGGCGTCCACGGCGCCCGCGAGCGCGGTCTCGGCCCGCTCCCGGTCGCGGGCCTCCTGCCGTCCGGACAGGCAGGCGCGCTCCGACTCCTCCAGGCGGTCCTTGCGGACCCGGGAGCGGCGGTCGGCGATGCTGAGCCAGAGGGCGGAGAGACTGCTGAGCACGCCGACCGCGGCGGTTATCAAGGTGATCACCGGAACAGGCTGACAGGACGTCAGAGGTCTGTCCATGCCGGGGCCGGGGTCACCCCTGGGCGGTCTACCAGTAGTCGGGGAGGGTGTAGCGGTAGGTGTTGGTGGAGTGCCAGTGGTGGTTGCCGTCGATCCAGGCGGCCACGCCCTTGAGGAAGCGGAAGACACTCGGGAGCGGGTGGGCGGCGGCCACCTCGGCGGCGGCGGACTCGAAGGCGTGCATCAGGTCGTTGTGGACCTCGATGGCCTTGAGGTAGGCGTCCCGCTCGCTCAGGCCCTCGCGCTCGGCCAGCACCACCGGCAGGTTGAGGTGGATGCCGGGGCTGTTGAGCTCCTTGGTGTAGGAGTACAGGTCGTTGACGATGGTGGTCGCGTTGGAGCCCAGCGCGATGGCCCGCTGCATGGCCGGGAGCGCGTGCAGCTCGGCGGGCAGTTCGTAGCCGCCGACGGTGTCGGTGATGGTCGGGCAGGGGCGGAAGTTGTTGAACTGCCGCATCGCCAGGTACTCCCACACCTCGGGGATGTACCCGGTCTCGGACCAGGCGGCCTCGGCGAGGTAGCCCAGGTGCAGCCGCGCCATGTCGTGGCGGAACCGGTCGGCCTGCGAAGGGGAGGCGGCGCGGGTGAAGTAGTCCATCGCCGAGCGGTAGGCTCGCCGGGGCGCGTCCTCCTGCAGCGAGTCCTGCCAGTGCGGGTGGTACTGGTCGGTGGTGTGCACCGGGTCGAGCGTGGTGTGCGCGAGCAGCAGGCGTCCGCCCAGGCCGACGGGGGAGCCGCCGTGGTCCTCGCAGTAGCAGTCGTCGACCACGTTCTCGGCGGCCATCAGGCGGGTGGCGAGCATGAGGTGGTCGACGGTCGGCGCGTCGGGGTGGCAGGCCACCATGTACTTGCCCAGGCTGAACCCGTCGAACTGGTCCTCCCACTCGGGCGGGTACAGCTGCACCTCGTCCACCGCCCAGTCCTTGACCCGGCGCCCGACCTCGGCGACCCGGGCGGGGTCGGGCTCGGGGACGGGGTGGTAGTACAGGCCGGGGACGGGCTGACCGGCCTCGGGGGCGGCGGGCGCGGGCGGGGTGAGGGCGGCGGGCCCGGTCAGGAAGGGCACCCGCAGGGTGGGCGCGTTCACCGCGGGAGCGGCTGGCGCGACGGGCACGCTCACGGCCGGGACGGCCGGCTTCTCCGCCGCCGGGGCCGCCGGGGCCGCCGGGGCCGCCGGGGCCGCCGGGTTTGCAGCCGGGGCGACCGCGGCGGGTGCCGGGCGCTGGCCGAGCAGGCCGCTGGTGCCGAGGCCGCTGGGGCCACGCAGGATGCGGTCCATCGCGGTGGCGTCCACGCCGTCACCGCGCGGGGGCGGCGGAACGGTCGGCGCCGGGGCGGCGGGGGAGGGCCCGGTAGCGGGCATCAGCTTGCTCCTTCTGCGTTCTGGGGCGTGTCCTGAAGGGTGCCTTCCGGCACCGGGCGGCATCCGGTGGACCCTGTCCAGACCCCCTTCCCCCCGGCTTCCCCCCAGGCGCGGGCGGCCTGCTCGGGCTGCCCACGAGCACACAACTTTCCCAGCCGTACACCCCGAAACCCGGGCGCGAACGGGCGCACGCAGTGCGCCACCAGCGCGCGACCGGATTCGCGCTCCCCCTGCCTCGGCTGCACGCCCGGCCCCGACCGGCGATTGCACCACTTGGCGGTGTCCCGTCCGCCCGGCGCTGCCGCGGGCGGCCCGGTGTGGAACGGTGGAACCGGGGCCGAGCCCCCAGGACGAGAGGAGTGACCCCGATGTCATCGAAGCGTCGTCGTAAGAAGAAGGCCCGCGCCAGGCGCGGCGCGAACCACGGCCGCCGCCCTCAGTGCTGAATCCGCCACCGCCCCGAGCCCCCACCGGGCCCGGGGCGGTGGCACGCCCGGGTCCGCTTCCCCGGTTGGAGAGAGGCGGATCGTCCGGCCGGTCGATGCCCACACCGCGCCGCCCGCCCGCCCGCCCCGTGGGCCGCCGTCTCCGGCGCCTCTGGACTGCGCCTCTCCCCAGCCCTGGTCCGAGCCGCGACCTCGCTCCCGTGCGGTCCCGCCCTGACCGCCGCCGCCCGTTCGTACCGGCCGCGCACCCGCCCGGCGGGTGGCTGACGACACGTCAGGATCAGCGGGCGGCGGGCTGCTTGCTGCGGTCGGTAGCCAGGTAGAGGGTGTCCACCCCGGGCTCCCGGTCGTCCGGGATGCGAAGGACGGAGCGGAACCCGAGGCTGTCGAGCAGTCTGAGGTGGCCGGTGTTGGTCGACCAGGTGCGCAGCACCACCCACGGCGCGGCCGAGGGCGGGAGGTCGAAGAGCGCCTGGTAGAGCGCCCGCGCGATGCCGAAGCGCCGGTGCTCGTGACGCACGGCGACGGTGCTGACGTACAGGCAGGGGCACAGCTCGGGGTAGCGCTGGTCGACGTGGTCGGCCCGGTAGGAGAGGAAGCCGACGGCCTGGCCTTCGTTGCGGCACAGGATGAGGTCCTGCCGGAGCATCTCCTGCAGGTAGTCACCGGCTCCGCCGCCGCCGGCGCCGCCGGTCAGGTCGGCCTGGGTGGTGTCGCGGCGCTCGGTGAGCGGGGGGACGAACTCCCCGGCGACCTCCTCGAACATCGCGGTCAGCTCGCGTAGTTCCGCCGCCGGGACGGTCCCCGGCCGGTAGTGCTCGGTGCTGATGCCGCCCACGCCACTCCTTCGCCGAACCGGCCGCTCCTGGCCGCCTGCCGCTCCGGGCGGCGCTCAGGGGCGTCGGCGCCGTGTCCACCACCGGCGCACAACGGTGAAATCTACCGCGAACAGGGCCAGGAATCCAAGCAGGAGTGTGACGGTGGTCACCACGTGGAGGGCGGTGAAGCCGACCTGGGCGAGCGCGGGCACCAGGCTGGCCACCCCGGCGGCCGCCGAGATGGCGAACAGGGCCTGGAAGCGCCGCAGTTCGATCTCCGCCCGGTGGTCGGCGAGCTGGCGCGAGTGGTCCTCCAAGGCGTGCAGCCGGGCCATCGCGGCCTCCCGGTGCCGGTGCACCTTCAGGCTCGTCTCCAGGTACTCGGCGACCCGCAGCAGCCCCGGGTCCTTGAGCATCACGTTGAGGTTGTCGACCTCCGACAGATCGTGGGCCAGCGCCGTCCGGTTCGCCGAGAGCACGTGCGGATCGGCCAGCTGCCAGCCCGAACCACCGCCCTGGCCGCGGAGGTTGTGCGCATTGATCCACAACTGGCAGACGTACCACTGCGCGTGGATCAGGTTCAGCAGCATGGTGACCGAGTCGGCCTCGGTGCCGATCGACTCCCGCGCGCCGCGGATCACCGTCGACCAGCCCGAACTCGCCACCTCCAGCCCGCCGAGGCCCAGCGGCTCGATGCCACCCCCGGTGGTGGGGGAGGGCCCGGCGAACCAGAGCAGCCGGCCGGCCACGGCGTCGGGCAACTCCTCGGGCGTGCCGAGGAAGCAGAGGCGGAAGTCGTGGAAGGCGTAGCAGAACGGCCGGGGCTCGACGAAGCCGGCCACCGCCGCGCGCAGGTCCCGGACGGCCGCGCCGTGCCGGTCCTCGGTCAGCGCCCGCTGCTCGGGCGGTATCCGCAGGTCCAGGCTGTCGCTCAGCGCGTCGCACCGGCGCAGGTACGGCACGTAGTCCTGGTTCTTCCACACCACCAGGTCGTCGTAGAACCGCTCCGGATCGGGCGCCTCCTGCCCCGGGCCGGGGGTGAAGGTGAAGTCCACCGAGAGCACACCGAGCCACGGGAAGACCCGCAGCCGGCAGTCGAACACCCAGACGCAGCCGCCCAGTTCGGCCTCGCCGCCGGGCAGGGCGCAGGAGACCACCGGCGCGTGTCCGGCCAGGTACGAGAGGTTCCAGCTGCGCAGCATCACGGTGTCCACGCAGACCTCGCCGTACCTGCGCTCCAGCACCCTGGTCAGCCCCGCGGTGTCGACCACCGTGCCGCCCAGGTCGTACTTGAAGGGCACGAGGACCACCGGCCCCGGTAAGTGCTGCGCCGCCATGCCTGCCCCCAGCTCCCCGCCGCGACGGCCACCCGTGCCCCCACGATAGGTGTGCCGCCGCACCCGCACCAGCACCGTGGCGGGCCGGGCCGTTCACCGCAGCGCGCGGGTCTCCCGGACCAGGTCCCTGGCGGCCTCCGGCCAGCGCGGGTGCTCGAACTCGAAGCCGGCCGCCAGCAGCCGGCCGGGGGTGACCCAGCGGCTCTTGAGCAGCAGTTCGGTGTCCGACCGCATGGCGAACGCCCCGAGCTCCGCCATCCACCGGGTGGCGGGCAGGCCCACCGGCACGCGGGCGGCGGCCCGCAGGCCCCGCATGAACTCGCGGTAGGGGAGTGGGTGCGGGGCCGCGAGGTTCACCGGCCCGCTGATGTCCTCCCGCTCGACCAGGAAGTCGAGGGACCGGACCAGGTCGTGGCCGTGGATCCAGGACATGTACTGCCCGCCGCCCGCGACCGGCCCGCCGAGCCCCAGCCGGGCCAGCCGCAGCAGCGCGTCGAAGGCGCCGCCCCGGCCGGGGCTCATCAGCATCGAGGTGCGCAGCGCGACCTTGCGGGTGTGCGGGGTGTCGGCCTGCTCCTGGGCCCGCTCCCAGGCCTTGGCGATCTCGACGCTGTACGCCCAGTAGGCGGGTGCGTCCGGCTCGCCGCCGCCGAGCACCCCGGTGGTCTCGTCGTTGGGGGCGTCGAAGCGGTGGGCGTAGACGGTCGCGGTGCTCATCTGCAGCCAGAGCTTCGGCGGCCGGGGCGCCGCCGCGACGGCCCGCCCCACGGCCTCGGTGGAGTGCACCCGCGAGTCCATCATCTCCCGGAGGTTGCCCGCCGTGTAGCGGCAGTTGACCGTCCGCCCGGCCAGGTTGACCACCAGGTCGCTGCCGTCCACCGCCTCGGTCCACGCCCCGAGCGTCCGCCCGTCCCAGGGCAGCACCCGCCCGCCCTGCGCCCGCCTGCTCAGCACGGTCACCTCGTGCCCGGCCGCGGTCCACTCCCGCTCCAGCAACTGCCCCACGTGCCCGGTGCCACCAGGCAGCACGATCCTCATCCGCCGACCTCCCCGTTCCGTTCCTTCGCGGACGAGCCTAACCAAAATGTGAACGTGTTCAAAATGGCTCGGAGGTCCGCGCCGAGCACCGGTGGCGGGCCCACCTGCCGGAACGCGCCGCCCGGCCGGTCGTGCCGCGTCCCCGTCCGGTCGGCGATGCCTTAGCGTCGGTCCCCAGTCCCGTGCGACCCACCGGAGCCCCGCCGTGCACCGCCTGCTCTCCGAACGCCCGCGCTCGGCGGTCAGCACCCTGGTCGCCACCGCCACGGCGCTGTTCCTGCTGTTCCTGGACGGCGGCCTGGTCCGCACCACCACAGCCGACGTGTTCGCCCTCGCGCTGCTCACCTATCTCGTCCCCTACCTGACGATCACCACCTACGTGTTCACCACGGCCTCGCCCGCCCAGGTCCACGCCTGGGCCGCCGAGCGGCCGGACCGCGGCACGGTGCTGCAGCGCTACGTCACCGGCAGCGCGCCCGGCCCCGGGGCGTCGATCTTCGTGGCGGGAGCGGCGCTCGTGGTCGCGGTGGCCTGGCGCCCGGGCTACCTCGCCTCCGAACTCGGCCCGGTCGCCCGGGCCGTCGTCGCCCTGGCCCTGGTGGTGGTCTGCTGGGTCTGCGTGGCGGTGTCCTTCGCGGTGGTCTACCAGGCCGACAACCTGCTCGAACGCGGGCAGGCCCTGGAGTTCCCGGGCGAGGAAGGCCCGGCCTGGAGCGACTACGTATATTTTGCGCTCGCCGTGATGACGACCTTCGGCACCACCGACGTGACCGTCCGCTCCCGCGAGATGCGCCGCACCGTGACGGCCAACGCCGTCATCGCCTTCGTGTTCAACACCATCACGGTGGCCAGCCTGGTCTCCGCCCTCACCAGCTTCTGACGGCGTCGCAACGGCGCTCGCACCGACGCCGATCCCCGTGAACGGCCTGCTCAGAACGCCGTGTCATGCCGGGCACCCACGTGCGACACGGGCGGCACCGCGCTCCGGACCCACCCGGCGAGCGGGGTGGCACAGCGGCCGTGAAGGCGGCCCGACTCGCTACGGCAGTGCGGACGGACCGCGGCGCTCCACAGGATCAGCGAAAGCGCCGGAAAACCTGATGCGCCCCGGCCCTCAGCTGCGCAGACTGGTCGGCGAACCCCGCTCCCGAATGCGAAGGATGCCCCGTGCAGGGTGCCGTCACCGTCTCCCCGTCCCAAGTCCCGGAGCTGCTGCTCGGCCTGGCCACCGTCCGGCCGGTCTTCCTGTGGGGCGCGCCCGGCATCGGCAAGTCCTCGCTGGTGAGGGCGTTCGCCGACTCGCTGGGCCTGGAGTGCGTGAGCCTGATCGGCACCCAGCTCGCCCCGGAGGACCTGGTCGGCGTCCCCCAGATCACCCCCGACGGCCGGTCCCGGTTCTGCCCGCCCGAGAGCATCGCCCGCGACCAGCCGTACTGCCTGTTCCTGGACGAGCTCAACGCCGCCACCCCCGACGTGCAGAAGGCGTTCTACAGCCTCATCCTGGACCGCCGGATCGGCTCCTACGAACTGCCCGCCGGCAGCATCGTGATCGGCGCGGGCAACCGGGCGACCGACGGCGCGCTGGCCCGCCCGATGGCCTCCGCACTGGTCAACCGCCTGGTCCACGTCCACCTGCGGGCCAGCTCCGCCGACTGGCTCGGCTGGGCCGCCGGCAGCGGCATCCACCCCTGGGTGCAGGACTACCTGACGGACCGTCCCGACCACCTGTGGTCCGCCCCGCCCAAGTCCGAGGAGCCGTTCTCCACCCCGCGTGCCTGGCACATGCTCTCCGACGCGCTGCACTCCTTCGGGCCGACCCTGGAGGAGGAGACCCTCAAGGTGCTCGCCCACGGCCTGCTCACCCCGCAGCACGCCGTGGCGTTCTGCGGCTACGCCAAGATCGTGCGCAACTCCTTCGGCCTGGACGCGATCCTCAAGGGCGACGCCCGCTGGCCCGGCCGCCTCGAGGACCGCGACCTGCTCTACTACCTCGCCGACAGCTTCCGCGGCCGCCTGGTCAAGGAACTGCCCGCCAGGAAGGAGTACGCCTCCGACAGCCAGCGCAAGGTCGCCTACCGGGCCAAGTCGCTGCTGGTCCAACTCGCCGAGATCTCCGTCGAGGTGGCACAGACCGTGATCGCCGACGGCGCGGACGGGAACCCGGTGCTGCCCTCCTGGTTCCTGATCGAGGCCGCCCGCGACATGCCCCGCCTGGTCGAGGCCCGCCGGTGAGCAAGCCCACCGGCACGAAGAACGGCAAGGCCCAGGCCAAGCCGGACTTGGCGACCGAGGCGTTCAACGAGGGCCTGGCCATGCTGCGCGGCAACACCGCCTTCGCCTCCCTCTCCTTCACCGCCTCGATCTGCCGCGGCCCCGACTGCGCCCACCCGCCGGCCCCGAACGGCTGGGCGGTCACCGACTCCAACGGCACCGTCCACGTCAACATCAAGCGCCGGGCCGAACCCGCCGAATGGGCCTGGGTCCTGGCCCACAGCCTGCTCCACCTCGGCTTCGGCCACCTGCCCGCCGAGACCGGCCCGCGCACCCAGCCCGACGCCCACCTGCTGGCCGCCCGCTGCCACGTGGTCAACCGCTTCCTGACCACCTTCCCGATGGGCCGAGCCCCCGTCGAACTCCCACCCGTCCACGCCGGCGGGGACGAGGAGGAGCTCGCCGAGCGCTGGCGCCGCGACGGGCTGCCCGAAGTGCGCGGCACCGGCGGCCACGCACCGGACCAGTTCCTGCGCCCCTGGCCCGACCGGCAGCCCGAGGACTGGACCACCGCCTTCGCCGCCGCGCTCACCCGCACCATGTCCGCCGCGATGGACCTGGCCGGCGGGCGCCGCGACGAACTCACCGGCGCCCGCCACCCCGAGCGGCCGTGGACCCGCGCGCTCAACTGGTTCGTCTCCTCCTACCCGCTGCTCGGCGGCCTCGCCGCCGGCATCACCCTGGTCGCGGACGCCGAACTCGCCCGCGCCCAGGGCATCGCCATCGCCGCCGTCAACGCCGAGGCGGGCGAGATCTACCTCAACCCGCTGCGCCACTACAGCGAGGAGGAGTGGCGGTTCATCCTCGCTCACGAGATGCTGCACGCCGCGCTGCGCCACGGCGAGCGCTGCGGCGGCCGCGACCCGTACCTGTTCAACGTCGCCGCCGACTACGTCATCAACGGCTGGCTGCTCGAGATGGGCGTCGGCGTGATGCCCGAAGGCCTGCTGCACGACCCGGAATTGAAGGGCCTCTCGGCCGAGGAGGTCTACGACCGGATCGTCCGCGACCAGCGCCGGATCCGCCGCCTGGCCACCATGGCCGGCAAGGGCCGCCCCGACGTGCTCGGCGAACCCCTCGGCCCGACCCGCGACTACGTGGACCTGGACGACTTCTACCGCCGCGGCCTCCAGCAGGGCTTCGACCTGCACCAGCGCGAACGCGGCCTGCTGCCCGCCGGGTTGGTGGAGGAGATCCGCGCGCTCGCCCACCCGCCGGTGCCCTGGGACGCCCGACTGGCCCGCTGGTTCGACGAGTTCGTACCCTCCCCGGTGGCCGTGCGCAGCTACGCCCGCCCGTCCCGCCGCCAGGCCTCCACCCCCGACATCCCGCGCGCCGGCCGGTACTTCCCGCCCGAGGAGCAGGCCCGCTGCACCTTCGGCGTGGTCCTCGACACCTCCGGCTCCATGGACCGCCGCCTGCTCGGCCTCGCACTCGGCGCGATCGCCTCCTACGCGGCCGCCCGCGACGTCCCCGCCGCCCGCGTCGTCCACTGCGACGCCGCCCCCTACGACGCCGGCTACCTCCCGCCCGAGGACATCGCCGGCCGCGTCCGCATCCGAGGCCGCGGCGGCACCGTCCTCCAGCCCGGCATCGACCTCCTGGAACGCGCCGAGGACTTCCCGTCGGCCGCACCCGTCCTGGTCATCACCGACGGCGACTGCGACGTACTACGCATCCGCCGCGAGCACGCCTACCTCGTCCCGCAGGGCGCCTGTCTGCCCTTCACCCCGCGCGGCCCGGTCTTCCGGCTGCGCTGAGCCCCCTCGGGGAGCAGGCGCCGGCCGAGCTGCCGGATGCGCCAAGGATCCGCTGTGAGCGTGCTCCTCCCGTCCCGGAGGGCGCCTGCCCGCCCTTCACCCCTCAGGCGTCTCCCGGCAGCAGGTGCTGGTCCAGCTGCCTGAAGCTCCAGTTGCCGCCGGTGCGGGTGAACACCCACACCAGGTCGAACCGGTCCGGCCAGCCGGCCGGTGCGCCGGCCGACGGGGCGAGGGCCCTGGCGAAGGCGGGTATCCGGCTGTGCTCCCAGCAGACCAGTACGGGGCCGCGCTGCGCCGCCACCGCCCGGGCGAGCGCGCTCTCCTGCGTCTCGGCATAGCCGAGGTCGACGTTCAGGCCCAGCTTTCGGGCCAGCGGGGTGACCGTCTGCCGCATCCGGTGCGCTCCGGCGTGCGGGCCGCTGTCGGCGGCCGCGTAGATCTTGGCCGGAGTCCGCAGCCCGGCGGCCGGCTGCGGCGTGAACAGCCCCGGCAGTGCCTCGGCCCGCTGCCAACCCCGTTCGGTGAGCGAGGAGTTGTCGGCCCGTCCGGCGTCGTCCCGGCCCTGGCTGCCCCCGGCGGGCTTCTCGCCGTGCCGGATCACCATCACCGTGAGGCCGCCCGTCGTGGCCGTGGCGGCCGGGGCGGGGTCGTTCGCGGTGCCGTTCGCGGTGCCGTGGCCGTGGCGCTGCCTCGGCCCGCAGCCGGCCAGCAGCAGCGCGGAGCCGGCCAGAGCGGTGAGGGCGGCGCGGCGGGTGGGGGAGGCCGGCGGGCGGTTCGACGTCATGGCACGGCACGCTAGCGGGGGCGGATGAGAGTCTGTTCAAGAGCTGGTCACGGGTGCGGCCCAGCAGGCCCGGATCCCGGCCGGGCACGGTCACGGGGTGAGGACGATCTTGCCGCTGGTGGTGCCGGACTCGGCGAGCCGCAGCGCCTCGGCGGCCCGGCTGAGCGGGAGCTCGGCCGCGATGTGGGCGGTGATCTCGCCCTGGTGCAGTGCGGCGAACACCCGGGTGAGGTCCTCGGCGAGGCGGGCCCGGAACTTGCCCTGGGCGAGCGCCCGGCCGGCCCAGATGTTGTAGAAGTGGGCGCGGCGGCCGTTCGGCAGGGTGTTCCAGAGCAGGGTGCGGCCGAGGATCTTCAGTACGGGCCACTGCTTGGAGCCGCTGTCGTCCCGGGTGGAGGCGCTGCCGTAGGCGACGAGGGTGCCGTGCGGGGCGAGCAGGTGCCAGGAGTCGATGACGCTGCGGCCGCCGAGGTGGTCGAAGACCGCGTCCACCCCGCCCGGGGCGAGCTTGCGGACCTCGGCGGGGACGTCCGCGCCGCGGTAGTCCACGGGCAGCACGCCGAGCCGGCGCAGGGCGTCGTGGTGCCGGGCGGAGGCGGTGCCGATCACCGTCACCCCGGCGGCACGCGCCAGCTGGGCCAGGACGGAGCCGACGCCGCCGCTCGCACCGTGCACCAGCACGGTCTGGCCCGAGCGCACCTTGGCGAGGCGGTGCAGCATCTGCCAGGCCGTGATGCCGTTGACCACCACGGTCTCGGCCTCGGCGGCGGTGACGCCGTCGGGCACCGGGACCAGGTCGGCGGCGTCGACCAGGACGTGGCTGGCCCAGCCACCGGTCTTCAGCAGGGCCGCCATCCGCCGCCCCACCAGCGCGGGGTCGACGCCCCCGCCGACGCTGTGCACCTGGCCCACCAGGTCGTAGCCGGGGACGAAGGGGAACGGCGGCTGGTCGTAGTAGCGCCCGCGCCGCATCTGCTGCTCGGCGAAGGAGACACCGGTCGCCTCCATGGCGACGACCACCTGCCGGGGGCCGGGGGCCGGGACGGTGCCGTGGCGCAGCGTGAGCCCCTCCGGCGCGACGACACCCGGCAGGACGACCTCGAGAAGCTGTCCGTTGTTCATGATGCTCTCCGTTTCGACAGTGCTGATCTCGTTCGTTAGAAGTTATAACTCTCGCGATCGGTGAGAGTCAAGAAGAAGAGTGATAACCTCTAACTACTGCTGAATCGGCAGCACCAAGAGCGGGCAGACGGAGACGCACGTGGCCGAGACCGAAGCGAAGACCCCCCGCGAGCGCTACCGCGCCCAGGTCCGCGAAGAGATCAAGAAGCACGCCTGGGAGCAGATCACCACCGCTGGAGCCTCGGCCCTCTCCCTCAATGCGGTGGCCAAGCAGATCGGCATGAGCGGCCCGGCCCTCTACCGCTACTTCGCCAACCGGGACGAGTTGATCACCGAGCTGATCCGGGACGCCTTCCGCAGCCTCGCCGACACCTTCCAGGCCCGCGCTGCGGCCGGGACCGACCTGACCGACCTGGCCCTGACGCTACGCCGCTGGGCCCTGGCGGACCCCCAGCGCTACTTCCTGGTCTTCGGCACCCCCGTGCCCGGCTACCACGCTCCCGAGGACGTCACCCGGACGCTCGCCGAGGTCATGACGGTGCTGCTCGACACCTGCACCGCCGCCCCCACCCCCTCCCCGCTCCCGCCGTCCCCCCTCGACGCCCACCTGGCCGACCACCGTGCCTGGGCCGGCGACCACCCCGCCCCGCCCACCGAACTGCACCGCGCCCTCGCCACCTGGACCCGCCTGCACGGTCTGCTCTCCCTCGAGCTCGCCGGCCACTTCACAGGCATGGGCCTGGACCCCGCCGAGCTCTACGCCGCCGAGGTCCAGGCCCTCGCCCACGGCTGACCGGCCCGGCGCCCCACACGCCGCAGCCCCGGGCCGGCCTTCGGACCGGCCCCCGGATCAGTCCGAGAAGTCGCGCTCGTCCAACACGTCCAGATTGCGGAAGAGCGGCGGCCCGTCGCACAGCGCCATGGCCTGCGCGGCGAACTCCGCCGTCTCGGGCCGGTCCGAGTTGGTCATCGCCTGCTCGTACGACGGGAACTCGACGATGTTCAGGTAGACGTTCTCGCCGTCCCGGTCCCGGGTCTGCAGGGCGCGGGTGGCCAGCCGGTTGCCCGCGTTCTTCTCGACCCAGCTGTCCAGCAGGGCGTTGAACTCGTCGATCCGGCTGGTCCGGTACTCGATGATCTGGACGAACTTCATAACGGCGCCTCCTCGGCCCGGCTCCGGCCCGACCATGGCCGACGGGTCGGACTGTTCCCTTCCAGCCTCCGCCGCCCCGCCCCGACTCGCAGCTCCGCCGCCCTCAGGGCCTGTCCAGCAGTTCCCGTCAGGCGGCCCCTATCGGGCCGGTCCGCACAGCACGGGCACCTCCGCCGACGGCACAGTGGTGACGGCCGCCTCCGGCCGCCCCGCCCACCGCCGGATCCCCGCGACGTCGACCCCGAAGGGCGGGTGCGCCTCGAAAGGTGCCAAGCCCTGCGCCGCGCGGGCCAGCAGCGCGGCGGCGCCCTTGGTGTTGCCCCGGGCGGCGTGGGTCAGCCCGACGGCGTACTGTGCCAGCGCCCGCCACAGCGCCCGCTCCTCCTCGGGGGAGTTTTTCCAGCGGTCCTCCAGCACCTCGTGCGCGTGGAACGGCATTCCGGCGTCCAGGAGTTGTTGCGCCTCGGCCAAGGTCTGCGCGGCGGAGCGCAGCACGCCCTCCGGCTGGCGGGGCGCACCGCTGCTCCCGTACGGCAGTGGCCGGCCGAGACCGTCGCGGGGCCGCCCGTTACGGGCCCGGCCCTCCGGGTCGCGATCCCGCCCGGGCCGCCCGGCCACCCGGCGCGGCACGGCCGATTCCTCCGGCCGGTGCCCGCACTCCGTCCGCAGACCCCCGCACCGCGCGCACACCTGGTCGAGCCAGCACGCGGCCTCGCCGCCTTCGTGTTCCACCTGCCCCATGCGCCGATTATCCCGCCCCGACCGCCCTCGACCGCCCCCTGGCCCGAGACTCCGACAGCCCGCCGCCGCCCGTGTGGCGGCCGTCACAGTCGAACGACGTCACGCCCGGGCGCCCTGCCCTGTCCTCACTACGACAACGACGACATCGCCACCGCGAGAAGGGACCATGACCATGGACACCGTCATCGTCTGCACCTCCGTGTCGCACGGCAACACCCGCCGGATCGCCGACCGCATGGCCCGGGTGCTGGGAGCCGAGGTCCTCGCTCCCGAACAGGCCGACCCGGCCCGGATCGCCGAGGCCGATCTGGTGGGCTTCGGCTCCGGCGTATTCCACGGCCGGCTCCACCCCCGGCTGACCGGCTTCGCCAAGGCACTGCCGCAGGCGCGCGGCCGCGCCTTCGTGTTCGCCACCAGTGGGCTCCCGGAGCTCCCGCCGGCCCCCTTCACCCGCCCGCTGTCCAAGCTGCTCGCCGCCAAGGGCTTCGAGGTGACGGGCAGCTTCACCTGCCGGGCGTACGACACCTGGGCGCCCTTCAGGCTCGTCGGCGGCCTCCACCGCCACCGCCCGGACGACGCGGACCTGTCCGCCGCCGGGGCTTTCGCCGGGCGCCTGCTGGCCGGGCAGGGCCCGGCCGACTGAAAGCAAGGCACCGGTCAGCGGGGGAAGCGGTCGCGGACCGCCGGCGCGGAGTCGGTGCCCTCCGGCAGGGTGTGCGGCAGCCCCGTGAGTCCGTCGACGCCAGCCAGGGTGAACCGGGCGGCCGCCCCGAGGCAGCCCGCCTCGCCACGGCCCGGGGAGTCCGCTGACGACCCCACACTCCCCGCCCCACGAACGTCCCGGCTGCCACGGCCGGGGTGCGGCCGGGCCCGGGCTGGCGCAGGGTGGTGGTCATGCCCTTGGTGATCCTGCTGGAGCTGACCGAGTCCACCGACACCGTGCTGCTCCAGGCCGTCGGCGAGGAACCGGAGCCGGCCGCCGTCCACCGCGTCCACGCCGCGTCCGCCGATCCGGACGCCCCCGCCGACCCGACCGGCACCACCCTGTGCGGGGAGGACACCGCCGCCATGCTCACCACCGGCTGGCAGCCGACCGCCCCGGGCGAGCGCTGGCCGCCCCGCTGGCGCGGCTGGATCTGCCCCACCTGCGACACCGCCCTGCGCAACGCCTCCGGCTGACCGCCGGGTCGGAACCGACCCGGCGAACTCCCCGGTCAGGCGCCGTCGCGCGAGGCGAAGACACCGAAGGTGGCACCTTGCGGATCGCGGATCACCGCGATCCGCGGCCCGTTCTCCATCTCCACGTCCACCGGCCCGTGCACGACCGCGCCGCCGAGCCCCTGCGCGGTCGCCGCGGCCGCGTCCACATCGGCCACCACGAAGAACGGGGCCCAGTGCGACGGGACCTCCGGCGGGATCGACTCGTCCATGGCCATCACCCCGCCGAACATGTCCTCGCCCAGCCCGACCATCGGGTACCGCTCGTCCGGCCAGACCCGCCAGCCGAAGACATTCGCGTAGAACGCGGTCGCGGCGTCCTTGTCGCGGGTCGACAGGTCGACCCAGCCGAAGGCGTTCGGCTCGTTCACCACGCCGAAGCCCGCGAAAGCCCCGGCCTGCCAGAGTGCGAACGGCGCCCCGGTCGGATCGTTGAGCAGCGCCCACCGCCCCCGGTCGCCGACCTCCATCGGGCCCATCCACAGCGTGGCCCCGGCGTCCTTGGCCGCGGCGCAGGTCGCGTCGATGTCCGTGGTCGCGAAGGACAGCAGCCACATCACCGGCTGCTGCGGGTTCATCAGCGGGGCGACGGCCGCCGCGGCGGCGCCGTCGTGCGAGAAGATCGTGTAGCCCCCGTACTGCGGATCAGGGTCGGCCTCGGCACCCCAGCCGAAAAGCCCCCCGTAGAAACCCGTCGCCGCGGGTACGTCACCGGCGCTCAGCTGCGCCCAGCACGGAGAACCAGGGACGATCTCGGTCACCTTCACCGTGGAAGCCTCTCTACGTCGGGATCGAGCAGGATCGAGCGGTATCGAGCGGGAACGACGCTAGCCAGGTCCGCGGCCGGACGCCCGGAGGCTCGCGCACCCCGCGCGCCGCCCACCGGTGCTACTTATGCCGCTTCTCCCGGCCTGGGTGTGGCGTCCGGATTCCGTTCGCCCACATAGGATCAACTGAGGGCAGTCCCCCTGCTCACGAGGAGTCAGCCCCCATGCGACGCCCGCCCTTCCTGCCCCGCGCCCGCACGCTCGCCGCCGTCCTCCCCGCCCTGCTGACCCCGGGTCTCACCGTCCCGGCCGCCGCGGCGCCGTCCGCCGAGCCCGCCACCGTCCGCCACTGCGCCGTCCTGGTGTCGCCGACCCGCGCCCTCGGCCAGGCCTGCTCCGACCGCTCCGCCGCCGAGGCGGTGCAGCGGATCGCCGCCGGGCCCGACAGCCCGGCCGACCAGACGCTGCTGCTCGAGGAGTACGCCGACGCCAACTTCGGCGGCGGCGTCCTCTACTCCTTCTACGGCGACGCCGGCGGCTGCGACGCGACCGGCTACCACCTCGTCAACTACATCAACGTGGCGCTCAACGTCTCCTCGATGCAGGGCTACAACAACTGCAACAGGGCGACCCTCACCTCCCCGCTGGACAAGACCGAGACCGTCGGCCTGCCCGCCGGCTACCTGGGCCCGGACTTCAACGACGCCGTCCGCGAACTCCAGGTCTTCCACGGCTGAGCCCGGCCGGCCTGGCCCGAACCGCTGAATCCCGGCCGCTCCGTCGGCGTGGCGACCGAGCCGCCGGGCGGGCGGGCGCAGGATCGGCCGAGTGTGCTGGAGCGCCGAGGCGGACCTGGTGGCGGGCACCGTCGTCACGGGCCTCGGGGTGTGGTGCCTGGCCCGGGTGCGACGGGCCCGTGACCTGCCGCTGGCCGCACTCCCGCTGGTCCTGGGCCTGCACCAGCTGATCGAGGCGGCGGTCTGGTCGGGCGCGGACCACCCGGCCTCCGCGAGCTGGGCCCGGACGGCCTGGGCCGTGATCGCCCTCCCGGTGCTGCCGGCCCTGGTGCCGGTCGGCGTCTGGTGCGCGGCGGGGCCACCGGCCCTCGGCAGCACCGCCCAACGGTGGCGCGCGGCCGCCGCGCTGACCGGCCTCACCGTCGCGGCCCTGCTCGCCGCGGTACTGGTGACCCACCCCGTCACCGCCGAAGTCCACGGCCACACACTCCGGTACTCGATCGGCATCCCCACGGCCGCCGGAGCCCTGTCCGCCGCCTACCTCCTCACCACCGTCGGCGCCCTTCTCCTCGGCGACCACCGATTGCTGAGACTCCTCGGCCTCCTCATGGGCCTCGGCGCGGCCCTCTGCTACGCGCTCTACCGGCTCGCCTTCGCCTCGACCTGGTGCGCCCTGGCCGCGCTCACGGCCCTCCTCCTGCTGTGCTGGGCCGGCCGGCACGAGCCCCCTGACCCAGGCCGGCCACGGCGGTGATCCCGCCGACCGCGACCGGAGCGGCACCGGCGCGACCCGGCCCGGCTCACTCGACGGTGCGTGCGGCGGACCCCCGTGCCCCCAGGTTCCAGGTGACGATCCGCCGGGGGCGTACACGGACGATGTCCCGGCTGAAGTGACCGGGCGCCACCGGCGGAACCTCGACGGTCAGCACCTCGGCCCGCCCCCTGATCTCGACCCCGCGACCCCAGCCGCCCGCGACCGGATCGTCGGCCGGAGCGAGGTCGTCCACCAGCACGGACACCTCGGGCCGCGCCTTTGCGTTGCGGTACTTCTGGCTGCGGGCCATGTCTGGCCCGCCGATGTCGATGGAGCCGTCGTCGTTGAGCCGAAAGCCCACCGGGCGTACCTGAGGGCAGCCGTCAGGACCGATGGTGGCCAGGCGCGCCAGGGGCTGAGCGGCGAGGTACTCGCGTTCCTTCTCGGTGAAGATCATGCATTCGACCATAAAACCTCAAGTTCCCTTGAAGTCAAGGCCCCGCCTTTCGGTCCGGTGGCCCCTGGGTGCCTTGTCCGTATTGCCCGATTGATCCTTCGTCGGTTTGTGATGATCAGTTAGATAACGAATTGACGTCAGATCACCTCCGGATTGGCGCGGTAATGGTGGTCGACTCTAGGGTCACCTCGATCATCGCACCTCTTGTGTGCTCGTGAATGGCAATGCATCAGAAATCCGGGAGTTGTCCGTGAGGGCACCGCGCAGCGAAGCGCATATTGGATCAAGGTCAGGCGGCAGAAAGCGGCTGGTGGGCGTCACCGGCATCGCAGCTGTACTGATATCGCTTTTGGCGGCTCCGACCGCCGAAGGTTCGGCGGCGCACGTGCCGCACGGGAAGATCTGGACCCCGCCGAAAACTCCGCTGAACGCGGGTCAGAAATCGGTCAAGGGCCGGGATGTGACTCCCACTCGCCCGAAGGCGCCGGCTTTCCCGGTCCCCAAGGACTGGACGCCCTCCGACGTCCCGCTGGTCGCGGGTTCGCAGACCGTCCGCCTGACCGGCGACGCCGTGCAGGCCGGCCAGCTGCCCGTCAAGGTCGCCAAGGGCGGCGACCACTCCGCGCAGTCGGTGCGCGTCGACGTCACCGGGGCGGACCAGGGCAGAGCCGTCGGCGTCAGCGGACCGGTCGTCGCGCTGACCGACCCGGCGGGCACCGAGGGTAACCACGTGAAGGTGGCCCTGGACCTCAAGGCCCTGAAGGCCGCCGGGTGGGCGGACCGGGCGCACCTGGTCGCACTGCCGGCCTGCGCGCTCACCACGCCGGACGTGGCACAGTGCCGCAAGCAGACCCCGGTCGCCTCCGCCGTGGACCCGCGCAGCGGCGTACTGACCGCCGAGGTCACCCTGCCGGCCGCACCCGCGTCGAACGCCGCGCCCTCGAAGCCGAAGGCCTCCGGCGCGGCACTGCCCGCCGACTCCGGTGCGCACATCGTGACGGCCGGCTTCGTGCAGGCCTCCGCGGGCGCCGCCGCGCCGATGGTGCTCGCGGCCGCGCCGTCCTCCGACGGTGCCATGGGCGGCTACTCCGCCTCGCCCCTCTCGCCGTCGAACGCCTGGAACGCCGGGTCGAACATCGGCAACTTCACCTACTCCTACCCGATCCTGACGCCCCCCGGCCTGGGCGGCGAGTCACCGTCGGTGTCGCTCTCGTACAGCTCGGCGGGCGTCGACGGCAAGACCTCGGCGCAGAACGCGCAGGCCTCCTGGGTCGGCGAGGGCTGGGACTACAAGCCGGGCTTCATCGAGCGCTCCTACAAGGGCTGCGACAAGGCCGGCATCACGGGTTCCGCCGACCGCTGCTGGGCCGGGCAGAACGCCTCGCTCAACCTGGGCGGCCACTCCGGCCTGCTGGTGCACGACGACACCACCGGCGCCTGGCGCCTGCAGGGTGACGACGGCTCGAAGGTCGAGCAGCTGACCGGCGCCGCCAACGAGGCCCGTGGCGGCGAGTACTGGCGGGTCACCACCTCCGACGGCGTGCAGTACTACTTCGGCCAGAACCACCTGCCGGGCGGCGACCACAGCGACCCGGCGACCAACTCGGTCGCCTACGAGCCGGTCTACTCCCCGAACAGCGGCGACGACTGCTACAGCGCCGGCACCGGTACGGGCTCCTGGTGCCAGGAGGGCTGGCGCTGGAACCTCGACTACGTCGTGGACCCGCACCAGAACCTGACCACCTACAGCTACCAGCAGGACCTCAACTACTACAGCCGCGGCGGTGGCCAGAACAGCGGCAACGGCGTGCTGACCGCCTACGTGCGCTCCACCGAGGTCACCCAGATCGCCTACGGCCAGCGGCTGTCCGAGCAGGTCGCCGCGCACGGCGCGAACAAGCCGGCGGCGAAGGTGCTGTTCACCACCGCCGAGCGGTGCACCGCCTCGGGCAGCATCACCTGCACCACCGCCCAGCGCGTGGTCGCCAACCAGACGAACTGGCCCGACAGCCCCCTCGACCAGGCCTGCGCCTCCACCGGCAGCTGCACCGTGTACTCGCCGACCTTCTGGTCCCCGCTGATGCTGACCCAGATCAGCACCCAGGTCCTGGTGGGCACCGCGTACACCACGGTCGACTCCTACGCGCTCAAGCACACCTTCCCCGACCCGGGCGACGGCACCAAGCCCTCGCTCTGGCTCTCCTCGGTGCAGCGGACGGGCACCGACGGCCAGGCGGCCGTCTCGCTGCCGGCCGTCTCGTTCACCGCGCGTGAGCTGGCCAACCGGGTCGACGGCCTGGTGCCGGCCGAGCCGGCCTTCAACCGCCCCCGGATCCAGCAGATCACCACCGAGACCGGTGGCCAGATCAATGTGAACTACGCCCCGGCCGAGTGCTCGCGGGTCAACAGCCACATGCCGTCCTCCGAGGACGGCAACACCATGGCCTGCATGCCGGTCAAGTGGTACCTGCCGGGCTCCAGCTCGCCCGACCCGGTCAGCGACTGGTTCAACAAGACCCTGGTCTCCTCGGTCACCGAGCAGGACGGCGTGCTCGGCACGACGCCGACCAAGGTGACCTCCTACACCTACGGCGGCGGGGCCGCCTGGCACCGCAACGACAGCGAGTTCATCGACCCGAAGACCCGCAGCTGGGACGACTTCCGCGGCTACCAGACGGTGACCACCACCACCGGTAACGCCAACCTCGGCGAGGCGCCGAAGACCCAGCACGTCGCCACGTTCCTGCGCGGCATGAACGGCGATTACAAGGCCGACGGCACCACCCGCAGCGTCACCGCCTCCTTCACCCCGTACCCCGGCGCGACGCCGGTGACCCGTGCCGACGACAACTGGCTGGCCGGCGCGACGCTCGGCAGCCAGGGCTTCGACCAGGCCGGCGGCGCCGTGCTGACGGCCTCGGCCACCGTGCCCTCGGGCGAGGTGGTGACCTCGACCCACAAGCGCTCCGGCGGCATGCCGGACCTGGTGGCCCGCTACGGCAGCAGCACCAGCACCGAGAGCTCCTACAGCAAGCTCGCGAGCGGTTCCTGGCGGACCGGCACCTCCGTTGCGGTCACCGACCCGGCGAACGCCAACCGCCCGGTCTCGGTCGACGACAAGGGCGACGGCACCGCGGCCGCCCCGGAGGTGTGCACCACCACCAGCTACGCCTCGGGCAGCAACCCGATGATGCTGACTCTGCCCTCCGGCAAGCGTGAGATCACCGGCCCCTGCGGGACCACCCCGACGGCCGCCAACACCAGCTCCGACACCCGCACGCTCTACGACGGCCTGCCGTTCGGCCAGCTGGGCACGGTCGGCGACGCGACCAGCACCCAGGCGATCAGCTCCTACGACGGCAGCGGCAACGCGCAGTACACCACGCTCACCACCTCCACCTTCGACGCCTACGGCCGGATGGCGACGGCGGCCGGCGCGGACGGCCTGGTCTCCAGGACCGACCCGACCCCGGTCACCGGCGCACTGCCGACCCAGGTCAAGCTCACCGGCCCGATGGGCGCCACCTGGGCCACCACCCAGACGCTCGACCCCGGCCGCGGCCTGCCGCTGGTCTCCACCGACGCCAACGGACGGGTCATCACCAAGCAGTACGACGGCCTGGGCCGCCTCACCTCGGTGTGGAACCCGGACCGCGCGACGACCCTGTCTCCCAACGAGAAGTTCGCCTACGCGGTGAACGGCACCACCGGCCCTTCGGTGCTCACCACCCAGACCGTCCAGGAGGACGGCAGCTACTCGACCAAGACCGAGCTGTACGACGGTCTCGGCCGCTCCCGGCAGACCCAGACCACCCTGCCCACCGGCGGCGCGGGCCGGCTGGTCGCCGACACCGCGTACGATTCGCACGGCTGGCCGATCAAGACCTCCGCCCAGTACTACGACAGCGCCAACCAGCCCGGCGGGACGCTGTACTCGGTGCAGGACTCGCAGGTGCCCGCGCAGACCTGGGTGACGTACGACGGCTCCGGCCGCACCGTCTCCAGCGCGTCCATGTCCTACGCCCAGCAGCAGTGGGTCACCACCACCGCCTACCCGGGTGCCGACCGCACCGACACCACCCCCGCCCAGGGCGCCACGCCGAGCACCACGATCAGTGACGCGCGCGGCCGCACCGTCCAGCTGTGGCAGTACCGGGGCGGATCGGTGACCGGCAACCCGGCCGACGCCGACGTCACCTCCTACACCTACACGGCGACCGGCAAGCCGCTGACCCGGAAGGACTCCTCGGGCAACACCTGGTCCTACGCCTACGACCTGCGTGGGCGTCAGACCTCGGTCACCGACCCGGACACCGGCACCACCAGCTCCACCTACGACGTCGACTCGAGGGTGGCCACCAGCACCGACTCCCGGAACAGCACGCTGGCCTACACCTACGACCTGCTGGGCCGTAAGACCGGCATGTACACCGGCAGCGTCGCACCGGCGAACCAGGTCGCGGGCTGGACGTACGACACGCTCGCCAAGGGCCTGCCGACCGCCTCGACCCGCTACGTGGGCGGCGCCACCGGCGCGGCCTACACCCAGGCCGTCACCGGCTACGACGCGATGTACCGCTCGCTCGGCACCAGCACCACGATCCCGGCGGCCGAGGGCGCACTGGCCGGTACCTACACCACCAGCAACACCTACACCCCCGTGCTGGGCTCGCTGGACCACACCAACCTGCCGGCCGTCGGCGGCCTGCCCGCCGAGGAGGTCGACTACCTCTACTCCACCACCGGTCTGCTGATGGCCTCCGGTGGCAACAGCACCCTGGTGACCGACGTCCAGTACGACGCGCTGGGCCGGGCCACCCGGACCACCGTGGGCGACTACGGCACCCAGGTCGTCTCCACCCAGCAGTACGACTGGGCGACCGGACACGTGGTCAGCTCCTTCGTGGACCGCCAGACCGGCACCACCTCGGTCGACCAGACCAGCTACACCTACAACCCGGCCGGCCGGATCACCTCGGTGAAGGACCTGCAGAACGCCTCGGTGACCGACCTGCAGTGCTTCACCTACGACTACCTCGGCCGGCTCACGACCGCCTGGACCGACACCGCCGGCACCACCACCCAGCCGGCCCCGTCCGTCCCCGCCATCGGCGGCTGCACCAACGCCACCGGCCCGGTGATGACCGGCACCCCGGCCAAGCCCACCGTCGGCGGCCCCGCCGCGTACTGGCAGAGCTACAGCTACGACGCCACCGGCAACCGCACCGCCATGGTCCAGCACGACGTCACCGGCAACACCGCCAACGACGCCACGACGACCCAGACCTTCGGCACCGGCGCCAACCCCGGCCAGGGCACCACGGGCGGCCCGCACGGGCTGCTCACGTCCTCGACCAAGTCCGCGAGCGGCACGGCCGGCACCACCTACACCTACGACGCGATGGGCAACACCACCAAGGTCACCGACGCGACCGGCGCCACCAACCTGACCTGGGACGGCGAGGGCAAGCTGGCCTCCGTCGCCAAGCCGGGTTCGACCACCTCCTACCTGTACGACGCCTCCGGCAACCAGCTGATCCGCCGTGACCCGGGGAAGACGACGCTCAACCTCGGTGCCGACGAGCTGACGCTGGACAGCACCACCCACGCCCTGACCGACGTGCGCTACTACGGCTCGCCCGGCGGGATCACCATCACCCGGATCACCACCGCCACCGGCGGCGGCAGCCTCGTCTACCAGGTCGCCGACCCGCACGGCACCAACAGCGTGCAGATCACCACGGACGCGGCCCAGACCGTCACCCGCCGCCCCACCGACCCCTTCGGCAACCTGCGCGGCACCCGCCCGGGCGCCGGCGTCTGGTCCGGCGACAAGGGCTTCGTCGGCGGCACCAGCGACGACGCCACCGGGCTGACCAACCTCGGCGCGCGCGAGTACGACCCGGTCCACGGCCGGTTCCTCAACCCCGACGCGCTCCTCGACGCGGCCGACCCGCAGCAGTGGAACGGCTACGCCTACGGCAACAACAACCCGGTCAACCTCTCCGACCCGAGCGGTCTGCACTTCGAGGAGTGCAGCAACGGCATGTACGTCTGCCAGGGCGGCACCGTCCCGGTGGCCAAGGCCGCGACCTACGACCAGGTCGTCTCGCAGAACATGCAGGCCCAGGCCGAGCAGCACAAGTCCTACACGAAGTACCTCAACTACATCAACTCGCCGTTCTACTGCAAGGCTTGCCACAACACCTCGTCCAAGTCCTCCAACTGGCCGCTGGACTTCGGCCGCAAGCCGAACCCCAAGCCGGCGCCGCAGCCGGCCCCCGGTCCGGCCTGGGGGATCGTGGCCACCAGCAAGGACGACAGCACCAGCCGGAGCCTCTTCTTCACCTGGCTGACCAGCAGCGGCGGCAGCACGATGGCCTTCACCGGCGGATCGGCGATGGTCAAGGAGCTGGCCAAGCACGACAACATCGCCAAGGTCCGCGCCCAGATGGTCGCCGACGTGGCGGCCGGCCGGGCCGATGCCATGTCGGACCGGTACAACTCCGGCTGGACCGACGCCCCGCCCGTCCCGGGCAAGATCGGCAACGTCCGCGGCGCCATCTCGGACACCGGCGGAGTGCTGTCCAACGGCAGCATCGGCACCCGGAACATGGCGGTGGCCTTCGTCGGCTCGTACGCCGGCTCCGCGTGGGTCAAGCAGGTCGACAAGTCCACCAACACGGTGCGTATCCATTTCGACCTGAAGAACACGTCGGACTGGTTCTCCGCGACCCATGTGATCCCGCGGTCCTGGGACAGCTGGATGTCCGAGGTGCCCGTTCCCGGACAGCCGATCTACGAACGGTTCTCCTGGGACGAGGTCTGGCCCACCGATGTCAGCGTGAACTACGACTCCGTGCTCAAGTAAGGCGGTGTTAGCATCCTGCGGGGTCCGGCCGGTCGCGGCCGGGCCCCGCAGGGGTTACCCGCTCCGACGACATTTATCACCGAGGTTGACTCCATGCATGTTCGCCGCAGTACGTCGTACGCGATCACGGCCGGAATTGCCGCCGCGGTCGCCCTGCTGAGTTCCTGCTCCGCCGGCGGAGCGGAATTCACCGCGGGCGCGTCCGACATCACGGGAATCTGGAAGAACGCCAACGGCGCCCAGTTCTCGTTCAATCCCGACGGCACCTTCACGGCCCAGCGCGTCACCAAGGCCCTGCCCCTGCCCGGCGGCTGCGCGGACGTCCTCGGCGCCGGCAAGTGGCGCTTCCTCAACACCGGCACCGCCGCCGCCGACTCCCGCCCCGACGCCACCGTCCAGCAGAGCTCCTGGCTCACCCTCGACCCGCCCGGCAGCCGCGAGGTCGCCGCCGCCTGCGGCATCCAGGCCGGCATCCACAAGGACTCCGACGGCGTCTCGCTCTGCATGGTGATCGACCCCGACCAGACCTGCTCCTCCGACGAGCTGCTGCGCCGCACCAAGAGCTGACCCCCGGCCGCGGCCCGAGGGCCGGCGCTTGCGCCCCCGCCCGGCCCTGATGCACGATCAGCCGGTGTTCGAGCTGCTGCCAGGAGCCGGGGTCGTCCTGCCCGGCCACGCGGGCACCCTCCGCTTCGGGACGGGCGAGCGGACGGCAGCCGAGGCCCTGGCAAGGCTCGCCCAGGCCCGGCCACTACCGGAAGCCGCCTGGGCCCACACCGCCCGCTGGGGCGACGTCGAAGTGACCGTCCGCGCAGCCCGGGCCACCGGCGGCGCCGGCCGGCCGCCGTTGGGCTCCGTCGTGCTGAGTCGCGGCAAGACGGCGCCGGACACCGCGGGCGGCACACCCGTCGTCCTCGCGGGCATCGACCTGTTCGGCCACCCGGCGGCCGAGGTGCGGGAGGCCCTCGGCGGCCACTGGCCCGCGGAGCTGGCGGTCCGGCCCGCCGACGGGCACGGCCACCTGACGAGCGTCACCCTGCACGCCACCGCTCCGCCCGCCCCGGCCGGCCGCCGCGCCCGGGCAGCCGCGGAGGCGGCCGAGACCGCCCGCGCCGTGGCCGAACTCGAGCCGCTGTGGACCACCGAACTCGACCAGTGGCAGCTGCTGGAAGCGGGCGGCGGTCACCTGCCCTGCCGCCGGGGCGAGCCGCAGACCGTGCTGATGATCTGCCACGAGGCGGTGGCCCGTCAGGTCACCGCCGCGATGCTCGCCGCCGGGGTGGAGGTCGTCCCCGCGCAGCCCTAATTGAACACGTTCAAAACATGTGCCACCATGGTGCCGCACACCCCGGGCCCGCATCGGCCCGGGGGACAGCGCCGACGCCGCGGGCTGCCGGCCGGATCGTTGTGCTCTCCCGCCGCCGTGAGCGCGGGAGGGCACGGGAGGGGATCACATGCTTCTCATGCTTCTGCTGTTCCTGGTGGCACTGGTTGTAGCCGTTGTCGCGCCGTTCTTCGCCGCCTGGGCCGCCGTCGAACTGACCCACCGGCGCCCCGGGCGCTCCCGCTTCGGCGCCGCGGTCCTCGCGGTGGTCGGTTCGCTGTGGTGGGTGCTGGTCCCGGACGGCGCCGTGATGGCCGTGGGCGCCCTCCTCTCCTGGTCCGCCGTCGCCGCCGCGACCGCTGCGGCGATCGTCCATGCCGTCAACCGCCGACGGGCGACGGACCTGGGGTGGCAGCAGAGCCGGATCGACGCCTGGCACGCCCGGCACCCCGCCATGCCGCCGGCCTGGTACGGCGCACCGGTCCAGCAGCCGTACCAGCCCTGACCACAGGCGGCCGCGGCGCCCCGGTCGGAGAATGGGGGAGACCGGAATCCTCCGGCCGACCCTCGGGTGTGGAGGCGATCGAGGTGGCGTACGAAGACAACAGGCCGACCTTGAGGGGCCTGATCACGGGACTGCAGAACGTCTCGGGGACCATGCTGGTGGCGTTGGTGGCCACCTCGATCGGCACCGCGCTGATCACCGCCCAGCCGCTGCCGCTGCTCGCGTTGATCATCTTCAGTGTGGTGTGGGCCGCCACCCTGGTCGCCGTGTCCGGGGCCCTCGCCCGGTGGGCGAAGGACCGACGGCACCGCAGCCAGGTCGCACACTGAAAGAACCACGGCGAGGCCGCGGCGAGAACTACGGCGACGCCGCGGCCTCCGGCTTGCCGCCCTGTGCCGCGGCGGGGTCGGGCCCCGGACCCGGCGGTGACGGCGGTGACGGCGGCACCGGAGCCGGCGGCGGGGGAGGGCCCGGCAGCAGGATCCGGTCGTTCGGGGCAAGGCCCGCGGTGATCTCGGTGAGTGAGTCGCCGACCAGCCCGGTGTCCACCCGGGTCGGGATCTCGCTCGCGTCCCGGCACTGCGCCCCGTCGTCCTTCGCGCACCTCACGACGGTCACGAAGGTACCGCCCGCCTCGGTGCGCAAGGCGTTCGTGGGTACGGCGAGGACATTGGCCCGCTGCTGCAGGACGACGGTCATCCGGGCCGGCATGCCCGGGCGCAGCCCCGCCGGAGCCCCGGGCAGTGACAGGGCCAGCGGATAGACGGGCTCGCCCGAGGCGGCGGGTGCCGGGCTGCGGAACGCCGGGGCCGGCGTGGTGTCGGCTGCTGCCGCACTGGGCAGTGCCTGGGGCGGCAGCGCGGTCAGGGTGGTGCGCAGGGTGCCCTGCGCGTCGGCGGGCGTGACCGTCACCGTCTGCCCCACCACCAGGCGCGGCAGCAGGCTGCCGGGAACGTCGGCCAGCACGACGAGGCGGTCGGAGTGCATCGTCACGACGGGCAGCCGACAGGACGGCGTCGCACCCAGCGCGGTCTCGACGGTGTCGACCACCCCCTCGACGGGCGCGGTGACCGAGGCGGCGTCCACGGCGCCCTGCGCCTCGGCGAGCCGCTTCTCCGCTGCCGCCGTCCGCTGCTGGTCCGCACTCACCTGGGCGTTCGCGGCCAACTGCTGCTGACTCGGGTCGGGCGCCACCGACGGCGGCGACGCCGACTCCGCGCCGGGTGCCACGGAGACGGGCAGCGCCTCCACCGAGGCCGGGCGGCCGACGTCGGCCGCCAGCCGCCGGTCCGCCGCCAGCAGCGCCCGGTCGTCGGCCAGCGCCCGGGTGGCCGCCTCGAGCTCGCTCTTGGCCGGGCCGGCATCGGCCCGCGCCAGGACGGCACCGGCCGCCACATGGGCGCCCGCGACAGCGGACAACGAGGTGACCGCCCCCAGCAGCCGGGCCGGATCGGCCAGCCCCGGGAACCAGTCACAGGGGTTCCCCGCGAGGGGCTCCCGCGTGGGGACGGGGACGACCCGGCCGAAGAAGAGCATGTACCGGGCGTCCGGCTGCAGCACGCCCCGCGTCACCGCCGTCAGGGCGACCGTCGTCGGCTCGACGGTGAACAAGTCCCGGTGACGCTCCTCGGAGCGTGTCACCAGCGCGACGGCCGCCGCGACCGCGACGGCCGAACCCAGCGCCGTCCATCTCACCAGAGGTCGTACCCGGACGCTGCTCACGCGCTGCTCAACGATCAAGCACAGGACCGGACACGCCATCGGCGGATTCTCCGGAAGTGGAGGGGCACGCCCCGCGTGTTCTCCTCCCCGGACGGCCCCTGGTGCGGGACCATACGGGCGAAAAGGTAGGAAATCTGCCCCAGAAAGAGAGACCGGACGTGGCTGGCAGCGAGAGCGAAAACCCCGCGGTTCCCTCCCCGACCCCCGCAGCGCACCGCCCCAGGACCAACCGTGACTGGTGGCCCGCCCAGCTGGACCTCCAGGTGCTGCACCGGCACTCGTCCCGCGCCAACCCGATGGACGCCGGCTTCGACTACGCGGCCGAGTTCGCCACCCTCGACGTGGACGCGCTCAAGCGGGACGTCATCGCCCTGATGACGAACTCGCAGGACTGGTGGCCCGCCGACTACGGCCACTACGGGCCGCTGCTCATCCGGATGAGCTGGCACGCCGCCGGCACCTACCGCATCGCGGACGGCCGGGGCGGCGCCGGCAGCGGCGCCCAGCGCTTCGCACCGCTCAACAGCTGGCCGGACAACGCCAGCCTGGACAAGGCACGACGGCTGCTGTGGCCGGTCAAGCAGAAGTACGGCAAGAAGATCTCCTGGGCCGACCTCCTGGTGCTCGCCGGCAACTGCGCCATGGAGTCCATGGGGTTCAGGACCTTCGGCTTCGCCTTCGGACGCGAGGACGTCTGGGAGCCCGACGAGGTCTTCTGGGGCCCCGAGGACACCTGGCTCGGCGACGAGCGCTACAGCGGTGACCGGCAGCTCGCCGGGCCGCTCGGCGCCGTCCAGATGGGCCTGATCTACGTGAACCCGGAGGGCCCCAACAGCAACCCGGACCCGCTGGCCGCCGCCCGGGACATCCGGGAGACCTTCGCGCGGATGGCCATGAACGACGAGGAGACCGCCGCGCTCATCATCGGCGGCCACACCTTCGGCAAGTGCCACGGCGCCGTCGACCCGGCCTACCTCGGCCCGGAGCCCGAGGGCGCCCCCCTCGAGCAGCAGGGCCTGGGCTGGCGCAACACCTACGGCAGCGGCGCGGGCGCCGACGCGCTCACCAGCGGGCTCGAAGGAGCCTGGACCAACAGGCCGACGACCTGGGACAACGGCTACCTGGACAACCTGTTCGGCTACGACTGGGAGCTGACCACCAGCCCCGCCGGCGCCCACCAGTGGAAGCCCACCGACCCCGCCGCGCGAGACACCGTCCCCGACGCGCACGACCCGTCGAAGCGGCACGCCCCCATGATGCTGACCACCGACCTCGCACTGCGCCAGGACCCGGTCTACGAGCCGATCTGCCGACGGTTCCACGCCCACCCGGACGAGCTCGCCGAGGCGTTCGCCAAGGCCTGGTACAAGCTGCTCCACCGTGACATGGGCCCGATCTCCCGCTACCTCGGCCCCTGGGTCCCCGAACCCCAGCTCTGGCAGGACCCGGTGCCCGCGGTCGACCACGACCTGGTCACCGACCAGGACGTCACCGCCCTCAAGGGCCGGATCCTCGCCTCCGGCCTGAGCATCCCCCAGCTGGTCACCACGGCCTGGGCCGCGGCCGCGAGCTTCCGCGGCACCGACAAGCGCGGCGGCGCCAACGGCGCACGGATCCGGCTGGCACCGCAGAACGGCTGGGAGGCCAACGACCTGCCCGAGGTGACCGGGACGCTGCGGGCCCTCGAGCAGATCCAGCAGGACTTCAACAGCACCCAGAGCGGCACCAAGAAGATCTCCCTCGCCGACCTCGTCGTCCTGGGCGGCTGCGCCGCGGTCGAACAGGCCGCCCGGAACGGCGGCCGCACCGTCACCGTCCCGTTCACGCCGGGCCGCACCGACGCCACCCAGGAGCAGACCGACGTCGAGTCGTTCGCGGTCCTCGAACCGCGCGCCGACGGGTTCCGCAACTACCTCCGCCCCGGCGAGAAGCTCTCCCCGGAGGCCTTGCTGCTGGAGCGGGCCAACCTGCTGACGCTGACCGCCCCCGAGCTGACGGTCCTGCTCGGTGGCATGCGAGCACTCGACACCGGCTTCCGGGGCACCTCCCACGGGGTCCTCACCGAGCGCCCGCAGGCGCTGACCACGGACTTCTTCGTCAACCTGCTCGACATGGGCACGGAGTGGAAGCCCTCGCAGACGGAGGCGAACGTCTTCGAAGGACACGACCGCGCCACCGGCAAGCCGAGGTGGACGGCCACCGCCGTGGACCTCGTCCTCGGCTCCCACGCCCAACTGCGCGCCCTCGCCGAGGTCTACGCCTGCGACGACGCGGCCGACAAGTTCGTCCGTGACTTCGTGGCGGCGTGGACGAAGGTCATGAACCTGGACCGTTTCGACCTCCGCTGACCAGCCGAACGGCCGCACCGCGGCGTCCCGCTCCGGCGGGACGCCGCGGTGCGGCCGCGCGCAGGAATGACTGGAGCGCCCCCGGTGTTCGAGGCCTTGAGAACCGATCGACCATCAAGAAGGGGCCGTGGTCATGACCGCACAGAAGGCCGTACTCGCCGGAGGCTGCTTCTGGGGGATGCAGCAGCTGATCCGCCGCCGACCGGGGGTGCTGCACACCCGAGTCGGCTACACCGGCGGCGACGTCCCCCAGGCGACCTACCGCAACCACGGTACGCACGCCGAGTCGATCGAGATCGAGTTCGACCCGTCGGTGACCGACTACCGGGAGATCCTGGAGTTCTTCTTCCAGATCCACGACCCGAGCACCGCGAACCGCCAGGGCAACGACATCGGCACCAGCTACCGCTCGGCGATCTTCTACCTCGACGACGACCAGAAGCGCGTCGCGGAGGACACCATCGCCGACGTCGACGCCTCCGGCCTGTGGCCCGGCAAGGTCGTCACCGAGGTCTCCCCGGCAGGCCCGTTCTGGGAGGCGGAGCCGGAGCACCAGGACTACCTCGAGCACTACCCGAACGGCTACACCTGCCACTTCCCCCGCCCGGGCTGGAGGCTCCCGCGACGCACACCCTGACATTCGAGGTGCTCGTCGTGGGCGGGGTTCAGTCGAGCCAGTCGAGGTCCTGAATCTCGAGGCCGTCCGCCCCGAGCTCGGTGTTCTCCGCGTGCTCGCGCATCCTGGCGCCGTACACCGGGTGTTCGCTCAACCCGGTGTACGTGTCGAAGTCCAGGTCGATCACGCCGGCCAGATCGGCCAGGTACACGTCCAGGCCCGGGTACATCACCGCCACGTACGGCAGGTCGTCGATGTCCGTCACCAGTACCGGGTACTCGCCCGTCGAATCGGGCGAGCCCAGGTAGAGCAGGCGCCGCGAGTCACTGCCGCCCACCAGCGGCAGGCACGGCGACGGCAGCAGCCGCTCGAACTCGGCGAACATCCCGACCATCACCCCGTCCGAGCCGTACATCCGCTCGGCGGTCTCGCCGAGCGCCCGGGCGTCGAACACCGGCTCCTGCCCGTCCTCGTACCACTCCAGGTCGGCCAGCCACGAGCCGTCGAACTCCAGCCACCTCCGCAGGCTCGGCGGCAACGGCCGGCCGCCGGGCAGCCGCAGGCTCTCCAACACCTCCGGCGCCAACGGCTGCGGCTCCGCCAGGTCCGGCGCGTCCGCAGTCGGCCAGCCGTCCTGCCGCACCCGCTCGATCACCCGGTCCATCAACGCCACGCCGTGCATGTCCTCGTCCATGCGCGCAGACTCCCACACCCCGCCGACACCGGTGACTCACGGAGCGGACTCCGCCGCCGCCCGGAACTCCTGGTACGCCGAGTCCGAGGCGGGCAGCAGGCCGGCCCTGACCATCGCCACACCGAGTTCCGACCGCCGTTCGGGGTCGGGGCACTCCAGCCCGCACTGGATGATCTCCGCGACGACCTCCGTCGTACCGGCCAGGAAGATCGAACCGCTGTCCACCTGGTAGAACCAGGCCTCGTACAGCAGCACCCCGTCGTCGTCCACCACGTCCCAGAGCTCACAGAAATTCAGCACCGCCTCGTCGCCGTCGTCCTCGGACAGCCGCCGCCCGGCGGGCAAGCTCTCGCCGTCGTACAACCTGCCGCTCAGTGCGACCTGCTCAGCCTGGACCGGAGTGAGGGAATCCGCCGACACCATCGGTCGGCAGTTGGTGAAATCAGCCATACGCGCAACCTACCGGCCCCCACCGAGCACGCCCGCGCCCCCTCACCCGGTCAGAGCCCGCTGCCGCGAAACCCCCGGTCGGACACGGCTCCGGATCAGCCGTCAGCTCACCGCTCGAACCACACCCTCGACCAGGATAAGGAGCCCGGCCCCCAAGAAGATCGTGCCACCGACCATGAACCCCCCTCCGACAAGTCGGCGGATGAACCGATCATCCCTCCTCTCCTGCCGCTCGTCACCAGGGACAACAACGCCCTTGAAAAAGAACCGTCCGAGTGCAACCGCCAGAAAACCGGCAACAGTGACGATCAGGCCTCCGGTTACTGACGGCGGCGAGTCCTGACCGGACGAAACACCTAGGATGTTCATCCTCCTCCCCCTTCCCGGGCTTCACTCTATGCCTTCCCCTCGAAGGTGGCGGCGCTCCTGACGGCGGTCGCGGCCAGATCGGGGCTCGTGGCCGTCCAGGCCCTGATCTACACCGAGAACGGCCACTGCCCCGGTGCAGTCCTGGCCTTCGCCCAGGCCGGCTACCTCTCCTGACCGGAGGTCTGCTCCCGCAGCGACGACACCGAGGCCACCTCTATGACGGCCCCCGCCAGTGCTGTGCCCGACCTGGTCGCAGGCCTGGCGGCGGTGGTGTCCCACGGATTCGGAAGGTCCTGCAGCCGCGCCACAGGGGAGTGGGTCCGCCGATGTCCAGCGTCTCGTGGGCGGTCCTCCCGTCCGGGCGTTCAACCCTTGCGACGGACGACCGTTGCCAATCACGGATGCCGCCTGATTGCATCAGAACCGCTGCAGTTCGTCTGCAGACCATCCATCAGGTCCGGCTCTGACTCCGTGATTCCGGAGGTCGGCCGGGCCGTTTCCTGAACCCACCACCCAAGGAGCGTCATGAACCGCCTTGCCCGTTCGCTGGCCGTGGCCGCCACCGCCGGCTCCCTGACCCTGCTGGCCGCCCCCGCTTCGCCGGCGGCGACCTCGACCGCCACGGCCTCGTCCTGCGCGACCCTCACCGTCGCCAACAAGTTCGGCGACGGCCGGTTCACGGTCTGCCCGATAGGCGGTACCTCGTACCAGCTCTCCGGCTACATCGAGACCAGCATGCCGTTCAACTTCCTCGACAACCCGCAGTGTTACACCTTCTACCTGTACGCGGGCTCGACATTTCTGGGGGACGGGGGCACCGACGTCTGTGTCACCGACACCGCCGCTACCTCCAAGACCACCTTCAACTACGCCCGAACCTTCTCGGCCATGCCGACCAGTGCCACGTTCGTGCGGGACTGGATCTGACATCCGCTGCCCGGGGTAGTCGGCGCGGCCCTGTTCAACTGCGGCAGTTGAAGCAGTTGAATGGCCCGACTCCCGGTCATCGCGCCGAAAGTGCCGCTGCCCGCCAGGCAGCGGCACTTTCGGTCTGTGGGCAGGTGCGGGCTTTGCCCTATTTGGCAGAAATTCGAGTGCTGTGTGACCAAGTCCAGATCGGTGACGCTCCTGATGTGTTGTCATTCGTGGTCGTGAGTAGGGCAGGCCGGAAACCCTGGTGCGCTGTAGCCGTCCGTGCAGCAGAATCAAGCCGCACGGCCGACAAGGCCGAGTGCCCGTCGTTCTGGTGCCAGCGAACCGCCGGTCCAGGTTCGGGCACTGCGGGTGTAGCTCAACCGGTCCAGAGCAACCGTCTCTGATTGCAAGCGGAAGGCTGAGGGTTCAAATCCCTCCACCCGCACTCCGGCTGCAACTGTCAGCGAGCCGCCGAGGCCCGCCCCAAGCCTGGGGCGGGCCTTCGACGTACCGGTAGGCTCCAGGAACAAGCCGACCGGGGAACACGACGCGCTTCGAATACGCGCCTGTTACCAGCTGTCAGAATGGCCCTCCGCCGACGGGCCGGGCAGTGGCCCCCGTCCGTTGCCCGGCCCGGCAGTACCCGGGCTCACTCGTTGTGCAGCACCTCGGCGATCGGCAGTCGGGCGGCCGAGCGGGCCGGGACGAGTGCGCCGAGGACGGCGATCGCCACGCCGGCCAGCGCGAGGCCGGTCAGCAGTTGGGCGCCCCAGACGTTGATCATCCCCTCCGGGAAGTCCATGATCGGCACGTGCTCGACGATCAGCCGGTGCGCCGCGATCCCGACCGGGATGCCGATGATCCCACTGACAGCGCCCTGCCAGGCCACCGAGGTGACCGTCATCGCGACCACCTGCCGGGGTGTCATCCCGATCGACTTCAGCATGCCGAGGTCGCGGCGGCGTTCGCGGATGGTGAGCAGCAGGGTGTTGAAGACGCCGAGCGCGGCGACCACCGACAGCAGGACAGTGAAGATCGTGGTGAAGGTCGTGATGGCGACGATCGCCCCATCCGAGTGGGGGGTGACCACTGAGGGCGAGAGGCTCGGGTCGGCGTCCGTCACGGCCTTCTGGTAGGCACCGGCATCGGCGCCGGTGGCAAGCATCACGTCGTACTCGACCAGGTGCGGGTCCGGGGTGAGCAGTGCCCTGGTGGCGTCGTTGGAGGTCAACGCCTGGGGGTTGCCCTCGAGTTCCTCGCCGACGATCGTGACCGTCACCCGGCGGCCCTCCAAGTCCAGGGTGAGCCGGTCCCCGAGCCCCAGTGCGTGTTGGTCGAGAAAGGCCGGCCCGGCCTCCACCTCGCCCGGCCCGGTGGCGGCGCGGCCCTTCACCACCTGGAGACGGCTGGCCGAGGCGATGTCGTCGCCCCCGTAGAAGTTGACGAACGCCCACTGGGTGTAGCCGACCAGACCGACCCGGACCAGCCCGCGGCTACAGATCTGCTCAGCGCCGGGGGTAGCGCGCAGCATCGCCTCGGTCTGGGCCGGGGTCAGCCGGGGCTCGGCCTTGTTGCCCGCGAAGTGGGCGGTCTGTACGTCGACGTGGGTGTGGCGGTCGTCGGCGTGAGTCCTGGACCTGGCCAGGGTGCTGCTCACTCCGGTCGTCACGGTCACGGTGACGACCCCGAGCACGATCGCCGCCATGGTCAGCGCGGTGCGGGCCGGGCGGGCGAAGGGCTGGCCGAGGCCGAGGCTGACGGCACGCGGCAGTCGGGTGCCGCTCAGCCAGCGCTGGACCTTGAGGCCGCGCCCGGTGCGCGGTGCGCTGCCGGCCGAGACGGCCTGGGCGGCGGAGAGCCGGCGGGCGCGTGCGGCGGGGACGAGCGCGGCGAGGGCGACCAGCAGCGGGACGCCGAGCAGGGTGGCGGCTGGCAGCCAGCCAGCCGGCTCGATCACGGCGGTGCCGGTCGTGATCCCGTTGAAGGCGGCCCGGAGGATCGGGTGCGCGGCCGCCCAGCCGGCGGCCGTCCCGAGGGCGGTGCCGACGATCGCGGGCACCGAAACCATGGTCAGGTAGACCGTGACCACCTGGCGCGGAGTGAAGCCGATCGACTTCAGTACCCCGATGTGCCGGTAGCCGGCGACCACCGCGCCGCTCACCACGTTGCCGACGATCAGCGCGGCGACGACCAGGCCGAGCACGCCGAAGACCGTCATCAGCGGCAGGTAGGCGTCGGCGCCGGCGGAGAAGGCATGCTTGAGCACCAGGTACGACTGCCCGCTGGCGAGCGCGTCCTTCGGCAGTCCCTCGGTGGCCGTGCCGAGAGCGGCGGTGAGCTTCTGCTCGGTGTCGGCGTCGGAGAAGCGGTAGAGCATCTGCAGGCCGGTGGGGTGCAGGGCCGCCGCCTGTTCGGGGGTCACCCAGCCACCCGCGGACTGGCTCATGCTGGTGGCGAAGCCGACGATGGTGAGCTTCAGCCCGGTGCTGGTGGTGAGCGGCTTGCCGAGCCCGTCCTTCGGCCAGCCCCCGTCCGCCTCCTGGATGACCACCTCGCCGGGTGCGGTGGCCCAGCGGCCCGCCAGCAGGTCCATCCGGTCCACCGGGCCCTTCGGGTCGGCCCGGCCCACCAGGGACAGCGGTCCCGGCGGGCGCCCGTTGAACTCGGTGGGGATGTCGACGGCAGCCTGGGCGAACGGCCCGGCCGCAGCCTTGACGCCCGGTCGGTGGGCGGTGGCGGCCAGTTGCTCCGCCGAGGCCTTGGCCGGGTCGAAGGCGGCGACGACGTGCGCCCCTCGCTGCGCGCCGAAGGCGGTGTCGAACGGGGCCCGGGCGGCGCTGAGCACCGCCATCGCGAGCAGCACGGTCGCGGTGGAGCAGAAGACGACCAGGCCGATCACGATGGTCTGCACCCGGCGGCGCTTTACCGCTGCCCGCGACGCCCGCCACACAGCCCCGCTCACGACTGGGTCTCCAGCATCCGCTCGCGCGCCACCTTGCCGTCCGCGACGTCGACCAGCCGGCTGGCGCAGCGGGTGGCCAGCTGGGGGTCGTGGGTGACGATCAGCAGAGTCTGGCCGATCTGGTTGAGGTCGATCAAGAGGTCCATCACCTGCTCGCCCGATCGGCTGTCCAGCGCGCCGGTCGGCTCGTCGGCGAGCAGTAGCGCCGGGCGGTTCATCAGGGCGCGGGCCACCGCGACCCGCTGGCGCTCGCCGCCGCTCAGCGCGGCCGGGTAGACGTCCTTGCGGTGCGCCACACCCAGCTCGTCCAGCAACTCAAGTGCCCGGCGTCGCGCCTGCTTGGCGCTGGTGCCGGTCAGCTGGGCGGCCAGCGAGACGTTGTCGAGTGCCGGGAGGTCGTCGATCAGGTTGAAGAACTGGAAGATCATGCCGATGTGACGGCGGCGGAACAGGGCCAGGCCGTTCTCGTTCAGCCCGCTGAGGTCCTGCCCCTGTACCCGGACGGTGCCGGAGCTGGGCCGGTCCAGCCCGGCCACCATGTTCAGCAGGGTGGACTTGCCGCACCCCGAGGGGCCCATCACCGCGACCGCCTCGCCCGCCCTGATCCGCAGGTCGACGCCGTCGAGGGCCTTGGCGTCGCCGAACTCCTTGTGCACCCCGGACAGCTCGACGACGACCTGCGCGTCGTCCTGCCGGGTCGTCCTGTCGTCATCATTGCTCATGGCACCCGACGGTAGGAGCAGCGACCCCGGCGGGGCGTCCCACCCCGGGTGTAACTGCGGGCGGCCGTAGTACCGCAGATGTACCCGGGTGGAACCCCCGGATGATGTGGATCAAGACCTGAGCTGGGAAGCCGGCGGGGTGTGGGGGCTGAGACGGCCTGGGTCGCCGCCCTGGCGGCGACGGGGGAGGCCGGCTGGCTGGGGGCACGCCGGCCCGCGCCCGGCCCGCGCACCGGGCTGCCGTCGGCGAGCGCGGCTGGCTGCTGGAGCGGTAGCGGGAGAGCGCGGCACGCACGGCCGTCGACGCCGAGCGGGCCAGGACCGCGGCCGAGCTGCACGACATCGTCAGCCACGACGTGAGCCTGATGGTGGTGCAGTCCTCGGCCGCCCGCGAGGTGATCACCGCCATGCGGCAGGAGGCCGCCGCCGCGATGGCCGCCGTCGAGAAGGCCGGGCGGGACGCGATGACCGAACTGCGGCACCTGCTGGGCTTGCCGGCTCCCGCGCAGGACGGCTGCGACGATGCGGCCGTGGCCGAGCTCGCGCCGCAGCCGAGTCCGGGCCGGCTCGGCCCGCTGGTCGACCGGTTCGCCTTCGCCGGACTGCCGGTGGCGGCGCGGATCTCCGGCGAGCCGAGGCCGCTGCCCGGTGGCATCGTGCTGGTAGGACGGCAGGGTGAGGGCCTGACCGGCGAGGCGCTCGGTGGCGGGAAGCGACCGGGCCAAGCGGGCGAAGGCGGTCTGGAGGTGGTTGAGCGGGTAGTGGACGCCGACGCCGATTCCAGCCTCGCGCATCGTGGCCCGGACGCGGTCGCGGTCGGGGGCCTTGACGATGCACAGGTGCGGGACGGATCGGTCCACGTCGACGTCGACCAGTTCGGCGCCGGGGACGCCATCGCTTCCCAACCCATCTTGAACATGTTCAAAGTCTCTGTCAGGCTGTGATCTTCACACGATGGACAGGGGGATTTCGGCATGGCTGAGGATGTGCTGTCTGCGGAACGTGCCGCCGGGGCGGGCCCGCTGAAGGTCGCGCGGGCGCTGCTGGCGGTGGTCGCGGTGCTTTGGGTCGGCGTGATGGTCGGCTTCGGCTGGCTCGCCGTAGCGCTGGGGTCGGCCGCCGACGCCGCCGACGGTGACGGCCGGGTGATCCTCTTCGCCCAGTTCGGCACGGGTTTTGCCGCCGTGGTGGCGGCGCTGCCGACCCTGTTGTGGGTGATCGTCGCGATCGCCTTCTGGCGCGGCCGCCGCTGGGCCGCGGCTCTCGGCATTGTCGCGGTGGGCCTGGCCGGGCTGTGTACCAGTGGGGTGCTGTTCGGCGTGGCGCTGATGGACCTTGGGGCATACCCGTACGGCCTGGCGCTGCTGCTGAACGGCCTGGGCGTCGCCGGGGTGGTGGCGGCCGTCCGGGTGTGGAGCAGTGGTCCGGCGACGGCTGTGGCTGTGGCACGGTAGGCATCGCGACCTGAACCGAGGAGGCGTGTCGACGTCCGCTGTTACCGACGCGTTCGCTGTGTGAGGCGATCGGGAAGGCTGGTTGGCGTCCCACACGTCCCGGGCAAGGTCGAATCCCGCGCGTCCCGGAGCGGGTTCTCCTCCTCGAAGTCCCAGCGAGCCCGCCGCACCGGCTGACGCGCTGGACAGCCCAGACACTCCGGCTGGCGACGCCTCCTGACAACTGCACGCCTGCTGGCCGGGGTCGGCGGGTTTCACCCCGCGCTCGGCGAGTTTCCACAATCCGGAACACACCGGCGGCTGCACCTGCTCGGCTGTGCCGTGCCGGTGGGGGAGGGTCAGGCGCCCTGCCCGGACCGGAGCAGACTGACTTCGAACGAGTCTGGTGGCCCCTTCTGAACGAGTTCTGTGGCCCCAGCTGGGGATCTTGGCGATGCTGCTGGACCGAGTGAATCGGTCCCAGCTTGACATGTCGCGCCGGTGTTCAGATGAGGAAGTCAGCGATCGCGCTGAGCCAGGTTCCCGGCTGGTCGATGTGGGCCATGTGCCCGGCATCGTCGAGGACCACGGCGCGAGCGGAGGGAATCAGCCTCTCGGCGTCCTCAGCCAGGCCTGCGGGGAAGGTCATGTCCTGGCGGCCGTGGAGCAAGAGCAGGGGAATGCCGAGGCGGGTGAGCCGTTCGGCCGCTGCGTCGGGACGGGCGCCGGGGAGGATGCCGGCTTGCCAAGGTCGCAGCCACTCGGCAGTGAAGTTGATGCTGTCCAGTCGCCGCTGGTAGTCGGGCAGGACTTCAGGACGCCAGAGGTTGGCGGGGGCTTCGGCAACTGCTGCGGCGCGGACGAGTTCCGGGCCGGACAGCGTGCGGTCGGACCACACGGTGGAGCCGGCTGCGAGGCGGACGTCCCGCTCGTGCCAGCCGTTGAATGCGTCCGGCGGGACCGGGAGCACGCTGCTCGAGGCGATGATCAGTCGGCGGACTCGCTCCGGTGCGGTCAGCGCAAGGTGCTGAGCGAGAGCGCCGCCGTAGGAGAAGCCGAGGATGTCGGCCTGCCGGACTTCGAATGCGTCGAGCAGAGCGGTCAGGTCGCCGACGGCCGCATCGGGGGTGTACTGGTCGTCCCGGAGGCCCTGCGTGGAGCGTCCGCAGCCGCGCAGGTCGGGCAGGATCAGCCTGCGGCCGGTGAGGTGAATCAGAGGTTCACGCAGGTAGCTGTGGTCCCAGTCGGGTCCGCCGTGGATGACGAGCAGTGTTCGGTCGGCTGGACCATCGGTGTGGGCGACGAACAGCTCGACGGCGGGTTCGGCGGAGACAGCCACGGTGCTCTCGGTTAACATCCGGCCAGTGTTCCAGCCTTCCTCAGTGCTGCCATGGTGGCGGGTCCTCGTCGCGGGTCAAGGTCGTTCGGCCACCGGCTTCGCCGGCGGGCGCTCCACCTTGACCCGTCCCTGCGACCGGCCGATTCGGCAGCTGCGGAGGAAGGGCCGGGTGTGGTCTGGCCCGGGATTTTGCCGCCGTGATTGATTGTGCCTGGGCTGTGGCCTGTGGGTTTGCAGAACCTGGGACCGATGTTCGGGCCGGTCGGGAGAACCTGTGGGCGGTCAGGGGAGCAGGCGTTGGCCGTTCTGCCCGCAGACGGCCCCGTGGCATCGCCCGGTGCGCATCCTGTTCACGTTCATCGGTGGCAGTGGCCACTTCTGCTCCCTCATCCCGGTGGCCCGCGCGGCGCAGGGCCGCCGGGCACATCGCCGCGGTCGTGGGCAGCGGCGGGAGAACGGCCGGGATCACGGCGGCCGGCCCCCGGCCAGATCCGCCAGGGGCCCACCGTGGCGCGCCATGGGGTTGTTAGGCTCTGCTCCTCGCCGGCGCGATCGCGCGCGGGATCGCAGGACGCACAGCACAGCACGTGAGGAAGGCGGGCGCCATGGAGGCGGCGGAGTACAGCGGCCGACCCCAGTGGATCGACCTGGGCCCGGCGGGGTCCGCGAGCGACACCCGGGCCACCGCGCGGCAGGTGACGCGGCTGCTGGTCGCCCCGGTCTTCCTCGCCGTCGGCCTCTGGCTGACCGTCCCCACGGTGCTGGCGCACATCCGGTTCGCCGACGCGCCGCGGGTGCCCGCCGTGGTCGCCGAGGCCGTCTACGGCAAGCCGGAGGCACGTCAGAGCCCGGAGCGGATCCGGGTCCGGGTGATCGCCGCGGACGGCTCGACCTCGTCGGCCGCGGCGGAGGTGGACGACATCAACGGCGCACCGGGCGGGCTGGTGCCGGGCGAACGGGTGACCGTGCTGGCCGCGCCCGACCGGCCCGGGCATGTGCTCTTCCCCGAGCAGCTGGGCTGGTGGTCGCTGGTCTTCCCAGGGCTGCTGCTCTGCGGGATCGGGCTGGCCACCTCCGTGCTCGTGCTGGCCAACGCCCAGCTGCGCCCCCGGAGCCGGTAGCGTCGACTGGGAGCCCACCCAGAGGCTCCGTGCGGTCCGGTCAAGGCCTGTTCCGGGGCATGGGTGAGGCCTAACAGGCCGCCGTGGCCGATTGGGTGACGGAGGCCGAGTTCCCGCTGCCGGGCGGGCGGCGCAAGGTGCGCCCGGACGCGGTGTGGCAGGCCCCGGAGATCGGGGTGCCGGTGCTGATGGTCGAGGTGGACCGTTCCACGATGTCGCCGAAGCGGGTGGCCGCGAAGTTCACCGCCTACCGCGAGCTGTTCCGCACGAAGGTGAAGAGCACCGACCCGGCGCCGGCCGATGAGGACCCGGCCGACCGGTTGGTCCACTGGTGGCGCCGGACCTGGCCGGGGCACACCCCACCCGGCCCGGATGCCCGCCGGTCGCCTTGGTGGTCACCGACGCCGGACCGGTTGCCCTGGCCAACCGTCAGCAGGCTGTGTCGGACCTGGCGCGCGACGCCTGGGGCGGCGACTGGTGGGTCCGCCGGGGGACGACGCCGACGGGGACGGCTGGTACATGTACGACGACGCGGTGCCGGTCGTCGCGACCTCCTCCGGCACCGGACGAGGCTGCCGATGAGTTCGAAGCCGTGGTCGGGTGTCCGATGCCGCCGCTTCTGCGGAGGATCTAGTGCGAGGTCGCCAACGGCGGCTTCGGGGTCGACTCCTGAGTCGTGTCTCTCACCGACACGGGCAGGTGGTTCAGCGACGAGGAGTCCCTCTTCTCGCTCCATCGGGCGATGACCTCCGCGTCGCCCGACTTCGAGGTGAACCGCCCGCCCCACGTGATGCCGCTCGTGACCCTCGGGTGCGGGATCTGGTGGTGCGTCGATCTGAACACGCCGCACGGCAGCATGTGGGGCCTGGACCCCAACGGCAACTGCACACATCACTGGTTCTTCCCGGAGAAGTTCACACTGGCCGAATGGCTGATCGACTGGCTCGACGGGAACCGAACCTTCCCCGATGCCCCAGCAGTGGATGACTGCCCCGACTGCTGACACGACCTGGGCAATTCACGCAGATCCGGCCAGAGCCGTGAAATTGGCCAGGGGTGCTTCGTCTCCTCACTTCGTCCGGGGCTCAACCGGGTGGGGAGGGTGGGGAGCGGTGAGCATGTCGGTGAGGGCTTCTAGGGTGTGGGGCCATGGGGTTCACTGGATCTTTCTTTGTCGCGCGGTCGGCTCGGCCGTTGGTCGAGCTTCCTGCGGTCGTGGCGGCTGATGGTGAGCCGTATGCGTGGTGGCGTGACGGCGAGTGGCAGATGCTGCAGGTGTGGCCGATGGGCGATCCCGGCGATTCGATCGTGAGGGACACAGGGGCGCCGGTGCTGGCGGCTCATGTCATGGACGGCGATTTCGCTGCCGTGGAGGCGAGGAGCCCGGGCGGTATGAGCTGGAAGTGCGCGTTGCGGCCGCAGTCGGCTCGGGAGTACGACTTCCCGGAGGAATGGATCGGTGACCCGAGGGAGGTCGCGGAGGTGGCTGCGGCGTGGGCGAGGGAGGCGGGGCGAAAGCCCGATCCTGAGGCTGTCGTCGGGGTTCTCACCAGCGACACATGGCCAGCGGAGGGGCTGGTCCCAACCTTGTTGTGTGCGTTGGGATTTGAGTTCACGGAGAAGATCTATCTCGCGGAGGCCGGCGAGTAGTCACGGCGTGTTGGGGTTGGCGGAGCCGGCCTTCGGCCGGGACCTGGCCGCCAGCCCCCTCGCGGTGCTGGACGACGCCGCCCTGCAGGCGTTCATCGAGGAGAGCGAGAAGCTGGGGTGAGCCAGGCAGAGGACCGGCCTCTGACCCGGGCCGAGCAGGATGCGGTCGACGTCCTGATGTGGCTGTACGCACGGGCTGGCCAGGAGATCACCTTCCAGGACATCTCCAGCGGGGTGGGCCTGCCAGTTGCCAGCCGTCTTCGGACGGCGGACCGCCGCGCTCGGGTGGCCGCCGCCCGCAACAGGCACCACCTTGAACAGTTCATGCGCTCCAAGGACCCACTGCGGCGCGGGAAGATGACCGCCCGCTTCCACCGGGTCGGCCAAGGCGACGTCCTCGGCGCCCGGGACGCGTGCTGGCCTGCCGCAAGAGCGTGGCCTCCATGGCCGAGATGCAACGGGCGTGCGCGTTCGAGGCTACCAACCCGCACAGCATTGACGCCGACGCGTTCTCGAAGATGGCCGAGGTCGCCGACGGGGCGATGCGCATAGTCAGTGGCGTCGAGAAGCTCGGCAGCAAGGTCATGAAGGACCAGCGGACCGTGAAGAAGATGGCCGAGCGGATCGCCGACCTGGAGGCCCAGGTCATCGAGATGAGCGTCCGCCCACCCGCGGCGAGCGCCTGACATCTGGTGGCGGGTGCCTGTAGCCAACCAGGCACCCGCACTGCTCGGCCTGTTCGCTTCGTAGTCAGACCTGTGGCCGGTCGGCCAACCGAGCTGGTTACCAACACTATTGGTCCTCTTGAATAGAGTATAGCCGGAACTGATATACATCAATTCCTCTTTCATGCGCTCAGCGACAAGCCGACCAATCGCCCCGCGAAGGTCCTGAGTGAACGCTCACTAAACGGACGTGTTTATTTACAGCCCCCTTAAAACAGTTGATAGTGCACCATGTCATGACCATACTGAGCGGCTTGCCGTAGGGAGTGCGGAGTGCGCCCTTGTGGGGGCATGGAGCCCTGGACTGGAACGGTCGTCAGGCAACAAACAAAGTGCGAGGCGACCGTGGCCTCCTGTCGCCGCACCATCTGACGGAAGTTTAGTCGCTTCGCTCCGTCAACCTCTGCCGAGGAGAAACGATGCGCCGCACGCCAGCACTGCTGATAGCCGCCGTAACAACGGCGGCCGCCCTCCTCTCAGCGCCTGCCGCTTTCGCGGCCAGCCCCTCCGTCAAGGCGGGCCACGTCTCCGCTCCCTCGGCCAAGGCAGGCCACCTTGCCAGCCCCTCGGGCAAGGCGGGGCCCGACTCCACCTTCTGCCACTACGACGAGTGGTACAGCTCCGTCAGCAACCAGGGCAAGACCATGCAGGCGGTCGGCGCCACCCAGGCGAACTACAACGGCACCAGGTCGGACGCGACCTCGACCTTCTCAGCCCAGGTCAGCGGCACGGTCACCGCCACTATCAGCAGTAGCCTGAGTGCCGATGTCAACACCGTCGTGGCTGACGCCAGCATGACGATAGGAGCCAGCCTCTCCGTCTCCCTGACCGCTTCGCTCGGCAACTCCACCACCGTGACTGCCAAGCCCGGCCAGACCGCCTACGCCACCTACGGGGTCTGGCGCTTGAGGACCTACGGCACGTACAACATCCAGCGTGAGGACTGCTCCACCTCCTCGGCGCCTCTCACCGCGTGGAGCCCGTGGTATGTCGGCTGGCAGACCTGGACCAGCTGACCAGACACCCCGTTGGCCGCCCGCCGCACACTGGTGGGCGGTCAACGCCCCTACCGACAGGGACAGATCACAGTGACCATGAAGGTACGCCACATCCTGCTCGGTCTCGCCGCGCTCGGCGTCTTCGCCAGTGGGTGCAGCACCGAGACAGCCAAACCCCAGCCGTCGAGCTCGGCCTCGCCGAGCATCCCGGAATCGCCGCCGGCCTCGTCGCCGTCGGCATTGTCGATCCCGACCCTGCCTCCGCCCGAAGCAGGGACAACGACGCTAGCGTCCGTGCCACTGCGGGCTGCTGGGACGAGCGTGGCCACCATCTCGGCCAAGCAAGGTGACTTGCTGGTCACGATCCTCTGTACCGGAGGGAACTTGACCCTGCACATGGATCCGGTCTCCACGACCACGATCCCGTGCGCCACCAGCGCTCTGACGCCGACGAGGAACGTCTTCCACCTGGGCTCCCCCAAGAGCATCAGTGTCAGTGTCGACGCCCCCGAGAGCGTCCGTTGGAACATGCGCATCGAGCAGTGACCGGCGGCCACGCCGCAGCGGCCCGGCCACAGACCATCGGCGGGCCGCTACGGGCCAAGTCAGCCGGAACGGTTGATGCTCTTGAACATCTGCCGTCCGGCCTCCCGGACCGCGATCACCTCTTCCTGGGCGTCGGCGAGTTGGCGCTTCAGCTCGGCGTTCTCCACGCGGGCGGCGGCCCAAGGCCCGCGCCGCCGCCCGCGGCGGCACGAAGTTCAGGCGGCTCGGGTCTGTACGGTGACCGGTGTATCTCCCGATCAAGGAAGAGCACCTGATGAGCGACGTGATCGCCTCGGTTGAGGCGGTTGAAGAGGTCC
>NZ_JBEOWY010000045.1:0-66485 GCF_040296285.1 Kitasatospora sp. NPDC002227
CGGACGCGCTGAAGCGGAGCACGACCGTGCCGTCCGGCCCGGCCGAGACCAGGCCGTCCAGATCGCCCTTGCGCACCTTCTCCAGGGCCGGGCGGGTGATCCGTACCGCCCCCTCGGGTTGTTCAGCCGCGGGTGCCGGCCTCGGTGGCGAGCGCGGCACCGGCCCGGCGGAGCCAGCGGACCGCCTGGGTGCGGGCCCGGTCCGGGCCGCCGGCGAGCCGGGTGAGGGTGAGCACACCCTCCTCGGACGACTCCCCGGCGACGATCCGCGCGGTGACCCCGGCGCGACAGGCTCGGGAGAGGACCTCGCCGACGACCTTGCCGAGCAGGCTGGTGGCGTCGAACCGGCCTTCGCCGGTGACCACCAGGTCGGCCCCGGCCAGCGCCGCGTCCAGGCCGAGGAGGTCGGCGACGGCCACCGCACCGGGGGTGACGGTGGCGCCCCAGGCGGCCGTCAGGCCGTAGGCCGTGCCGCCGGCCGCGCCCGCCCCGGGCTGCTCCGGCTCGCCGCCGAGCAGCTCGGAGAGCCGGCGCAGGCCCGCTTCGAGCAGCTCGACGTCGGCGGGGGAGGCGCCCTTCTGGGGGCCGTAGACGGCGGCGGCGCCCGCCGGGCCCAGCAGTGGGTTGGCGACATCGGTGAGCAGCCGCACACCGCCGGGCGGGGCGGCCCGGAACCGGCCGCGGTCGAGCCGGTGGGCCCGGTGGAGTGCGCCCCCGCCGTCGGGCAGGGGCACGCCGTCGGCGTCCAGCAACTGCAGGCCGAGCGCCGCCAGCAGACCGGCGCCGCCGTCGGTGGAGGCGGAGCCGCCCAGGGCGATCAGGAGCCGCCGCGCTCCGGCATCGAGCGCGGCGGCGACGAGCTCGCCGGTGCCCCGGGTGGTGGCGGTGAGCGGGGCGGGACCGGACAGCAGGGGGAGCCCGCTGGCGGTGGCGAGCTCGACCACGGCGGTGCCGTCCGGCAGCAGTGCGTACTCCCCGTCCACCGGGCGGCCGTCGGGGCCGGTGCAGCCGCCCACCCGGGTGGGGGCGGCCCCCGGGTGGGCGGCCAGGACGGCGGCGAGGGTGCCCTCGCCGCCGTCGGCCATGGGGCGGAGCGCCAGGTGGTCCGCCGGTCTGACGGAGCGCCAGCCGTCGGCCAGCGCCCGGGCGGCGTCGGCCGCGGTGACGGTGCCCTTGAACGAATCCGGCGCGAGGACGACCCTCACGAGGTCTCCACGTGCGCGCGGTGGCGGTCGATCATGGTCCGGAGCGTCCGGTCCCCGGCGGTCCGCCAGACCTGCTCGTTGAAGATCTCGACCTCGATCCAGCCGGTGTAGCCGGCCTGGGTGACCATGGCGGTCAGCGCGGCGAAGTCGATGTGCCCGTCACCGACGTGGCCCCGGCCGAGCAGGGCGTCGGCGGGCAGCGGCAGCGTCCAGTCGCAGACCTGGTACGAGGCGATGCGCTCGCCGGCCCGCGCGATCTGGCGCTCCAACTCCGGGTCCCACCAGACGTGGTAGCTGTCCACCACCACGCCGACCTGCTCGACGGGGAAGAGCTCGGCGAGGTCGAGGGCCTGCCCGAGGGTGGAGACCACGGCGCGGTCCGCGCAGAACATCGGGTGCAGTGGCTCGATCGCCAGCCGGACACCGAAGTCCCCGGCGTGCGGGGCGAGTTCGGCCAGCAGCTCGGCGACCCGGCTCCGGGCCCCGGCGAGGTCGCGGCTGCCCGCGGGCAGTCCGCCGGCCACCAGCACCAAGGTGTCGGTGCCGAGTTCGGCGGCCTCCTCCAGGGCCTGGAGGTTCTCGGCGAGGGCTGCCCGGCGGCCCTCGGGGCCGGTGGCGGTGAGGAATCCGCCTCGGCACAGGGTGCTCACCGCCAGGCCCGCGTCCCGGACCAGCCTGGCGGCCTCGGCGACCCCGGCCTCGGCGACCTTGTCCCGCCAGAGTCCGATCGCCGGTACTCCGGCGTCGACGCAGCCCTGGACGGCCTCGGGCAGGCTCCAGTGCTTGGTGGTGATCTGGTTGAGCGAGAGCCTGGTCATGCGGCCACCCCCGCCAGGGCGAGGAACTGCCGCATCCGGTGCACCGCGAGGTCCGGGTCGGGCAGGACGCCTGCCAGGTCGGCGAGCCGGAACAGCTCGACCAGGTGCGGGACGGACCGCCCGCTCTGGGCTCCGGCCACCATGGTGAAGTGGTCCTGGTGGCCGGCCAGCCAGGCGAGGAAGACGATGCCGGTCTTGTAGTGGTAGGTGGGCGCGGCGAACAGGTGCCGGGCCAGCGGCAGGGTCGGGGCCAGCAGGGCGTCGTAGCGGGCCAGGTCACCCGCGTCCAGCGCGTGCAGGGCGGCGGCGGCCTGGGCGGCGATCGGGTCGAAGACACCCAGCAGGGCGTGGCTGTGGCCGAGTTCGTCGCCCCGGATGAGCTGGGGGTAGTTGAAGTCGTCGCCGGTGTAGAGCTTGACCCCGGCGGGCAGGGCGCGGCGCAGGGCGATCTCACGGTCCGCGTCGAGCAGCGAGACCTTGATGCCGTCGATCCGGCCGGCGTGCTCCTTGACGAGCGTGAGCACCGTCTCGGTGGCCCGGTCGAGGTCGGCGGAGCCCCAGTAGCCGGCCAGCGCCGGGTCGAACATCTCGCCGAGCCAGTGCAGGATGACGGGCTGCCTGGCCTGGCCGATCAGCCGGCCGTACACCCGCAGGTAGTCGTCGGGGCCGTCGGCGGTGGCGGCGAGCGCCCGGCTGGCCATCAGGATCGGCTGCGCGCCGGCCGCCTCCACCACCTCCAGCTGCTGCTCGTAGGCGGCCAGGATCACCGGCAAGGTCGCGGTGGGGTGGGTGAGTTGGTCGGTGCCGACGCCGCAGGCGAGCCTCCCCCCGACGGCACCGGCCTCGGCGCCGGAGCGGGTGATCAGCTCCTTGGTGGCCGTCCAGTCCAGGCCCATGCCGCGCTGGGCGGTGTCCATCGCGTCGGCGACACCGAGGCCCAGCGACCACAGGTGGCGGCGGAAGGCGAGGGTGGCCTCCCAGTCGACGGCGGCGGGTGCGCCCGGTGCGTTGGGGCCGAGCGGGTCGGCGACCACGTGCGCGGCCGCGAAGGCCGTCCGGTAGGCGGCGGCGGTGCCGGGCAGGTCGAGCGGGTCGGGCTCGCGCAGCCGGAGGGAGCCGGTGCCGGGCAGGGTGATCTCGGCCATCAGAGCTCCAGCGCGGGGACGTCGAGGCGGCGGCCCTCGGCGGCGGAGCGCAGGCCCAGCTCGGCGAGTTGGACGCCCTTGGCGCCCGCCAGCAGGTCCCAGCGGTACTCGGAGCCGGTCACCACGTGCCGGAGGAACAGCTCCCACTGCACCTTGAAGCCGTTGTCGAACTCCGCGTTGTCCGGCACCTGCTGCCACTGCGAGCGGAAGGACTCGGTGACCGGGAGGTCCGGGTTCCAGACCGGCTTCGGAGTGGCCGCGCGGTGCTGGAAGCGGCAGTTGCGCAGCCCGGCGACGGCGCTGCCCTCGGTGCCGTCCACCTGGAACTCGACCAGCTCGTCGCGGTCCACCCGCACGGCCCAGGAGGAGTTGATCTGGGCGGTGATGCCGCCCTCGAGCTCGAAGATGCCGTACGCGGCGTCGTCGGCGGTGGCCGGGTACGGCTTGCCCTGCTCGTCCACACGCTGCGGGATGTGGGTGGCGGTGTGGGCGTAGACCGAGCGGATCGGGGCGATGAGGCCCTCCAGCACGTACTGCCAGTGCGGGAACATGTCGAGGATCATGCCGCCGCCGTCCTCGGCGCGGTAGTTCCAGGACGGGCGCTGGGCCGCCTGCCAGTCGCCCTCGAAGACCCAGTAGCCGAACTCGCCGCGCACGGAGAGGATCCGGCCGAAGAAGCCGCCGTCGACGAGCCGCTTGAGCTTGAGCAGGCCGGGCAGGAAGAGCTTGTCCTGCACCGCGCCGTTGCACACCCCGGCGGCGCGGGCCAGCCGGGCCAGCTCCAGGGCGGCCTCGACCGACTCGGCGGTGGGCTTCTCGGTGTAGATGTGCTTGCCGGCGGCGACGGCCTTGCGGATCGCCTGCTCGCGGGCCTGCGTCACCTGGGCGTCGAAGTAGATCTCGGCCAGCGGATGGGCCAGGGCCTCGTCGAGCGAGGTGGTCCAGTGGGTGAGGCCGTGCCGGTCGGCGAGCTCCTTGAGCTTGTGCTCGCTGCGGCCGACCAGGATGGGCTCGGGCCACAGGACTTCGCCGTCGCCGAGCGGCAGGCCGCCCTGCTCGCGGATGGCCAGGATCGAGCGGACCAGGTGCTGGCGGTAGCCCATCCGGCCGGTGACGCCGTTCATCACGACGCCGATCACTCTGCGGGACATGGGGGCTCTCCTCGTGTGGTGTGGTGCGGGGTGGCTGGCGGGCCGTCAGGCGGTGCGGTGGATGGCCTCGGGCAGGACGGGGTGGGCGAAGGGCAACCCCGCCGTGTAGCAGGCGAGTTCGTCGGCGGCGGCGGCCGCCATCCGGTGCAGCTCGTTGCCGAGCGAGCCGGCGATGTGCGGGGTGAGCAGCACGTTCGGCAGCTCGTACAGCGGCGAGTCGGCGGGCAGCACCTCGGGGGTGGTGACGTCCAGGACGGCGCTGAGGCGTCCGGCGACCAGCTCCTCGACCAGCGCGCCTTGGTCGATCAGCGACCCGCGGGAGGTGTTGACCAGTGTGGCGCCGTCCGGCATCAGGGCCAGCATCCGGCGGCTGATCAGGTGGTGGGTGTCGGGCAGTTCCGGTGCGTGCACGCTCACCACGTCGCTGAGCGTGCAGAGTTCGGGCAGCTGCACCGCGCGGGCGCCGAGTGCGGAGGCCTCGTCCGGCGTCACGTACGGGTCGTGGAGCAGGAGTTCGAGATCGTACGGGCGGAGCAGCTCCAGCACCCGGCGGCCGATCTGCGAGGCGCCGACGATGCCGACGGTCTTGCGGTAGTTGCCCATCCCGGGGTGGGCGTGCTGCCAGTCGCGCCGGGCCCGGTTCTGCCGGTACTCGTGACTGATCCGCAGCGCCTGCTTGTTGGCGAACAGGACGGCGGCGACGGTGTACTCGGCGACGGGCAGGGCGTTGGCCCAGGCGGCCGAGGTGACCTGGATGCCGCGGGCCCAGACGGCGTCGGTGACGTGGTGCTTGACCGAGCCGGCGGCGTGCAGGACGGCGCGCAGCCGGGGGGCGGCCGCGAGCACGGTCTCGTCGATCGGCGGGCAGCCCCAGCTGCTGACGATGATCTCGGCCTCGGCCAGGGCGGCCCGTGCCTCGGGGGTGGTGAAGTCGTCGACGACCAGGGCGGGGTCGAGGTCGGCCAGGCTGGTGAGCCGGCCGAGGGTGCGGGCGTCGAGCAGGTTGGGGGCGAGCTCGCGGTGCATGGCGAGCACGGCTCGGGGACGGGCGTGGGTCACTTGACGCTCCCTGCGGTGAGGCCCGCCTTCCAGTGGCGCTGGAGGGAGACGAAGGCGACCACCAGCGGTACGACCGCGAGCAGCGAGCCGGTCACCACCAGTGGGTAGAAGGTGGGTTCGCTGCGGGTCAGGGTGTTCCAGGAGTAGAGCCCGAGGCTGACCGGGAAGAGCTTGCTGTCGGTGAGCATCACCAGCGGCAGGAAGAAGTTGTTCCAGATGGCGGTGAACTGGAACAGGAAGACCGTCACGAAGCCGGGCATCACCATCTTCAGGCCGATCGACCAGAAGGTGCGCAGCTCGCCCGCGCCGTCCATCCGGGCGGCCTCCAGCACCTCGCCCGGCACGTAGCCGGCGCAGAACACCCGGGCGAGGTAGACCCCGAAGGGGTTGACCAGGCTGGGGAGCAGCACGGCCCAGAAGGTGTTGACCAGGCCGACCTTGGAGGCCACCAGGTACATCGGCAGCGCGAGCGCCGTGGTGGGCACCAGCACGCCGAGCAGCACCAGGCCGAAGAGCTTCTCCTTGCCACGGAACTGGTAGACCTCGAAGGCGTAGCCCGCGCAGACGCAGACGAACGCGCAGAGCAGGGCGCCGCCACCGGCGTACAGCAGGGAGTTGAGGTACCAGTGGAAGTAGATCCCGCCGTCGGTGGTCGCCAGGTCGTGCAGGTTCTGCCCGAGGTGGACGTTGGCGGGGGTGAGCGTGTTGCCGCCGAGCAGGTCCGGGGTGTTCTTGGCGGCGGCGGTGACCAGCCAGCCGAGCGGCAGCAGGGTGTAGAGGGTGAACAGCAGCAGTGCGCCGTTGACCACCGCCTTGGACAGGTATGCGGGACGGGGGCTCATGCGGTGGCCTCCGCTCGGCGCTCGGACCGGCCACGGGTGGCGCGGGTGACGACGAAGGACAGCGCGGCGGCCGCCAGGGCGAGCAGCACGGAGGAGGCCGCGGCGAGACCGTAGTCGTTGTGGTCGAAGGCGGCGGTGTAGGCGTACATGTTGGGTGTCCAGGAGCTGACCACGGCGGGTGCGTTGCGGTAGAGGACCATCGGTTCGGTGAAGAGCTGCAGCGAGCCGATGACGGTGAACATGGCGACCATCGTGACCGAGGCGCGGATCAGCGGGACTTTGACGCTGAGGGCGGTGCGCAGCGGGCCTGCGCCGTCCATCAGGGCGGCCTCGAGCACCTCGCGCGGGATGGCCTGCAGCGCGGCGTAGAAGATCACCATGTTGTAGCCGGTCCACTCCCAGACGGCCATGTTGACCACGGCGGGCACCGGGTGGCCGAGCAGGTCGAGGTGGGCGCCGGCCGAGTTGAGGGCCTCGACCACCGGGCTGATGCCCGGGGTGTAGAGGTAGGTCCAGATCAGGGCGGCGATGATGCCCGGCACGGCGTGCGGCAGGAAGAGCGCCAGCTGGAAGAAGCGCTTGGCCCGGGCCAGCGCGGAGTCCAGCAGCAGGGCCACCAGGAGCGAGAGGCCGAGCATCACCGGGAGGTAGAGCAGGCAGTACTGGATGATGGTCAGGAAGCCGGCCCGGTAGGCCGCGTCGCCGAGTGCCCGGGCGTAGTTGCCGAAGCCGGTGAAGACCGTCTCGGTGCCGCCGAAGCCGAGGCCCGAGCTGTGCTCGGTGAACAGGCTGAGGTAGACCGCGTAGCCGATCGGCACCAGCATCACGGCGGCGAAGAGCAGCAGGAACGGGGCGAGGAACAGGGCCGGGGCCCCGCCCCCGCGCCGCCTGACGGTGGCGGCGCGGGGGGAGTGCTTGGGGGACGACCCAGGAGCGCGGCTGGTCATCGGGAGACCTTGAGGCCGCGGTTCCTGAGCTCGGCGAGGGTGGCCTGCTGGGAGGCGTCGACGGCCGCGCCGACGGTGCCGCCGCTGGTCAGCTTGGAGAAGGCGTCCTTCATGGCGTTGTTGGTGACGCTCATGGCCGGGCCCCACTGCCAGTCGGGCCGGATCGCCTTGGCGGCGTCGACGAACACCGAGTAGATGTCCTGCCCGCCGTAGAAGTCGGTCTTGAACGCCGCCTTGGCGGTGGGCACGAGGTCCGGGTCGGCGGGGAAGAGCGAGGAGGTGCCGGAGGCGATGCGAGCCTGGATGCCCTCGGGGGTGGTGGTCGCCCAGGTGGCGAACTCCACCGCGGCCTGGGCCTTCTTGCTGTCCTTGGAGACGGCGAAGGTGGTGCCGCCGAGCATGCCGCTGGCGGGCTTGCCGTCCCAGGTCGGGATCGGGGCGACCGCCCACTTGCCCGCGGCGTCGGGGGAGGAGGCGAGGGTGGACTTGAGCACGCCGCCGCCCCAGGCCGCGCCGACGTACCCGGCGGTCTCGCCCTTCTGCAGCGAGGCGGTCCACTGCTGGCTGAACGAGGGCTGGACGCGCACCAGGTCGTCGGCGATCAGCTGCTGCCAGTAGTCGGTGACGCGCTTGGTCTCGGGGGAGTTGATGTCGACGCTCCAGGTGTCGCCGATGCCGGTGAACCAGTGCGCGTCGTTCTGCCAGGCGAGCGCTTCGAGAGTGCTCGGGTCGTCCGGGAGGAAGGTGCCGATCCGGGTGTTCGGCACGGCCTGCTTGAGCTTCTGGGCGTCGGCCCGGTACTCGTCCCAGGTCTTGGGCGGGGTGGTGATGCCGGCCTGGGCGAACAGGTCCTTGCGGTAGAACAGCGCCTGCGGGGCGGCGTCCAGCGGCAGGCCCCAGGACTTCTTGGCGAGGGTGGTGAGCTCGACGGCCTGCGGCAGGTACTTGTCCTTGAGGGAGGCCGGGACGAGCTTGGTGATGTCCTGCACGGCGCCCTGGCTGACGAAGTCCGGCAGCGCCGCGTACTCGACGTTGAACAGGTCGGGCGCGTTGTGGGCCTTGGCCGCGTCGGAGATCTTCGCGTAGCCGCCGGCCACGCCGGACGGGATCTGCTGGAAGTCGACGTGGACGTCCTGGTGCGAGGCGTTGAACGCGTTGACGACGTCCTGGGTGCCCTTGGCCCAGCCCCAGAAGGTGATCGTGACCGGGCCGGAGCTCGCGCCGGTGTCACCGGAGCTCCCGCTGCCGCAGGCCGCGACGAGGGAGAGGGCGAGCACGCCGGCGGTGGCGGCTGCGGCGAGGTGCGCTCTGCGCGGGCGAGCGGTGGTGGGGGTGGTCGACATGGCGCGGCTCCTGAGGAGGGGGCGGAGTGCCGTTTGAGGCCGGTCGTCGGAGTGGTCGACGGTCGGCGAGGTGTGGCCATCCTGCGACCACCTTCGATCGGAGTCAAGAGATTGCGATCAATTGATCTGATGTGATCCGATCGTAACTCGCCCTAGGGGTAGGGATTCCCCGGTGAACTGGGGGCTTGGGTGGGCGTCGGGGTGAGCTGGCAGATCATTTTCTGATCGTCTTGACGAATGATCCGCGACTTCCTAGATTCGATCGGCCGCCCCGAGCAAGGAGAGCCCCACCATGCCGCCGATCGCGCTCCCGCCCGAAGACCGGACGCTCAGCCCGTACACCGGATGGACCAGGGCCCACTGGGAGGCGGTCGCGGACGGCCTGCTGGCGTCCGTGGGGCGCTTCGCCGGGCCCGAGCACGCGCTGATCACCCTGCCCGGCGAGCGCCCGAGCATCTCGGGGCGCCGCTCCGACGCGCTGGAGGGGTACGCCAGGACCTTCCTGCTCGCGGCCCTCCGAGTCGCGGGAGCCGGCGGAGCGGACCCGGCCGGTCTGCTGGACCGGTACGCCGAAGGGCTGGCGGCGGGCACCCGGACCCCGACCGCCGAGGGCGACCTCGCCGACGGTGACCTGGTCTCCTGGCCGCTGATCACCGAGCGGCGCCAGGCTCTGGTGGAGGCCGCGTCGATCGCCGTCGGCCTGCGCCTGACCCGTCCGTGGCTCTGGGACAGGCTGGACGGGCGGACCCGCGAGCAGGTCCGGGCCTGGCTCGCCCCGGGGCTCGCGCCCTCGCCGGTCGACAACAACTGGTGGCTCTTCCCCGCCATGGTCGGCGCCTTCCTGGCCGAGGCCGGGCTGGACCACGACGGTGCCGGGCAGCGCGCCGTCGACCGCGGGCTGGACCGGATCGAGCGGTGGTACCTGGGCGGGGGCTGGTACACCGACGGCCGCCCGCGCGCCTTCGACCACTACAACGGCTGGGCGCTCCACCTCTACCCGCTGCTGCACGCCCACCTGAGTGGCGACCAGGGGCTGCTCGGCACCTACGGCCCCCGGCTCGCCGCCCACCTGGGCGGCTACGCCCGCACCTTCGGCGCCGACGGCGCCCCCGTGCACCAGGGTCGCTCGCTCGCCTACCGCTTCGCGGCCGCCGCGCCGCTGTGGGCCGGCGCCCTGACCGGCCACACCCCGCTCTCCCCGGGCACCACCCGCCGCCTGGCCTCCGGCGCGCTGCGGTACTTCGTCGACGGCGGCGCGCTCGACGCGGACGGCCTGCTCCCGCTCGGCTGGTTCGGCCGATACCCCGCGATGGTCCAGAGCTACTCCGGCCCGGCCTCGCCGTACTGGGCGAGCAAGGGGTTCCTGGGCCTGCTGCTGCCCGCCGACCACCCCGTGTGGACGGCGCCGGAGGAGCCCGGACCGGCCGAGACGGCGGACGCCGTCACCGCGCTCCCGGAGCCCGGCTGGCTGATCCAGTCCACGGCGGCGGACGGCATCGTCCGCCTGCACAACCACGGCAGTGACGACCAGCCGGCCGACCAGGTGCTCCCCGACGACCCGCTCTACGCCCGGCTCGCCCACTCCACCGCGACCGGGCCCGCCTTCGACGGACCGGCGGACAACCACTTCGGGCTGGTGGTGGACGGCGAGCTCAGCGAACGCGGCCGGATCCGCCCGCTCGGCACCGGCGAGGGGTGGGCCGCCTCCGCCCACCACCCCCGGACGGGCGGGTGCGCAGCGGACGGAGTCACCGTCACCTCGCTGACCCTCGCCCGAGGTGCCGACGAAGTCCGGGCGCACCTGGTCAGCGGTGCCCGGCCCGGCAGCGAGGTCCGCCAGGGCGGTTGGGCGGCGGCCGGTGCCACGGCCGAGACCACGGCGGACGGCCTCGGCGCCGCGGTGCGCGCCGACGGGCGGCTGGTCTCCACCCTGCGGGGCGCCCACGGCTTCACCACCGCGGCCTGCCACCGGCTGGCCGGCGGCACCGCCTTCGGGCCGGCCGCCGCCGTACCGGTGCTCACCGGCCTGACCGGCGCCGAGGCCGCGCTGTTCGTCTGCACCGCCAGGCTGGACCGGTCAGGTTCCGTGGGCGGAGAGCCCCGGGTGCGTGTCGAGGCCGGCCAGGTGCGCGTCGACTGGCCGGACGGCACCGTGCAGGAAGCCCTCCTCGCACCCGGCGAGGTCACCGTCACCGTCACGTCGGGGAGCTGACCGCCGTGCGCCTTGCCTTCTCTACCCTCGGCCTCCCGGGCCGCCCGCTCGCCGACGCCCTCGGCCTGGCCGCCACGCACGGCTGGGCCGGGCTGGAGCTGCGCTGCGCCCCCGGCGAGGCGGTGCACCCGGCGATGACCGCGGCCGAACGGTCGGCGGCCGCCCGGGAGTTCCGCCGCAGCGGCATCACCGCGCTGACCCTCGCGGGCTACGTCGGCGTCGCGGCTCCCGGCGACGATGCCGAGACGGTCGCCGAGTTGCGCGGCCAGCTGCGCCTGGCCGCCGATCTCGGCGCGCGGTACGTGCGGGTCTTCCCGCGCGGCGGCGACGGACCGGCGGCCGAGGCCGACGAGCGGGCGGCGCGGCGGCTCGCGGCCGTGGCCGACGGCGCGGAGGCCCTGGGCGTGCGGATCCTGCTGGAGACCCACGACTCGCACCGCGCCGGACGGGACGTGGCCCGGGTGCTGGACCAGGTGCGCCACCCCGCGGTCGGTGCGCTGTGGGACGTGATGCACACCCACCTCGCCGGGGAGGGGCCCCCCGAAACCTGGGCCGCCCTCGCGCCGCACCTCGGGTACGTCCAGGTCAAGGACATCGCCGGCCCGGGCGACCTCGCCCCGCTGCCGCTCGGCGCCGGCGTGCTGCCGCTCGCCGAGTGCCTCGGGCTGCTGCCCCGCGACTGCTGGGTGTCCTGGGAGTACGAGGCGCCGTGGTTCCCGGACGCCCCGGCGCTCGACGGCCTGCTCGGGCCCGGCGCCGCCCTGCTGGCCCGGCTCGCCGGCTGAGCCGGATCAGTCGGCGGCGCCGCCGCAGGAGGTGCGGACCATCAGCTCCGGCAGCAACTGGACGTGGTGGACCGGGAGTTCCGTCCCGTGCTCGATGCGGCGCAGCATCAGCTCGACGGCACCGGCCCCTACCGCGCGCTTGGGCGGGGAGACGGCGGTCAGGGGCGGTGAGGCCAGCGCGGCGAAGACGTCGTCGTAGGAGATCAGCGCCAGGTCGTCGGGCGCGCGCAGCCCCCGGGCGCGCAGCAGCGGCGTCAGCTGGATCGCCTCCTGGTCGTTGTGGACCAGGAAGGCCCGCACGCCCTGGCCCACGGCCTCGGTGATCTGGGTGGCGAGCTGCTCGGTCTCGATGCCCGGGCGGTGGATGTCGATCACCGGCCGAGGGTCGAGACCGAGCAGCCGGACGCCGTCCTCGTACCCGGCCCGCACCTGCCCGGCCGTCCAGGAGTCCAGCCGGGCGGCCAGCGCCACGGACTCGTGGCCGAGCGCCTGCAGGTGCCGCAGGGCGAGCAGCACGCCGTGCCGGTGGTCCGAGCCGACCGAGTCCAGCTCGGCGGCGGCACTGTCCGGTGGGGCGGGCCGCTCGACCAGGACGGCCGGGACCGGCAGCTCGCGCATCCAGCCCGTCTCCACGGTCTCCGCTCCCGGCCGCCAGTTCGGCGTCAGCAGCAGGCCGTCCAGCCCGGCGTCGAGCAGCTGGTCCACCTGGGCGCGGTCGTCCGCCGACTCGTAGGTGGAGATGCCGAGCACCAGCCTGGCCCCGGCCGCCACGGCGGCGGTGCGGGCGCCGTCGATGATCTCGTCGAAGTACGAGCCGACCGTGGGCACCAGCATGCCGATGACCCGGTCGCGGCCCTCCGGGCCGGGGGCGGAGTTGTCGTGGGGCAGGGAGACGGCGCCGTGCGAGCGGCGCAGCCGGCCCGCGTCGGCCAGGGCCGCGACGTCCCGCCGCACGGTGACCGCCGCGGTGCCGATCCGGTCCGCCAGATCGATCACGCGGACGGTGCCCAGCTCGCGGACGACCTCGAGGATCCGGGCCCGCCGTTCCTCCGCCGTGATGGTCATGTCCCTCTTCTCCCTGCCCGGCAACCCGAGGCGGTGGCGCGCTGCCCGGACCGATCGGATATCACTTGCTCATGTTCTGATCGAGTACACAGTAGGCGACGCGCGCTCGGCGCGGGAAGGTCAGGAGGTGATGACCTCCAGCTGCGGCGGGTTTCCGGAGCTCAGCCTGGTGTCCAGGACGACGGCGAGACCGGCGGTACCGGCCGGCTCGAAGACGGCGAGCGCCGCCGTGCCGTCGCCCCCGGCAGCGGTCCGGGCGGCGGCGACCGCACCGGTGACGTCGAGGCCGACCCAGTCCGCCCCGGTGGAGAGCGCCCCGGTGCCCAGCGCCGTGGTGCGGCTCGGAGCGGTGTTCCAGGTGGCGCCGGTCTCGGTCCAGCCGTCGGAGGCGAGGCCGAACGCCTGGAGTGTGGTCTGCGTCCCGGCGGAGTCCTGGACGTTGCCGTGCACCCACAGCACGGCCCGGGAGACCCTGCCGGTGAGCCCGGAGAGGTCGAACTTGAGCAGCGACTGGCGGTTGTAGCCGTTGTTCGCGGCGTTGCTGTTCTTCACCACCATGGTGGTCGCATTGCCGTAGTCGGTGTTCCCGTAGGAGCCGTCGCGGACGTACGTGGAGGCGTTCGCCGCGAGCCGGGCGGCGGTCGCCGACGCGGGCGCGGTGCCCGAGCTGCCGATGGTGGCGGTCTGGCTCGCGCCGTGCTTGCCGCCGGTCTCCGCGATCAGGCTGACCTGCCCGGAGGTGGAGAGCACGGTGATGCCGGCGGCCGAGGTGACGGAGGCGTAGCCGGTGCGGGCGATGGTGACCTCGACGGTGGTGGCGGCCCGGGTCGGATCGCTGACGGCCACCGTCATGGCTCCGCCCTGCTCCCGGACCAGCACCGAGCACGGGCCGGAGGCGGTGACCGGGCCGGCCGATCCGGCGGCGAAGAAGTTGGCCATGGTGAGGCCGAGCGCGGGGCAGCTGATCGCCTGCACGGTGGACGTGTTGGCGAGCACGGTGACGTCAGGGTTCGCGGCGCGGTCGGCGGCCTGCGCGGCGGTCGCGCCCGGCATCAGCTGGTAGGAGTAGCTCGCCCCGGTGGGGTCGGTGCCGTGGTCGAACCACATCGTGAGGTAGTTGCGGGTGATCGGGGTGGTGGCGGAGCCGGTGTTGATGTCCGACCATGCGCCGGTCCGGGCCTCACGCTTGACGCGGACCGTCGCGCCGGCGGGGAAGACCCAGGCGCCCATGCCCTTGACGGCCATGGACCGGGCGCCGGTGAAGGTCTGCCCCCAGCCGAGGGTGGTCGGCTGGGCGGTGCCGTCGATGGTCAGGACCGCGCCGTTGCCCGCCCCGAGGTTGCGGTTGTCGACGGTGGTCTGCACGCCGACGCCGTCGGTGCAGGTGATGCCCGCGCCCAGGCAGTACACCGAGTCGTCCAGCAGGAACCAGGACTTCCTGCCCGTCAAGGTGGACTGCAGTCCGCGGACGTCCTGGCCCACCACCGAGTAGGTGCCGTCGGTCGCGCCGCCGGCCCAGGCGGTGCCGGGGTGGGAGCCGCCCCAGGCGGGGCCGGCGGCGTCGGCCAGGGCCAGCGTGGAGACGGTGGTGCCGGGGAGCTTGTACGGGTCGACCGTCGGCCAGAAGGCGTCCGCGTACTGGCCGTTGCCGTAAGTGTCGCCGTACCAGTAGAGCATCCCGCTGTTCTGGTGCCAGCCCTTCAGGTTCTCGCCGTTGCCGGTCTCGTAGAAGGTGGTGCGCGAGGAGCAGATGCTCAGCTGCGCCGCCCAGCCGGGGCGGCGGTGGACGGCACGGTCCATGCCGAAGACCTTGCTGTTCACGGGCTCTGCGGCCGAGGTGACCGTGGAGTCGTTCAGCAGAGTCTGGGCGCGGGCGAGTTCGGGTACGGCGAGGTTCGGGTTGTTCAGCAGGGGCTCGTAGTACTGGCGCTGCAGCCAGCCCTTGACCATGGACTTCCAGGCGGCCGCCCGGTCGGGCGGCACCGCGCCGGAGGTGGCGAGGCGCAGGATGTCGGAGACCACGCCGTGGCCCCGGTTGTTGTCGTCCTGCTGGAACTGCGCCGGGTTGTTGGTGGCCCCGATGCCACGGCTGACGGCGCGGCCGCACACGCCGTCCATGACCAGGCCGTTGAAGACGAACGGCGCGAAGGCCGTGTCCACCGCCGCGTAGAAGTTCTGCACGGCGGGGTCGGTGATCGCCCAGGCCGTCCCGGCGGTCAGGGCGAGCAGCTTGCCCAGGTCGCCGAGCAGGACGTCGCCGTAGGTGCCGGCGTACGGGACGAAGCTGTGCTGGACGAAGCTGCCGTCCGGGTAGAAGCCGTCGCCGCCGAGTACGTACGGGAGGACCGGGGAGAGTGCCGTCTGCCCGGTGGTCAGGGCGGACGGGCTCTTGCCGAGGACGCCGCGCAGCATCAGGACGCGGCAGAGGTCGACCCGGTTGGCGCCCGTGCTGGTGCCGCTGTAGGTGGCGACCGCGGCGGCGGGGACGAAGTGGTCGACCGCGGCGCAGTAGCCCGCGATCCGGGCGGCGGTCAGCTGGGGGTACAGCAGCAGCGCGGTGTCCAGCAGGCGCTGCGGGGCGCCGATCTGCCAGTCCCACCAGTTGTTGTAGGTGGTGGTAGCGGGGGTGTAGGCGTTGTTGTCCAGCCAGTCGAGCCCGGTGAGGATCGCGGTGGCGAGCGCGGCGCTGCCGGTGACGCCCGTGTTCGGCTGGACGTACGCCGTCGCCATGGTGCGGAGCCGGTCGTAGCTGCTGGTGACGTTGGCGGAGACCGAGCCGATCGGCAGGTCCGGCCAGAGCGAGCCGGTGGTGGGCGCCATCGACGTCCGGTACGAGTCGGCCTGGGCCCCGAGGGTGGCGAGCACGCCGGCGTACGGTGCGGCCGTCGGGTCGAAGCCGCTGCCGGTGAGCAGTTGCACCCAGGTGGCGCGCATGGCGTCGTAGCCGTCGGCGGCCCGGGCCGTGGCCGGACTGATCAGCTGCGCGGCGCCGGCCAGGGCGACGGTGGCACCGGCCAGTTGGAGCAGGCGGCGGCGGTTCATGGTGGCGGTGATGCGACTGGCGGGCTGAACGGTGTCCACAGGGCGTCCTCCTCGATGAACCCCCCGATCCCGAATGGAGAGGACCGTAAGGGCGCTTTCCGGGGAGGGTCAATGAGCCCGGAGCACATGACCGAGCACATGATTCGCGGCGGCTCGTCAAGGGCCGTCACGGAAGGCGAGACCGCGGTTTCCCTGGTGGGGGACGGACCGCCGACGGGGCGATTCATAGGGAAGTCATCTGCCCGATCGGGTGTTGACGCCGTCCGGATCGTGCCGAATCCTGGGCGGGAACGGTGCCCGTGATCAGTCAGGCTCCGTCGGGTGACGGACCTGGGAGAACGCATGACCGGCTCGGTTCACCGACCGGCCGACGCGCCTGAAGCCAGGGGGCTGAAGTTCCGTTCGGTCGCGGAGCGCCTCCGTCAGGAGATCGGGGAGGGCCGCTGGCCAGTGGGCGGACGGCTGCCGAGCGAGCCGGAGCTGGCCCGGGTGCACGGCGCCTCCGTCAGCACCGTCCGCCGCGCGGTCGCGGAGCTGGTCGCCGAGGAACTGGTGGTGCGCCGCCAGGGCTCGGGCACCTACGTGCTCGGCCAGGGGGCGGCCCGCAGACGCTCCGCCCTGGTCGGAGTCGTCGTGCCCGACACTGCCTTCTACTACCCCCGGGTGCTCGCGGGCATCGAGGAGGAGCTCAGGAGGGCGGGTGCGCGGTCGGTGATCGCCTGTTCCGGCTACGACCAGGACCGGGAGCTCCGGGCGCTCGCCGACATGCTCGACGCGGGTGCCGAGGGGCTGCTCCTGGTACCCACGCTGGCCGGGCCGCAGACCCCCGAGGAGTACCTGGCCCGGCTGGCCGGGCTGCCGGTGCCGACCGTCCTGGTGGAGCGGCGGGGGACGAGCCTCGGCGACACCACCGAGAGCGTGTGCACCCACCACGAGGCCGGGGGCTACGACGCCGTCCGGCACCTGGCCCGGCTCGGCCACCGGACCATCGGCCTGGTGCTGCGGCTGCACAGCCCGACCACCGAACCGGTGGCGCTGGGGTTCCACCAGGCCGTCCGCGAACTCGGTCTGACCGGAGCCGAGTTCAGGGCCGCACGGGAGGAGTGGAGCCCTGCCGCGGCAGACCGCTGCCTGGCCTGGCTGCGTGCTGCGGGCGCCACGGCGGCCGTCTGCTTCGGTGACCGGCAGGCGGCCCTCCTGGAGGCCGCCTGCCGTCGGGCCGGGTTGGGCGTCCCGGGCGATCTGGCGCTGGTCGCCTACGACGACGAGATCGCCGACCTCGCCGAAGTGCCGCTCACCGCCGTGGCGCCGCCCAAGCACCTGCTGGGGCGGACGGCGGCGGCGGTGCTGCTGGACCGGCTGGAGCGCCCGGAGGAGGCCCGTCGGCAGGTGCTGCTGCGGCCCGCGATCACCGTGCGCGACTCCTGCGGAGCCGCTCGGGCGACCGGGCGCTGACGGGATCACGTCGCACAGCTCGAACCGGACCGGCGATCCAGGAGCACCACTTCAGTGGCCGGTCCCGCCGCGGGTCGGACCGGCGGTGCCTGGGCTGGTCGGGCTGGTCGGGCTGGCCGGGCTGGCCGAGCCGCTCGGGTCGGCGCTGGGGGAGGCGGAGGGGTTCTGCTGCGGGGCGGCCGGCAGGCTGACGTGGGGGAACGACGTCGCGGGGACGTCGTCCAGAGCGCCGCTCATCGCGGCGCGCCAGAACGGACCGGCGACCTGGGCACCGAACGCCTGGGCGATGCGGGAGCCGCCGAGCCGCTGGCCCTGCAGCGCCTCCTGGGTGCCCATGTCGCTGACCACGGTGGCGCCCACCAGGTCGGGGGTGTAGCCGACGAACCACACCTGCTTGCCCTCGTTGGTGGTACCGGTCTTGCCCGCGTTGTCGCGGTCGTCCAGACCGATGCCCAGCGCGGTGCCGCCGTCCTGCACCACACCCTTGAGCATCTCGGTGACGGTGTCCGCGGTGGTCGGCGACATCACGCTCGAGCAACTGCTCGGCGGCACCGCCAGGTTCTTGCCGCCGGGGCCGGTCACCGAGGTGATCGCGGTCGGCGCGCAGTAGGTGCCGTGCGAGGCGAAGGCGGCGTAGGCCGCGGCCATGCCGAGCGGGGTCAGCGAGTTGACGCCGAGCACCATCGCCGGGACGACGTCCAGCGGCTTGCCGCCGGCCTGCTGGCTGATACCCAGTTTGTTGGCCATCTTCGAGGTCTCGCAGAGACCGACCTCGCCCTCCAGGGTGGCGAAGTAGGTGTTGATCGATGCGGCCAGCGCGCCGGGCATCGCGAAGTTGCCGGCCTCGCTCTGCGAGTCGTTGTGCACCTGGTCCTTGGAGGCGTTCCGCCTGCCTTGGCAGTCCGTCATCGCGGGCCACTGGATGCTGTAGGGAGTGTTGTAGGTCGTGTCGGGGCCGAGGCCGGACTCGAGTGCCGCGGCGGCCACGATCGCCTTGAAGGTGGAGCCGGTCGGGAAGCCCTCGCCACCACCCATCGCCTTGCCGACGTTCAGGTTGAGGGTGGTCTGGGAGTTGGCGTCCAGCCCGTACGGGCGGCTCTGGCCCATCGCCAGGATCTTGCCGGTGCCGGGCTGCACCATGCTCATCACGGCGACCGGCTTGTCGGTCGGCTTGGCCTTGGTGGTGAGCGCCTTGTTGAGCGCGGTCTGCGCCTTGGGGTCCAGGGTGGTGCGGATCTGCAGCCCGCCGCGGTTCCACAGCGTCTGGCGGTCGGCGGCGGTCGCCCCGAAGACCGGCTGGCTCAGCACGAGTTTCTTCACGTAGTCGCAGAAGAAGCCCTCGCCGTTCCCGGCGGTGATGCAGCCCTGCTGCGGGCGGCTGACGTTCAGCTGGATGTCGGTTTTGATCGCCGCTTCCGCGTCGGCCCGGCTGATGCTGCCGTACTGGGCCATCTTGTTGAGCACGGTGTCGCGCCGCTCCTTGGCGGCGGCCTTGTGCAGGATCGGGTCGTAGCTGGTCGGCGACTGCTCGATGCCGGCCAGCAGCGCGGCCTGCGGCAGGTTCAACTGGCTCGCGTGGACGCTGAAGTACCGCTCGGAGGCCGCCTCGATCCCGTACGCCTGCTCACCGAAGAAGGTGATGTTCAGGTAGTTGGTGAGGATCTGGTCCTTGGTGAGGGTCTTCTCCACCTCTATCGCGTACCGCATCTCCTGCAGCTTGCGGCCCACCGTCTGGCGCTGCGCCGCCTGGACCTTGGCCTGGTCGTCGCCGGCCTCGTCCACGAAGACGTTCTTCACGTACTGCTGGGTCAGCGTCGAGGCGCCCTGGGTGCCGCCGCCGCCCGCATTGTTGCCGAGCGCGCGGGCGATGCCCTTGGGGTCGATCGCGCCGTGCTGGTAGAAGCGGTTGTCCTCCACGTCCACCAAGGCCTTGCGGACCAGCGGCGATATCTGGTCGGCCGGCACGACGGTGCGGTCACGGGCGTAGGCCGTGGCTATCAGGTTTCCGGCCGCGTCGTAGATGAACGATGCCTGGGACAGCGGCGGGGCCTTGAAGTCGTCGGGCAGGTTCTCGAAGCCGTCGGCCGCGGACTTGGCGGCCAGGCCGACTCCTCCGACGAACGGCAGCGCCATGCCGGCCAGCAGCACACCGGCGGTTCCGCTCACCAACAGGAAGCGCAGGCCCAGCGCGCCGAACACGAGCGGGCCACGGACTCGGGTCGAATTCTTTGACTCCACGTCAGGAGCGTACGGTCCGATCATGTGAGAATCACGCCCCGAGCCACCCCCATTCGTCACAACATCGACACAACCCGGCTCCGGTGGCCACCAGCTGCCCGCTCGGGGGTCCAGAAGCGACGGCCGCGCCGCACCGCGCGCCGTCCGTGGCCCGGCGTGCCGAGCGGCGCCGCCGGGCCGAGCGGGCGGCGATCAGTCCGCCGTGGCGATCAGCGGCTGGAGGAGGATGTCGGGTTGGGCGCGCTGGAAGGCGTTCAGCTGCCACTTGTCGGCGAAGAGGGCCAGCAGCACGTCATCCGAGCGGCGGGTGAGCACCTCGCCGTTGATCAGGCGGGACTTGGCCAGGGCCGCGGCGCCTTCGGCGTCGGTGATCCGGGCCACGCGGTAGGAGAGCTGGTCGAGGGCGATCGGGGAGGAGAACTCGTGCTCCATCCGGTGCAGGATCACGTCGAACTGCATCGGGCCGACCGCGGCCATGACCGGCGCCTGGTCGCCGCGCCGGTCGGAGACCAGCACCTGGATCACGCCTTCCTCGTCGAGCTGGGCGATGCCCTTGCGGAACTGCTTGGACCGGCTGATGTCCTTGGGCCGGGCCACCGCGAAGTACTCGGGGGCGAAGGCGGGCAGCGACGGGAACTCGGCCTTCTTGCCGGTGAAGAGGGTGTCGCCGACCCGCAGTGCGCTCGCGTTGATCAGGCCGACAACGTCGCCGGGGTACGCGGTGTCGACCACCGTGCGCTCGGCTCCGAAGACGGTGTGCGCGTACTTGGTCGCGAACGAGCGGCCGCTGGCCGCCCGGGTGACGTGCATGCCGCGCTCGAAGACGCCGGAGCAGACCCGGACGAAGGCGATCCGGTCGCGGTGGGCCGGGTCCATGTTCGCCTGGATCTTGAACACCAGGCCGGAGAACTCCTCGCCGACCTCGCGGCTGCCGCCCTTGGCCAGCGGGCGGGGCCCGGGAGCCGGAGCGAGGTCGACCACGGCGTCCAGCAGGAGCTTCACACCGATGTTGGTCAGCGCGGCGCCGAAGAAGACCGGGCTGATCTTGCCGGCCTCGAAGGCCTCCTGGTCGTAACCGGGGCCGGAGGAGAGCATCAGCTCCAACTCCTCCAACGCGGTCGTCCAGGCCTCGCCCTCCTGCTCGGCGGCCTGCTCGGAGGTGAGCTGCTCCTCGAGCGCGGCGTGCGTGCCGGCCGGCACCTTGGTGTAGCGCAGCATCTGCTCGGTGTTCTCCGCCTCGACCAGGCCGCGCAGGTTGCCAGCGTTGCCGACCGGCCAGACGACCGGGACGGGGGTGATCCCGAGGTGCGTCTCGATGTCCTCGAGCAGGGTCAGTGCCTCCCGGCCGCGCCGGTCCCACTTGTTGATGAAGGTGATCACGGGTACGCCGCGATGGCGGCAGACCGAGAAGAGCTTGCGGGTCTGCTCCTCCAGGCCCTTGGCCGCGTCGACCAGCATGATCGCGCAGTCGACGGCGGCCAGCACCCGGTAGGTGTCCTCGGAGAAGTCGGCGTGGCCGGGGGTGTCGACCAGGTTCATCACATGGCCGCGATAGCCGAACTGCAGCGCGGCCGAGGTCACCGAGATGCCGCGCTCGCGTTCCAATTCCATCCAGTCGCTGGTCACGCCGCGACGGTCACCCTTGGCGTGCACCGCACCGGCAGAAGTGATCGCCCGCGCGTGCAGTGCCAGCGCCTCGGTGAGCGTGGACTTGCCCGCGTCCGGATGGCTGATCACAGCGAAGGTCCGCCGGCGGCCGGCCTCATGAAGGACCTGCGGGACGGGGATTGACTGGACGGTGCTCACGTGTTCCCTCGGGTACGCATCGGCAGCAGGCCGGGTGGCGTCTCCGTACCTGGTGAGCCGGGGATCAGGTCCGCAGGCCCAGGGAGCGATAATATGCTGTCGGGCGGCGTGGCACCGAAATTCCCGTCTGCCGGCTGCTGCTCCGGCTCCGTCCGGGAAATGGCCGAACTGCCATGAGTCCGAAGCCCCGACCCGGACGCGGCCGCTGCCAGAAACGGACTTGACGTCCTCTCAGAGCACGACGGAGCAGGGCCCGGTGGGCGGTGTGGTCAGCGGCGGGTGTCCCGCGATTCTGCCAGGTCCGTCCCCTGGGCCGCACGGGTGGCCTCGGTACTGGGTGAGCCCCGCAGGAGCTGGGCGAGCGGCACGGCGAGCAGGGCGCCGAGGAACGGGCCCAGCAGGTAGATCCAGAGGGGGCCGCCGTGGCCGCCGAGGAGGATCGGGGCCAGGCTGCGGGCCGGGTTCATGGCGGCGCCTGTGATAGGTCCTGCCCACAGGCCCGCCAGGGTGATGTAGCCGCCGATGGCGATCGCGGCGTTGTGGCCGATGTTCCGCGCGCCGGAGGAGGTGCCGAGGATGACTGTCATCAGCCCCATCGAGAGGAGGACCTCGAGGGTGAAGCCGGCCGCCGGGCTCACCCCGGGCGTCAGCCGGTTCGCACCGAGTCCGCCAGCGGTGCCGAACAGGGCCCGCAGTACCCCGGCCGCCGCCAAGGCCCCGGCCAGCTGGGCGAGCAGGTAGCCCGGGACGCGGTGCCACGGGAAGTGCCGCCGGACGGCGAAGGCCACCGTCACCGCCGGGTTGAGGTGGGCGCCGGAGGTCTCGCCGAGCGTGTAGATCAGGGCCAGCACCATGAGTCCCGGCGCCGTGACCGCTGCCGTGCGGCTCACCGCGCCGTGGGTGGCCGCCGCGACCACGCCACCGCCGGCGGCGGTGAGCACCAGGAAGAACGTGCCGACCGCCTCGGCGGCCAGCCGGCGTCGGTGGGCCGGTTGTACTGCTCTCATCGTGTGTCCCTCCCGGACGACCTGCGGCGGGATGCGCGGGTGTTTTCATGGTGGCGGCTGGGGTCGGCGTCGGCTTGGTCCGATCGGCCCGGATCCGGCGGGAAAGGTCCCGGGCCGGGCCTCGGCGGCGAGCCCGGGGCGGGAACCGGCCGCTCTCGGCCGTCCGCACCCGGCGGCGGGGGTGATCTGCGAGAATCTGGCCTGCGTCGGCCGACAGAGGAGGGGTTACCGGTGGGTGACGGCGAGGCACGGTCCCGGATTCCGCAGCTGCGGCTGGACGAACTGCTGGAGGAGCTGCAGGCGCGGATCGACGCAGCGCGCGGCACCCGGGACAGGGTGCACAGCCTGCTGGAGGCCGTGCTGTCGGTCGGCCGGGAGCTGGACCTGACGCAGGTGCTGCGGCAGATCGTGGAGACGGCCGCCGCGCTGGTGGACGCCCGGTACGCGGCCCTCGGGGTGATCGGGCCGGACGGCGAGACGCTCTCGCAGTTCCTGACGGTGGGCCTGAGCGAGGAGCAGATCGCCCGGATCGGCCCGTACCCGACCGGCAAGGGGCTGCTCGGTGAGCTGATCCGGCACCCCGAGGCGCTGCGCCTGGCGGACCTGTCCGAGCACCCGGCCTCGTACGGCTGCCCGGTGCACCACCCGGTGATGCGCAGTTTCCTCGGGGTACCGGTGCGGGTGCGGGACGATGTGTTCGGCAACCTGTACCTGACCGACAAGCGCGGCGGTGAGGAGTTCGACGCGGACGACGAGTCGGTGATCTCCACCCTCGCGGTGGCCGCCGGGGTGGCCATCGACAATGCCCGGCTGTTCGAGGAGGCGCAGCGTCAGCAGCGGTGGCTGAGCGCCAACGCCGAGATCACCCGGGCGCTGCTGTCCGGCAGCGCGCGGTCGGAGGTGGTCGGGCTGGTCGCCCAGCGGGCCCGGGAGATCACGGGGGCGGAGCTGGCGGAGGTGTCGGTGCCGGTGGCCGGGGCGGACACCGTCCGGGTCGAGCTGGCGCTCGGCGGGGAGGACGGTCGGGCGGGTCTTGAGGTGCCGTTGGCGGGTTCGCTGCCCGGGTTGGCCTGTGCGGCCGGGGCGTCGGTGACCACTTCCGACCTCCCCGGCGACCCGCGTCTGACGGTCGGGGCCGGGGCCTTCGCCGGGCTCGGGCCGGCGGTGGCCGTGCCGCTGGGGCGGTCGAAGGAGCAGGTGGCGGGGCTGCTGCTGCTGGCCCGGCGGGCCGGGGAGCCGGCCTTCACCGATCGGGAGACCGCTCCGCTGCTCGGCTTCGCCGACCAGGCGGCGCTGGCCCTGGAGCTGGCCGAGCGGCGGCGCGACGCGGAGCAGCTGGCGATGCTGGAGGACCGGGACCGGATCGCGCGGGACTTGCACGATCTGGCGATCCAGCGGCTGTTCGCCACCGGGATGACGCTGCAGAGCGCGGCCCGGTTCGTGGAGCACCCGGGTGCCTCGGAACGGGTGCTCCGGGCGGTGGCGGACCTGGACGAGACGATCAAGATCATCCGTTCCACGATCTTCGGCCTGCGGGCCAGGGAGAGCGGCGAGGCGCAGGGTCTGCGGGCCAGGGTGGTCCGGGCGGCCGAGGAGGCGCAGGCCGGGCTCGGGTTCGCGCCCCGGGTGAGCCTGGAGGGGCTGCTGGACACCGACGTCCCGGCGGAGACGGCGGACCACGTGATGGCGGTGCTGGGTGAGTTGCTGAGCAACGCCGCCCGGCATGCGGGGGCGCGCCGGGTGGAGGTGAGCCTGCGGGCGACCGGAAGCCAGGTGGTGCTCGCGGTACAGGACGACGGGGTCGGCATCCTGGAGCAGGGGCGGCGCAGCGGACTGCGGAACCTGGCCGAGCGGGCCGAGCAGGTCGCCGGGAGTTTCGAGGTGCTCAGCCCGCCCGAGGGCGGCACCCGACTGGTGTGGACGGCGCCGATCGGGGGGTGACAAGGCCCTCAGCCGGGGGCCGCTGTCTCTGCGAGGCGGTGGCCGGTGACGAGTTCGGGGCGGATCCGGATCCAGACCCGGCCAGGCTCCTCGCCCGGGTGCGGCATCACGTCCTCGGCGGGCGCGTGCGGCGGGTCGTCGGCGAGATCCGCGCGGCCGAGGACGGTCACACTCCACCCGGAGCCGTCGGCCCCGCTCAGCTCCCCGACCTCGAAGGCCACGAGGGCACCGCTGACCGCGCGGACCAGCTCGGACCCGGCGGGAGCGCGGAACAGGACGGAAGCGTCGACACCGAGGTGGTACCGGACCGGCAGGACCGCGGGCAGGGCGCCCACGGTGTAGACGACCCGGCCGACCGAGGCACGGGCCAGCAGGCGCAGGCACTCCACCTCGGCGAGTGGGGTGCCGACGGGCGCGGCGGGGGTGGCGGGGCTACGGCTCATACCGTCCATGGTCGGCGGCGGCGCCCGGCGGCGGCAGGGCCGTTCGGTCCTCCTGGCCCGGCCGGGTGGCCTGCTCGTGGCACGGGTTTCAGTGGCCCCGGTGAGAGGCCGGCTGGGCCGTGACCTGGGTGGCGATGACAGCGGCCTGGACGCGGCGTTCGACGCCGAGCTTGGCGAGCAGGCGCGAGATGTGGTTCTTGACGGTCTTCTCCGCCAGGAAGATCCGCTCGCCGATCTGGCGGTTGGTCAGGCCCTCGCCGATCAGGGCGAGGATCTCCCGTTCGCGGGCGGTGAGGCTGGGGAACTCGGGTTCGGCCGGGGCGGCGTCCGAGCGCAGCCGGGCCATCAGCCGGGTGGCGGCACCGGGGTCGAGCATGGACTGGCCGGAGGCCACGGTACGGACGGCGGAGACCAGGTCGGTGCCGCTGATCTGCTTGAGGACGTAGCCCGCGGCGCCGGCCATCACCGAGTCGAGCAGGGCGTCCTCGTCGTCGAAGGAGGTGAGGATCAGGCAGGCCAGGTCGGGCATCCGCGAGCGCAGCTCGCGGCAGACCGTCACGCCGTCGCCGTCGGGCAGGCGCATGTCGAGGATGGCGACGTCCGGCCGCAGCGCGGGCACCCGGGCGAGCGCCTGCTCGACCGTGGCGGCCTCGCCGATGACGGTGAGATCCGGCTCGGCGTCGAGCAGGTCGTACACGCCGCGGCGGACCACCTCGTGGTCGTCGAGGAGGAACACCTTGACGGGGGTGGCGGGCCGGGCGGGGGCGGTGTCCGTCATCATCTCTCCGGGGACTTCTGACCAGCTGTGGGGCGGGGAACGAAAGCTTCCAGGAGTCTGACGCACGTGCGCACCCGCCGGTAGGGCCGGAAGGCCCCATCTGCGGGTGCGCGTGACGTCCGGTCAGGCGGGGAGCCGGACGAGTTCGTCCAGGACGGTCGGAGCCGGCCGTCGAGGAGTGGGGAACCCGGCCGGGCCGTAGCCCACCCGCAGGAGCACCTGTGGCACGTGGTGGCGAGCCCCGGGGCGGGCGAGACGGCGCCGCAGGTCGGGCCACTCCATGGCCTGGTGCAGCAGGGAGGCACGTACGCCGTGCAGGGTGAGGACCAGCAGGACGTGCTGGAGGGCCTGTCCGGCGCGCAGCCAGTCGGCCGGGCTGTCGTGGGCGGTGGTGAGCAGCAGGAGTTGCGGTTCTGACTCGAAGACGGTGTGGCCGCGTGGCCGCTCTGGGTCGAAGGCGCGGACGGGGAGCAGACCGGCCGAGTCCGCCGGGCCGCAGGCGTACGCGGGCAGGCCCCAGTCCCGCCGCGGTCCGCTCACGCAGGAGCCGCTCTCCGCACGCCGAGCGGGGTCGAGCGAGTTGCGCAGCTCGGCTTCGGCGGTGAGCCGGAGCCAGTCCGCCCGCTCGCCCGGACCGGGGCGGTGCAGCTCGGCGCCGTCGAGCCTGGCGGCGTCGGCCAGTTCGGTGAGCACGGTCTCCGGCACCGGCTCGGGGGTGAACGGCAGCCGGCTGCTGCGGCGGCGCCAGATCGCCCGGTGCAGGTCCGGCCGCTGGAGCAGAGCCGCCCGGGGCGGCCCGGCCAGTCGTACGGCGGCCAGCAGGTCCGGCGTGCCAGGGCAGGGGAGCAGCCGGGTGACGGGCTCCCAGCCCTGGTGGACGGCGGCTGCCTGGAGGTTGCGCAGGGCGGCGCCGACGGAGATGTGCACCGCCCTGCCGTCCGGATCGGTGGCCGGGAGCTGGAGGCGAGGAGCTGAGTGGACGTGCACCGTCCGGGCGGCCCGGTCGAGGCGGAACCGCCAGGGCTGGGTGTTGTGCAGGGAGGGGGCCGCGGTGGCCGCGGTGACGAGGGTGAGCGCGACGCCTTCGGTGAGGGAGCGAGCCGGCATGCGGGGGCTGTCCTTGTCGGTGTGGTGTGCGGGGCGGACCGGTGCTGGACCTGGCTCGTCAGTCGTGCGGGACGACCGCGACCGGGGCGGCGGCGTGGTGCAGCACGGCGTGGGCCACGGCGCCCAGCCGCAGGCCGAGGTCATGGCGGCGTTCGCGGCGGCCGATGATCACCAGGTCTGCCGCCGAACGCGGCTCCAGGAGCGCCTGCACCGCACCGTCGCGCCGTACCTGCGGGCGGAACTCGACCTCCGGGTACTTGGCCTGCCACGGTGCGAGCGCCTCGGTCAGCAGCGTCTCCTCCGCCGTCTGGAGCTCGGCCACGTCCACCTGCGGCGGGAACCAGCCCGGGGTGGCGTACACCGCCTCCAGCGACCAGCCGTGGACCACGTGCAGCGGGACGCCGCGCAGGCGGGCCTCCCGGACGGCGAACTCCAGCACCTCGGCGGCCGGCTGGCGCGCGTCGAGGCCCAGCAGCAGCCGGCCGGGCGCGCCCTCCTCGGTGGCGCGGACGAGCACCGTCGGGGTGCCCGCCCGGGCGGCCACCGCGAGACTGACCGACCCCAGCAGCAGTTCGGCGAAGCCGCCGAGACCCCGGGTGCCGAGCACCAGCAGCTCGCTCTCCCGGGCGCCGATGACCAGGCCCTCGACGGGGGAGTCCGTCACGGTGACGGCCTCGACGGCCAGGCCGGGGTGGTCCCGCCGGAGCTCCTCGACCGTGTGGTCGAGCGCCTGCCGGGCGGCGGCGCGCAGGTCGCCGGTGCGGGTGCCGTCCGGTGCCTGGTGGCGCAGCCAGGGCCAGCAGTGCAGCAGCCGCAGGCCGGTGCCGCGCCGCTGCGCCTCGGCGGCGGCCCAGCGGGCGGCCGCATCGCTGTGCGGGGATCCGTCGACGCCGGCCAGGACGTAGCTCTTCATGATGGGTCCTCTCCCTCGGCCGGGGCGGTCCCTCCGCCCGGCAGAACAGGACTCTGGCCGACCAGGGAAGCCGGCCGGGAGGGCCGACCGGGCCTGCTCGCGGGCCGGTGGTCCCGACCGTCGCGGGTCGGGACGGACGGCTCGGCGCCAGGGACGTTCGGCCCTCGGCCCGGTGGCGCGCCGCGCGGCAGGCTGAGTGGGTCGGAAGGCCCGCACGGTCGCGGGTCGGACGGCTCCGACACTCCCGTGCGGCGCACCGCACGGGCAGGGCCCGGCCCCGCTGTGGGGGCTCGGTCGGGCCACCACGGGCAGGGCCGGGGAACGCGTGGGGGCGTCCCCGGCCCTGCCGTACGTCGCGTCGGCCCCTGCGTCCGATGGGGCAGCCGCCACCTTCGAGACGACTGGAGACGTCGCCATGGAACTGCCTGTCACGGTCGGGGTGGACACCTCCGCCGCGAGTCTGGCGGCGGCCGAGTGGGCCGCCGCCGAGGCGGCGCTGCGGGGCCGGCCGCTCCGGGTCCTGCACGCGCTGCCGCTGATGCCGCACCTGCTGCCCAGCTGGGCGGCAACCAGGCCGGAGCCGGCCGCACTGCTGCACGGGGTGGGGCACGTGCTAGCTCAGCGTCACCCCTTCTTGCCCACCCGCACCGAGGAGGTGCGCGACCTCGCCACGGCGGCACTGGTGGCGGCTGCCGAGGACGCAGAGCTGCTGGTGCTGGCAGCGCGGGGTGACGGTGGCTTCCCCGGGCTGCGGGTCGGCTCCACCGCGTTGCGGGTGGCCGCCCGGGCCGGGTGCCCGACGGTGCTGTTGCCCGCCGCTCCGCTCGGCCGGCAGCACCGGGAGGAGGTGGTGGTCGGAGTGGACGCCCGCTCGCCCGCCGAGGCGGCGCTGGAGTTCGCCTTCGCCGCCGCTGCCCGGTACGGGCTCCCGCTGCGGGCACTGCAGGCGGGCCGGTGCCCCGGCGGCCCGGCCGACGAGGCCGAGCTGTTGGCGCAGGTGCTGGCTCCATGGCAGCGGACCCACCCCGAGGTCGAGCTGTGGGCCACGACGGAGTACGGCGGAGGGGGCCAGGTGCTGGTCGCTGCCTCGGAGAAGTCGCGTCTTCTGGTGCTGGGCCGTCGATCGACCGGCTCCGGCCTCGGGTCGGTGGCGCACGCCGTGCTCCACCACGCGGACTGTCCTGTCGCCCTCGTCCCCCAGAGCTGAGTCTCGCCGTCGTTCGGTGTCGCCCGGTGGTTCCTCCGTCATGCCGTAGGACTGCGACCAGCGGCGTTCGAACAGGGACAGCAAGTGTGACAGCAGGCCGGATCGACGGATGATCAGCGCACCCTGGGTGATGTCGTCCGGGTCGGTGGCCACCAGGGCGGTCCGCCGATCGAAGATCACCATCCGCTCCAGCGGGCTGGTCGTGCCGCGTACCTCGGCTCCCTGCTCCGTCAGCTCCACCGCGAAGCGACGGACCGTCCCGGAGTCGAGCGCGCTGCTGTGCAGGACGGTCCGCATCCGCAGGCCGCGGCGCAGGTACTTCAGGTCGGAACGCCTGACCGAGTCGAGGGCGGCGGTGAGGATCGGCCCCGGGTGTGTGGTCAGCCGCTCCTCGCGGGCGAGGAAGGACAACTCGTCGACGCACTCCACCACCTGGTCGAGCCCTTCGCTCTGCATGCCGTGCCGCCGAAACCTTCGCTCAGCCTCGGCCGGACGGAGGTGACCGGTGCCGACGAGTCGGTCCCGCTGATGGTCGGTGCGGCCGCGGCCGCCCTGGCCGGTGGAGCGATCCTGGTGAGCCGCCGGCGGCTCACCAGCGTTCAGGGCGCGGAGCAGGGCCCGGGCGACCTGCCGTAGCGGTGCGGGCCGCCTGCGGCCGGGCGGGACACACCGGGACCTTCGGCGCCGGGCGGAGGCGCTCCGGCCCCTGGGGCGAGGGGTGCTCGAGGTCGGACGCTACGTGTCCAGGACGCGGGCCGCCGAGGGGCGGGCCCGCAGGGACGTGAGGAGGGAACTGGGATGGACCAGGCAGTGGTGGTGGGGGTCGACGGGTCGGCCCGGAGTGCGGCGGCGGCGGACTGGGCGGCCCAGGCGGCCCGGCGCAGCGGTCGGCCGCTGCGGATGCTGTACGTGGCGGGCGCCGAGCCCGAGTCGGCCTCGGCCGGTACCTTCCCGCTGCCCGTCGCGGCGGTACGGGAGGTGATCGCCGACCGCTACCCGGAGGTGGAGCTGCGCTGCGAGCGGACACCGGGGGACCCGAAGTACGTGCTGGCGGCGGCCGGTGAGCGCTCGGGGCTGCTGGTGCTCGGCTCCCGGGCGCTCGGGGCATTCGGCGGGACCCTGGTGGGTTCGGTGGGGCTCGGGGCGGCGGCGCATTCCCGGTGCCCCGTGGTGCTGGTCCGGGCCGGGGCCGCGAACCAGGGCGGGTACCCCGGCGAGGTGGTGGTGGGGGTCGAGGGCGGACGCCCCTGCGACGCGGTGCTCGGGTTCGCCTTCGCGCAGGCCGCCGAGCGGGGCGTCGTCCTGCGGGCGGTGGAGAGCCGGACGCAGGCGGCCGGCCGGTACCGCACCGAGGCGCCGATGGAGCCATGGGAGATCCGCGACGCCGTCCTCGCCGCCGAGGAAACCACCCTGCGGGACGCCCTGGCGCGGTGGCGGGAGAAGTACCCCGCGGTGCGCACCGTGGCCGAGGTCGTGCCCGAGCCGGCGGCCAAGGTGCTGACCGAGTCGTCCCGGGCCGCCTCGCTCCTGGTGCTGGGGCGCCGCTCGCCCGGCCACCCGATGGCCGCGCCCCACCTGGGGCCGGTGGCGCACGCGGTACTGCACCACGCGCACTGCCCGGTCGCCGTCGTCCCGCACGACTGACGGCAGATCAACGGGACGTCTCCGGGGCCTTGGCCGGACACGGCGAAGGCCCCGGGAGCTGCCGGGACTCATAGGGAGTTCAGAGCCGATTGGTGATGACCCGTCAAGTTGACCGGTGGCAGACTGCCGTGGCCGGAGCCCGGCGGACCGGGCGCCGTTCCTCCCGTGACCCCTTGGAGCACAGCTATGTCCGCACTTCCCGCAGCCCGGACCGGCACAGCCTGGCTCGCGTCCGCACTATGTCTCGCCGTCACGCTGATCCACGTGCAGGACCAGGGCGGGTTCCCCGGCGACAAGGAGCCGTCCTATGTCGGAGCCGGCTACTACGTGCTGGAGCTGGCGGGCCTGCTGGTGGCGGGCCTGTTGCTGACCGGCCGGCGGACCGGCGTGGCGTCCTGGCTGCTGGCGGCCGGGGTCGGCCTCGGGCCGCTGGCGGGGTACGTCCTCTCGCGCGGCCCAGGCCTGCCCGACTACACGGACGACAAGGGCAACTGGACCGAGCCGTTGGGCCTGGTCAGCCTCCTGGTGGAGCTCGTGCTCGTGGTGGTGGCGCTGCTCGCGCTGCGATCGGCCGGGCGGGCGCAGACGGTTCCGGCGGAGGGCTGAGCCAAGCCCGGAGACAGCCGCCCGGGCGCCGAGCGGCCCTGCGACGGGGACCGAACGGCCCTGGGGCGGGGCCCGGAGCCGGGGCGAGGATGGGCCCGGCCCGCCGTCGGCGACCGGTGCAGCCCGTCCGATCGCGGATCCTGCACCTGAACGGCTGGAAGATCGCCAACCCGACCGTGCTGTCCCGGCTGCCCGAGGCCGAGCTGGACGCCCTGCTGCGCGGTTACGGCCACCTGCCGCTGTACGTCACCGGCCGCGACCCGCTCGCCGTGCACCGGGCGATGGCCGAGGCGATGGACACCGCACTGGACCGGATCGCCGCCATCCAGTACGAGGCCCGGACCGACGGCAGTACCCGGCGCCCGCACTTGCCGATGATCGTGCTGCGCACCCCCAAGGGCTGGACCGGGCCGGCCGAGGTGGACGGCGTGCCTGTCGAGGGCACCTGGCGGGCTCACCAAGTGCCGCTCGACCAAGTCCGGGACAACCCCAGGCACCTGGCGTCAGCTGCGAGGAGACGGCCCGCCCTCTGCCGTGGGGGTCGCTGGCGGGCCGTTTGCCGAACCCCGACCCCGGCGGTTCCTCCGCGACCGAGTCGAGTCGGGTGTCGGCAGGCCGGCCGGATGACCTGGTGTCAGGGGGTGCCGAGGCCGGTCTCCTCGAGGTCGAGGTCGCGCTGCAGCTGCCGCCGGGTGGTGTCGCTGACCAGGTGGTCGTCGTAGAGGTGGCGCAGGGCGGTGGTCTGGACGGCGATGACCTCGCGGCGCAGCGCACGGTACGAGGCCAGGGCGGGGGCACCGGTGGCCGGTTCGTCGCCCTGCTCGAGCCGGGCCTCCAGGCCGCGCCGGACGCGGTCGACGACGTGTTCGGGGATGCTCTCCAGGTCGGTGAGTTGGTCGAGGTGGACGAGACCTGCCCGGGTGAGGGCCTCCCGGGCCTCGGCCTCCTCACGGGCGGTGTGCTCGGGTTCGAGGGCCAGACCGGACCGGTTGACCAGGGGAGCCAGGCTCAGGCCCTGGACGACCAGGGTGAAGACCACCACGGCGGTGGTCAGGACGAGCACCAGGGCGCGGCCGGGCAGCGGACGCCCGTCCTCGGCCGCCAGCGGGATGGAGAGCGCGGCGGCCAGCGGCATCACGCCGCGGGTGCCGGCCCAGCTGACCACGGCTGCCACCCGCCAGGAGGGCCGCCCCCGGTGGGACCGGACGGCGGTGGAGAGCGGGAGCATCCAGAACACCCGAAGGGCGATCAGGACGGCGGCGACGGCGAGGGCCTGGAGCGGCCAGGCCGCGCTGCCGGCGGGCAGCTCGCGGACCATCGCCGGTAGTTCGAGGCCGACGATGCTGAAGACCACGCTCTCCAGGAGGAAGATCACGACGGCGTATACCGCGTGCAGCTGGAGGCGGATCCGGGCGTCGGTGAGCCGGTGTCCGGAGTAGCCGAGCAGTACTCCGGCGACGACCACCGCGGTGACGCCGGAGGTGTGGGCGGATTCTGCGAGTACGTAGGCGCCGTACGGGGTGACCAGGGCGATGACGGTCTCGAGCACCGGGTCGGTGGTGAGGCGGCGGATCAGGGTGACGCCGGCGGCGACCGCCGCGCCGATGGCGCTGCCGCCCCCGGCCAGCACGGCGAACTGGGCACCGGCCGCCTGCCAGCTCACCGCGCCGGAAGCCACCGCGACGGTCACGGCGACCCGGAAGAGGACGAGCGAGGTGGCGTCGTTGAAGAGGCTCTCCGCCTGCACCAGCACCTGGACCCGCCCCGGGAGCGACAGGCGGCGGCCGAGTGCCGTGACCGCGACGGGGTCGGTACTGGCGAGCACCGCGCCGAGGACGAAGGCCATCGAGGCGGGCAGCGGAGTCAGCGCGGCGGCGAGGGCGCCGACCGTGGCGGCCGAGGCGAGCACCAGCCCGAAGACCAGGACGGTGACGGGGCGCCAGACCGACCGCAGGTCACGCAGCGAGAGTTCCTCGGCGGAGGCGTAGAGCAGCGGGGGCAGGACGACCAGGCCGATGGTCTCCGGGGCGATGTGCAGAGCGGGCGCACCGGGGACCAGGGCCACGCCGAGACCGGCCAGGACGAGCAGGGAGGGGGCGGGGACGCGCCAGCGCCTGGCTCCGGTGGCGACCGTGGTGGCCAGGACTATGAGGAGGAGGACCGCTCCCACCGCGCGCATCGGAGAAACCCCGGATCAGTTCACGAGGGCGCCGCGGCGGCTGCCGCAGTCCGTCCCCCGGCCGACCAGACTTCCCGGCACACCTGGCCTTCGATCTTATCAAGGGCTTATGGGCTCGTCGGTGGCCGAATGAGGCAGGAGCCGTGACGTGATCCTGGTGTGAGGTCAGGCGGCCTTCACCGGCCGGGAGAGGCTGTCCAGGGCGGCGCCCGCGTGGTCGGCCAGGGTCACCGCGACCAGCAGGGCCTGGCGGGAGGGCACCGCGCCCGGGGTGGGTTCCATCATGAACCGGCCCACGTACTTGCCGTTGCCGAACAGCCGCAGTTCCACACCCTCCTCCGGCAGGCCGAGGGCCTCGACGTCCCAGACGCGGTTGCCGACCCGTACGGAGCCGTCGTGCTGCAGGCTCGGCGGGCGGCCGAGCAGGGAGCCGTACTCGAAGCGGCAGCCGCGCAGCCGGAGCAGGTCGACGAGTTCGTCGCGGACGTGGTCCACCACGGTCAGCGCCGAATTGGCGTTGCGGGCCAGCACGGCGGTGTGGTGGACGCGGGCGAGGTAGCCGGCGTCGGTGATCGCTATCACCTGGAAGCGCCGGGCCCTGGCGGCCAGTTGGGAGACCGTCAGGCCAACGGCGAGCAGCAGTGCGGCGGTGGTGAGGTCGTCGGACTTGCTGATGGCGAGCCGCTCGTACGGCTCGGTGAAGAAGAGGTCGAACCAGACGGCGGAGCTCACCGCCGCCACGGCGCCCGCCAGCCGGTGGCCGAGGGCGGCCACCGCGACGACCACCACGACCAGCAGCAGGGCCACGTTGGTGTTGGCCAGGCTGCCCCGGAAGAGCAGCAGGACGGCGCTCAGCGCGAGCGGCGCGAGGAGTGCCGCGAGCAGGGAGAGCGGACCCGACGGGGCGAGGAATCGGCGCATGGTGCACCTCCTGCTCTCCGGTGTAGCAGCCGGAGAGCGGGCAGCGCGCCTTGGCCCGCCGGAATTGACGCGTTCCTGGCGTAGGCGGGGCGAGTTGCCGAAGCCATACGCCGGCGGCCAGCTCCCCGAGCCGGGGGCGTCGCTGTTGGGTACGGACGACACGTATCCAGGGGAAGACGTGGGTGAACGAGTGTCCGGCCCCGGAGACCGGCCCTGACGGAACCCTGCCGTGCGGGCGCCGAGTTCTGACGTGAGCTTCACGTGGTTGGGCCGGCCGTGTCAACGCTCCGTCAATGAGAGCTGGCTCAGCGTCAGGATTCTGTCAGTGGAGGCATGTCAGGACTGGGTGGCCCACTTGGCTGGGCCGGTCTTCGTCCAACGCCCAGAAGGTCTGCCGCATGCTTCCCCAGACTCTTGAGAAGGACTCCGCCACCCCTGCCCCGGCAGCACCGGCGCGCAGCCGGCACCGGGTTACGGGCGGTGCGCTGTTCGATCCGGCGCAGCTGCTCGCCGCGCTGCCGGAGGCGCTGCGCAAGCTGCATCCCCGGGTGATGGTGCGCAACCCGGTGATGTTCGTGGTCGAGGTCGGGTCGGCGCTGACCACGTTGTCGGCGGTCGTGCAGCCGAGCCTGTTCACCTGGCTGATCAGCGCCTGGTTGTGGCTGACGGTGGTGTTCGCCAACCTGGCCGAAGCGGTGGCGGAAGGGCGGGGCAAGGCGCAGGCGGCCTCGCTGCGCCAGGCCCGGCAGGGGACCACGGCGCGGCGGCTGCGCAACTGGCGGGTCGGGGTGGCCCGTCTCGAGGAGGAGAGCGTGGCGGCGGCGGAGCTGCGGCTGCGTGACTTCGTGGTGGTGGAGGCGGGGGAGACCATCCCCGGGGACGGTGACGTGGTCGAGGGTGTGGCTGCCGTGGACGAGTCGGCGATCACGGGTGAGTCGGCGCCGGTGATCCGGGAGGCCGGCGGCGACCGCTGCGCCGTCACCGGGGGCACGCGGGTGCTGTCGGACCGGATCGTCGTGCGGATCACCTCGCGGCCGGGGCTGACCTTCATCGATCGGATGATCGCCCTGGTCGAGGGCGCCGAGCGGAAGAAGACGCCGAACGAGATCGCGCTCAACCTGCTGCTGGCCTCGCTGACGATCGTGTTCATCCTGAGCGTGGTCACCCTGCAGCCGATCGCCATCTACGCGAGGGCCGAGCAGTCGACGGCTGTTCTGGTGGCGCTACTGGTGGCGCTGATCCCGACGACGATCGGGGCGTTGCTCTCGGCGATCGGCATCGCCGGGATGGACCGCCTGGTGCAGCGCAACGTGGTGGCGATGTCCGGGCGGGCGGTGGAGGCGGCGGGTGACGTGGACGTGCTGCTGCTCGACAAGACCGGCACCATCACGTACGGCAACCGGCAGGCGGTGCGGTTCCTGACCGCCCCCGGCGTGCCCGGCGACCGGCTGGCCGAGGCCGCGCAGCTGTCCTCGCTGGCGGACGAGACCCCGGAGGGCCGGTCGATCGTGGCGCTGGCAGGGCGGTACCGGCTGCGGGAGCGGGCGCCGGGTGAGCTGGGGGCGATGGAGTTCGTGCCGTTCAGCGCGCAGACCCGGATGAGCGGGGTGGATCTGGTCTGGCCGGACGGGGCGGTGATCGGCGTCCGTAAGGGCGCTTCGGCGGCGGTCTCGGCCTGGGTGTACGAGCGCGGCGGCCTGGTGCCGGGGGAGGTGCTCAAGACGGTGGACGTGATCTCGGCGGGCGGCGGCACCCCGCTGCTGGTGGCCGTCCATGACCAGCACGGTGCGCGGGTGATGGGCGTGGTGCAGCTCAAGGACGTGGTCAAGGACGGTATCCGCGAGCGCTTCGCCGAGCTGCGGCGGATGGGCATCCGGACCGTGATGGTGACGGGTGACAACCCACTGACCGCGCGGGCGATCGCGGGTGAGGCCGGGGTGGACGACTTCCTGGCGGAGGCGACCCCGGAGGACAAGCTCGCCCTGATCAAGCGGGAGCAGGAGGGCGGCAAGCTGGTCGCGATGACCGGGGACGGCACCAACGACGCCCCGGCCCTGGCGCAGGCCGACGTCGGGGTGGCGATGAACACCGGGACGTCCGCCGCGAAGGAGGCGGGGAACATGGTGGACCTGGACTCCAACCCGACCAAGCTGATCGAGATCGTCGAGGTCGGCAAGCAACTCCTCATCACCCGTGGTGCGTTGACCACCTTCTCGATCGCCAACGACGTGGCCAAGTACTTCGCGATCATCCCCGCGATGTTCGCCGGCGCCTACCCGGGGCTGCACCACCTCAATGTGATGGAGTTGCACAGCCCGACGTCTGCGATCACCTCGGCGATCATCTTCAACGCGCTGATCATCGTCGCGCTGATCCCGCTCGCCCTGCGCGGCGTCCGCTACCGGCCGGCCTCCGCCTCGCAGCTGCTCGCCCGCAATCTGCGGATCTTCGGGCTGGGCGGGCTGGTGCTGCCGTTCGTCGGCATCAAGCTGATCGACCTGCTGGTGGTGCAGTTCCTGTTCTGACGGGGCCTGTTCCGAGGGCGCTCGTCCTGAAGCGCTAAGACAGCGTAAGGAATCAGGCGACACGCGTCAGGGAGGCGTCAAGGGGAGATTCGACGGCCGTCGTACCGGCTTGGCTGGGGTGGTGAGGATGTACCGCGTGCGGCCCGGCGGCCGGAGGTTCCGTCCGGCGGTGCGCCGGCTGGGGGTCGGCATGTCGCTGGCTGCTGCGCTTGTGGGCTCGGGCACGCTGGCGCCGGTGCTGCGCTGGGTGGGGGAGCTGAACCCGGGGTGGTTCGCGTTGGGGGCGTACACCGTGCTGTGCGTGCTGCTCGGTGTGATCTCGCGGCCGGTGGCCACACCGTTGGTCGGGCTCGGTGCGTGGCTGTTCTTCGACGGGTTCGCCGTGCACCGGTACGCGGAGCTGGGCTGGGCCGGACGCTCCGACGAGCTGCCGTTGCTGGCCTTCGCCGGGGCCGCGCTGCTGGCCTCGCTGCCCGCCGCCATGCCGCGCCGCCGGATCAAGGTCGAGGTCATCAGGCCTGCGGGAACAGCTGGTTGAGCAGGCTGTCAAGGATTCATCAGGGCGGGTGACGCCGCCTTGCCCCTGCTGCACAACCAGTCCGCGCTGTGGCTGAAGTCCCGGCTGCTGTTCACCCCGGGTGTGATGGTGATCAGCGTGCCCTGGCAGCTCGCCTCGGCCCCGCGCGCCGACCGCCCGGCCCGCCGCGCGCCCGGCGCCACCCGACGGGGCGAGCCCGCCCCGGTGAGAGACGTCGCCGAGCCCGAGCGGATCTGACGCGTACGAGCCGGCCCCCGGGAACAGCGCCATCGTTCCCGGGGGCCATCGGCACGTTCCGGCCAAGTCCAGGTCTCGGGTGAATGACGTGGCCGTCAATGCCGCGTCAATGTTGTCGAGGCAGCCGTATGGAGGGCGTCAGGGAACCGCAAACGGCGATGACCAGCTGATTTGCTGCTTCTCGCCGGTCATCCACCGGTGCCGTCAGGAGGTCCGGGGGAGCTCGGCGGCGACAGCCCATGACCCAGTTGGTGGAGCACCCATGCTCGATCTCGTCTTCGTCGGCATCACGGTCGCCGTGTTCGCCGTCATCGCCCTCATCGCGCGGGGGGTGGAGAAGCTGTGAGCGCCGAGAACCTCGCAGGTCTCATCGTCGCCGTCGCGCTCATCGGCTACCTCGTCGTGGCGCTGATCTACCCGGAGAAGTTCTGACATGGGTTCCACTCTTGCGGGGTGGCTGCAGGCGCTCGCCCTGGTGGGCGCGCTGGCCCTGTGCTACCGCCCGCTCGGCGACTACATCGCCAAGCTGCTCACCACCGCCAAGCACCTCAGAGTCGAGCGCGGCCTCTACAAGCTCGTCGGCGTGGACGGCGACGCCGACCAGCGCTGGTCCGTCTACCTGCGCTCGGTGCTGGCCTTCTCGGCCGTCTCGGTGCTCTTCCTCTACGGCCTGATCCGGCTCCAGACGCACCTGCTGCTGAACCTCGGCGTGCCGGAGATGGAGGCGCACCAGTCCTGGAACACCGCGATCTCCTTCGTCACCAACACCAACTGGCAGTCGTACTCGGGTGAGTCGGCGATGGGCCACCTGGTGCAGATGGCCGGCCTGGCGGTGCAGAACTTCGTCTCCGCCGCCGTCGGCATCGCCGTCGTGGCCACGCTGATCCGGGGCTTCACCCGGAACAAGACCGACCGGGTCGGCAACTTCTGGGTCGACCTGACCCGGATCAGCCTGCGGCTGCTGCTGCCGATCTCGATCGTCTTCGCCCTGGTGCTGGTGGCCAACGGTGTGGTGCAGAACTTCCACGGTTTCCACGACATCGCGACGCTCGGCGGGGACACGCAGTCCCTCCCGGGCGGCCCGGTGGCCTCGCAGGAGGTCATCAAGGAGCTGGGCACCAACGGCGGCGGCTTCTTCAACGCGAACTCGGCGCACCCGTTCGAGAACCCGACCGGTTTCACCAACTTGCTGGAGATCTTCCTGCTGCTGGTGATCTCGTTCTCGCTGCCGCGCACCTTCGGCAAGATGGTCGGCGACAACCGCCAGGGCTACGCGATCGTGGCCGTCATGGCGATGTTCTGGGTGGCCTCGGCCGCGCTGATCACCTTCGCCGAGTCGCAGCACTCCGGCTCCGCGCTGCAGGCGGCCGGCGGGGCGATGGAGGGCAAGGAGCAGCGGTTCGGCATCGCGGCCTCCGGGCTGTTCGCCGCGTCGACGACGCTCACCTCGACCGGTGCGGTCAACTCCTTCCACGACTCGTACACCCCCTTCGGTGGCGGTCTGACGATCTTCAACATGATGCTCGGCGAGATCGCGCCCGGCGGTACCGGTTCGGGCCTGTACGGGATGCTGGTCCTGGCGATCGTCGCAGTCTTCGTGGCCGGTCTGATGGTCGGGCGCACCCCGGAGTACCTGGGCAAGAAGCTCGGCGGGCGCGAGATGAAGTTCGCCTCGCTGTACATCCTCACCACGCCGGCGATCGTGCTGATCGGCACCGGTGTCGCGATCGCCCTGCCGGGCGAGCGGGCGGGGATGCTCAACTCGGGGGCGCACGGCTTCTCCGAGGTGCTGTACGCGTTCACCTCCGCGGCGAACAACAACGGGTCGGCGTTCGGCGGCATCACCGCCAATACCCCCTGGTACGACACCGCGCTGGGTCTGGCCATGGTGTTCGGGCGGTTCCTGCCGATGGTGTTCGTGCTGGCGCTGGCGGGCTCGCTCGCCCAGCAGCAGCCGGTTCCCGCGTCGGCGGGCACCCTGCCCACCCACAAGCCGCTGTTCGTCGGCCTGCTGTCGGGCGTCGTCCTGATCGTCGTCGGCCTCACCTACTTCCCGGCTCTCGCTCTCGGGCCGATCGCGGAAGGTCTGCACTGATGTCCACCACTCTTACTCCTGCTCCGGTTGACCAGCCGCAGACCCCGCACAGAGTGCAGGGCGGCCTGCTCGACCCGAAGCTGATCCTCACTTCGCTGCCGGACGCGGTGAAGAAGCTCGACCCCCGGGTGATGGTCAAGAACCCGGTCATGTTCGTGGTCGAGGTCGGCTCGGTGGTCACCACCGTGTCGGCCGTCGCGAACCCGTCCGTGTTCGCGTGGGCGATCACCGTCTGGCTCTGGCTGACCACCGTCTTCGCGAACCTGGCCGAGGCCGTGGCGGAGGGCCGGGGCAAGGCCCAGGCCGATACCCTGCGCAAGGCCAAGACCGAGAGCGTCGCCCGCCGTCTGACCAACTGGCCCGCCTCGCAGGCCGAGGAGGAGGTGCCCGGCACCGCGCTGCGGCTCGGCGACCACGTTGTGGTCGAGGCAGGGCAGGTCATCCCGGGCGACGGTGACGTGGTCGAGGGTGTCGCGTCGGTGGACGAGTCGGCGATCACCGGTGAGTCCGCACCCGTCATCCGCGAGTCCGGTGGTGACCGTTCGGCCGTGACCGGCGGCACGAAGGTGCTGTCGGACCGGATCGTGGTGAAGATCGCGACCGAGCCCGGCAAGTCCTTCATCGACCGGATGATCGCGCTGGTCGAGGGCGCCGCCCGGCAGAAGACGCCGAACGAGATCGCGCTCAACATCCTGCTGGCCTCGCTGACCATCGTCTTCCTGGTCGCCGTGGTGACGCTGCAGCCGATGGCGACGTTCGCCGGTGCGCCGCAGACGATGATCGTGCTGGTGGCGCTGATCGTCGCGCTGATCCCGACCACCATCGGGGCGCTGCTCTCGGCGATCGGCATCGCGGGCATGGACCGGCTGGTCCAGCGCAACGTGCTGGCGATGTCGGGGCGCGCGGTGGAGGCGGCGGGTGACGTCAACACGCTGCTGCTCGACAAGACCGGCACCATCACGCTCGGCAACCGCCAGGCCGCCGAGTTCCAGCCCGCCGAGGGTGTTTCGGTGGACGATCTGGCGGATGCCGCTCAGCTCTCGTCGCTCGCCGACGAGACCCCCGAGGGCCGCTCGATCGTCGTGCTCGCCAAGACCGAGTACGGCCTGCGGGCCCGCGCCCAGGGTGAGCTGACCCACGCGACCTGGGTGCCGTTCACGGCGCAGACCCGGATGTCGGGTGTCGACCTCGCTGAGACCGACGGTCTGCATCAGGTGCGCAAGGGCGCGGCCGGTTCCGTCTCCCGCTGGGTGACGGAGAACGGCGGCAGCGTCGGCGCGGACGTCGCGGCGCTGGTCGACGGCATCTCGGCCGCCGGTGGTACGCCGCTGGTGGTGGCGACGAAGGTCGCGGACGCGCCCGCCCGGGTCCTCGGGGTGATCTACCTCAAGGACGTGGTCAAGGACGGCATGCGCGAGCGCTTCGACGAGCTGCGCCGGATGGGCATCAAGACCATCATGATCACGGGCGACAACCCGCTGACCGCCAAGGCGATCGCGGACGAGGCCGGCGTGGACGACTTCCTCGCCGAGGCCACGCCCGAGGACAAGATGGCCCTGATCAAGAAGGAGCAGGAGGGCGGCAAGCTGGTCGCGATGACCGGCGACGGCACCAACGACGCCCCTGCCCTGGCCCAGGCCGACGTCGGCGTCGCCATGAACACCGGCACCATGGCGGCCAAGGAGGCCGGCAACATGGTGGACCTGGACTCCAACCCGACCAAGCTGATCGAGATCGTCGAGATCGGCAAGCAACTCCTCATCACCCGTGGGGCGTTGACCACCTTCTCGATCGCCAACGACGTGGCCAAGTACTTCGCGATCATCCCCGCGATGTTCGCCACCGTCTACCCGGGCCTGCGCCACCTCAACATCATGGGCCTGCACAGCCCGACCTCCGCGATCACCTCGGCGATCATCTTCAACGCCCTGGTCATCATCGGCCTGATCCCGCTCGCCCTGCGCGGCGTCAAGTACCGCCCGTCGGACGCCAGTTCGCTGCTGACCCGGAACATCCTGGTCTACGGCATCGGCGGCCTGATCGTCCCCTTCATCGGGATCAAGGCGATCGACCTCGTCGTCCAGTTCATCCCCGGCCTGAGCTGAGAGAGGCCAGACATGTCCAAGCCCCTGCCCGCCGTCGTGCGGACGTACTCCACCGCGCTGCGCATGCTGCTGGTGATGACGGTGATCCTCGGGATCGCCTACCCGCTGCTGGTCACCGGTCTCAGCCAGGTCGCGTTCGCCGACAAGGCCAACGGCTCGGTCGTCAGCGCGAACGGCAAGGAGATCGGTTCGAGCCTGCTCGGCGAGAACTACAACCTGCCGAAGAAGGACCCCAACGACCCGAAGGAGCAGACCCAGCCGGACCCGCAGTGGTTCCAGCCGCGTCCCTCGGCGGCCGGCACCGGGTACGACCCGCACAGCTCGTCCGCGTCGAACCTCGGCCCGAACAGCGACGACCTGCTCAAGGCCGTGAACGACCGCCGCGCCGCCGTGGCCGCCTTCGACGGGGTCGACCCGGCGAGTGTCCCGGTGGACGCGCTGACCGCCTCCGGTTCCGGTCTCGATCCGCACATCTCGGTGGCCTACGCCCAGGAGCAGGTCGCCCGGGTCGCCAAGACCCGTCACCTGTCCTCGGACGTGGTGGGCAGGCTGGTGGAGAAGTACGCCGAGGGCCGTTCGCTCGGCTTCCTCGGCCAGGCCGGCGTCAACGTCGTCCTGCTGAACAAGGCGCTGAGCGAGACGAAGTGACGGTCAGTCAGTAGAGCCAGCCCGGGTGCGCAGTGCGCGTACCCGGGCTGCCTGCGCACCCCCCAATCCGGCCAGGACTCGTACCAGGAGAGCAGCCCGTATGTCCCGTGACCTCACCTCTGCCACCGCCAGGCGCCGTGGGCAGCTGAGGGTCTACCTCGGATCGGCCCCCGGCGTCGGCAAGACGTACCGGATGCTCGACGAGGCCCACCGCAGACGGGATCGCGGGGCCGACGTGGTGGTCGGCTTCATCGAGTGCCACGGCCGCCGGCACACCGAGAACATGCTCCAAGGCCTGGAGCTGGTGCCGAGGCTGACCCGGACCTACCGGGGCACGGACTTCCAGGAGATGGACCTGGACGGGATCCTGGAACGGCGCCCCTCGGCCGTACTGGTGGACGAGCTGGCGCACACCAACATCCCCGGCGGCCGGCACGCCAAGCGCTGGCAGGACGTCGAGGAGCTGCTGGCGGCCGGGATCGACGTGATCACCACGGTCAACGTCCAGCACCTGGAGTCGCTCAACGACGTGGTGCAGAAGATCACCGGAATCCCGCAGCGCGAGACGGTGCCGGACGAGATCGTCCGCCGGGCCGACCAGATCGAGCTGGTCGACATGGCCCCGCAGGCGCTGCGCCGGCGGATGGCCCACGGCAACGTCTACAAGGCCGAGAAGGTGGACGCCGCGCTCTCCAACTACTTCCGCGTCGGCAACCTGACCGCGCTGCGCGAGCTCGCCCTGCTCTGGGTGGCCGGGCGGGTGGACGAGGGGCTGCGCGACTACCGTGCCACCCACAACATCGACCGGGTCTGGGAGACCCGCGAGCGGGTGGTGGTCGCCCTGACCGGCGGCCCCGAGGGCGAGACCATCATCCGCCGCGCCGCCCGGATCGCCGACCGTACGGCGGGCGGTGAGCTGCTCGCGGTGCACGTCGCGCGCAGCGACGGGCTGGCCGGGGCCTCGCCCGGCGCGCTCGCCGAGCAGCGGCAGCTGGTCGAGACCCTCGGCGGCAGCTACCACGTGGTGGTCGGCGACGACATCCCCACCTCGCTGCTCTCCTTCGCCCGCGCCCACGACGCCACCCAGCTGGTGCTGGGCACCAGTCGCCGCGGCCGGCTGGGCCGCTTCCTCACCGGCCCCGGCAACGGGCAGACCATCGTCGACGCCTCCGAGGACATCGACGTCCACATGGTCACCCACGAGTTCACCGGCCGCGGCCGGCTGCCCGCCCTGGGCCGCCGCCACTCGCCGCGCCGGACGGTGGCCGGCTTCGCCGCCGGGCTGCTGCTGCCCGTCCTGCTGACCTCGGCCCTCTCCCAGCTGCGGGAGAGCCTCAACCTCACAACGGTCGCGCTGATCTTCCAACTCGGCGTCGTCGCAGTGGCGTTGCTGGGTGGGGCGCTCTCCGCCCTGGTCGCCTCGCTGGTGGCCTCCCTGCTGCTGAACTACTACTTCATCCCGCCGATCCACACGTTCACCATCGGCGAGACCAACAACGTCATCGCCCTGCTGGTCTTCGCCGCCGTCGCCCTCACCGTCTCCACCGTGGTCGACCGCGCCACCCGTCTCACCCAGCGCGCCGCCCGGGCCACCGCGGAGGCCGAGACCCTCTCCACCCTGGCCGGCAGCGTGCTGCGCGGCGCCGACGCCCTGCCCGCCCTGCTGGAGAAGACCCGTACCGCCTTCGCGCTGGACTCCGTCGCCCTGCTCGACCGCACGAGTGGCGACACCATCGGCCGCAGCGACGCCGACGGCGCACCCGCTGCCGAGCAGGCGATCACCGAAGTCCCGGTCGGCCAGGGCGCTTTGCTGGTGCTGGCCGGACGCCGACTGCCCGCCGCCGACCAGCGGGTGCTGACCGCCTTCGCCGCCCACATCGCCGCCGCCCTCGAGCGCGACCGGCTGGCCACCGTCGCCGCCGAGGTCGAGCCGATCAAGGCCGCCGACCGGATGCGCACCGCCCTGCTCGCCGCCGTCAGCCACGACCTCCGCACGCCGCTCGCCGCCGCACTGGCCGCCGTCGGCTCACTGCGCAGCCCCGACGTCGACTTCGCGCCCGAGGACCAGGCCGAACTCCTCGACCTGGCCGACGAATCACTGGTCAAGCTCACCCGGCTGGTCGACAACCTGCTCGACATGAGCCGCCTGCAGGCCGGCGCACTCACCCTCCACCTCGAACCCACCCCGGTCGACGAGGTGCTGCGCCGGGCGATGGACTCCCTCGCCCGCCCCGACGTCCCCGTCCAGCCGCTCGACCTGGACACCGTCCCGCCGGTGCTGGCCGATGTGCCGCTGCTTGAACGGGTGCTGGCGAACGTCATCACCAACGCGCTGCGCTACAACGCCCCTGGCGCACCCGTCCTGGTCGCGGCCAGCCGGCACGAGGAAAGGGTCGAGATCCGCGTCATCGACCGCGGCCCCGGCATCCCCTTCGAGGACCGCGACCGGGTCTTCCTCCCGTTCCAGCGCCTCGGCGACAACGACAACACCACCGGCGTCGGCCTCGGCCTCGCTCTCTCCCGGGGGCTGGCCGAGACCATGGGCGGCTCCCTGGAGGTCGAGGACACCCCGGGCGGCGGCACCACGATGCTCCTCTCCCTTCCTGCGGCCGACGAGACCACCGAGACAGAGGGAGACGAGACCGAGTGAGCCACATCCTCGTAGTGGACGACGAGCCCGCCCTGCTGCGCGCCCTGAAGATCAACCTGCACGCCCGCCACTACTCGGTGCTCACCGCCGCCACCGGCCAGCAGGCCCTGGACGCCGTCAGCCGAACGAGCCCGGACGCCGTCGTCCTCGACCTCGGGCTGCCCGACTTCGACGGCGTCGACATCATCCGCGGCCTGCGGGCCTCACTCTCCGCACCGATCATCGTGCTGTCCGGCCGCTCGGGAGTCGCCGACCGGATCGGCGCCCTGGACGCCGGCGCGGACGACTACCTCACGAAGCCCTTCGTGGTGGACGAGCTCTTCGCCCGCCTGCGCGCCGTGCTACGGCGAGCCCCCGCCCTCACACTCCCGCCGGACGCCATCATCGGCGACCACGTGGTCGACACGGCCGCGAACACCGTCACCGGCCCGGACGGCACCGTCCGGCTCACCCCGACCGAGTGGCAGATCCTCAGGATGCTGCTGGCCGCCCCCGGCCGCCTGGTGCCGGGCCGGGAGCTGCTCCGGGAGATCTGGGGCCCCGAGGCGGAGGAACGCGGCAACTACCTGCGCGTCTACCTGGCCGGCCTGCGCCGCAAGCTCGAGCGCGACCCCACGCACCCCCAGCACCTCATCACCGAACCGGGCATCGGCTACCGCTTCCGGCCCTGAAGCGGCCGCTGCTCCGTCAACGCACTGTCAAGATCGGCACCAGCGGCGCAAGGGGAGCGTCAGGACGGCCGGATCTCGTCAACTCGGGCCGTAGCGTTCTCGGTGACGGGCCGGTCCACTCCGTGGGGGGAGGGAGCCGGTCCGGTTCCGCCGGCGGTGTCGAGAGCCATGGAGGGCCGGCGGAGATCGGGTGCGGCGGCGCGCGGCACACAACAGCGGAGAACGACCAACACGGTCGAACCCGGAGATGGCGAGCCGGCCTGGGGGGCCTGCTCACGGAAGACAGCTCCGGTCACCGCGCGGCGCGCCCCGCACCTGCCATCCGGCGATCACGAGGCGGTGGAGTCCGGTCCGTCCGCATCGCCGGGTTGGTGCTGGCGGTCCGCCGCTTGTGCTGCTCGTGCTGGGCAACTGCCCTGATGGAACTGTCACACAGCTCGGTGCATGAACAGGCGCGGCCACCTGTCCAGGCCATGGGCCGCTTCCCGCGTACGGATGTCCAGCAGGCCCGGGCTGAGCAGGACGTCGTCCCGCAGGCCGTGGAGCCCCATGTACGCGACCGGCTGGGTGCCGCCGCTGCAGCCGCTGAGGTTCGCGCCGGAGTAGACCGCGACCGCGCGGAAGACCGTCGGCCGGGCGCAGGCGAGCGCGTAGCTCATCGAACCGCCGTAGCTGAAACCGGCGGAGAAGAGCTGGGTGGTGTCGATGCACAGGCGGCCCTCGAGCTGCCTGGTCAGGTCGTCGATGAAGGTGACGTCCTGGCCGCCCGAGTTGGCCCAGCCGTTGTCGAAGCCCTGCGGCGCGACGAAGACGGTGCTGTTGTCGGCGTTCGCCGGCTTCCGGAGCCCGTAGTACGACCAGTTGTAGCCGTCGGTGCCGCCGGAGTCGACGCCGCCCGCGGTACCGCCCCGCCAGTGGAGTCCGAAGATCAGCCGGTAGGGGTGGTTCTGGTCGTAGTTGGCGGGGACCCGCAGGATGTAGCTGCGGTTCTGCCCGCTGCTGGTGATGGTGTGGGCGCCGCTCGCCAGGGCCGGGGCCCTGCCGCAGCCGCCGGTACCCGCAGCCGCGGCTGCCCTGACCGGAGTGGCGGTCGCGCCGGGGCCGGTGCCGAGCGCCAGGGTGAGTGCGGTCACGATGACGACCGTCGCGGCCAGCACGGGGGTGAGTAAGGACCTGCGTTTCATGGGCTCTTCCCTTCGCTGTGGGCGGACAGGAGTTCAGGGCACCGGCCGGCGGAGCCTCCGCCGGCCGGTCGAAACGGGTTTGATCCGGTGAAGCGGCCAGCTGCTCGTCAGCTCCAGGGCGCCGCGGTGAGCCAGCTGGTGTCCTGGGCCCAGGACGCTGTGGCGTCCCAGGAGTTGGAGCCGCCGTCGGCGGCGAGGTAGCCCGTGTAGTTGTAGTGACGGAGGTACTTCGCCGGGTAGTTGACCGACTGGAAGGAGCGCCCGGTGCCGCTGTTGCCCGTGGTGGCGCAGAAGGTGGCGTCCTGCGCGAAGTTGCTGCCGCCGTCGTCAGCGTCCAGGTACAGCTGGAAGGCGTAGTGGCGGAGGAAGCGGCCGGGCTGGTTGGCGGATTCGAAGGTCAGGCAGGAGCTGTTGGCCAGGCCCGCCCGGACGATCCAGCCGGCATCAGCCTTGTCGGTGGCCGAACTGGCGGAGCTGATGGGAGAGATGACCACCTTGCTGTCCGCGTCGTCGTGGCGGAGGTAGTGCGAGGTGCAGCAAGGCGCGGTGGTGGCCTGGAGGGAGATCCGGGAGCCGGGGGTGAGGGCGCCTGTGCTGGTGGCGGCGGAGCTGTAACCGGCGGCGGTGATGTTGGCCTGGACGGCGTTCTCGGTGGCGTCCGAGGGGTAGCCGGAGGTCATGACGCCTTCGTAGAAGGTGCCCGCGGAGGCGTTGCTGTTGTCGCCGCCGATGCCGAGGATGATCGAGCCCTCCTTGTGCATCGGGTTGTAGCCGGAGGCGTTAGGGCGCACGCCGCTGTAGTCGGTGGCGAGGCCGCCGGACTGGGCGTTGCCGGAGCGGATGGCCCACTGGTTCGGGCCGCCCTTGACGGCGGCGGTCAGGAACCGGCTGGCGACGGAGGGGTCACCCGGGTTGTTGCCGGTGCCGGCCCCGGAGAACAGGCCGTTCTCCAGGTCGGCCATGACCCAGGGGCCGTTGCCGCTGCCGGAGCCCCAGAAGTTGCTGTTGCCGAAGTAGATGGCCTCCATGTGGCCGTTGCCGGTGTCGGTGCTGCTGGTCTCGGCGTTGCCGTAGTCGAAGCAGCAGCCGCCGTTGAAGTGCGTGCCGTCGAAGATCGCGTACATGCCCTCGGGCTGGTCGCCGGTCGCGATGCCCGAGGTGTGGTTGTTCCGGTAGCCGGTGCCGGGGGCCACATAGACGCCGTACGCCTGGTGGCCGCCGACCGTCACCGGTGCCTCGACGGCGTTGGCCAGGTTGTCGTTCCCGCCCGCGGCCGGGCCGGAAAAGGCACCCTTGGGGGCCTGGGTGAGGCTGTTGCCCTTGCCGGACTGGTCGTAGATGACGGTGATGAGGCAGCTGGTGCCCGCGCAGAAGGAGTCCTGCGCGGCGGCGTTGGCGTAGCCGCCGGTGGTGAGCGGGTTGATGTCCTTGGTGGCGCTGTCGGAGGCGCGCCTGACCTGGTAGAGCGGGCCGTTGTACGCCGCATACAGGGCCCGGGTGGTGGAGTGGGCGGCGACGCAGGGGGTGCCGCCGGCTGCGTAGATGTCGCACGGAGCCTGGGTGGCGGCCTGCGAGGTGGTGGCCGTGGCGGTCAGCAGGCCGGCGGCGAGTACGGCTGTGGTGCCGGTGGCGAGCAGCGCACGGGCGGCGCGGGTCGCGCGGCGGAGCCAGGGGGGCTTGGTCACGTCAGAACTCCTTCACATGGGTGGGTGTGAGGCGAGCGCTATCTTGTGTTAGCGCTCACAATCTCGTGTTAGCGCTAACGCTCGGGTTAGCGCTAACAATGGTCCTGGTCGGTCAGCCGACCGGCTCCAGGGACCAGAGGTGGTCGGCGGTGCCGTTGTCGCTCCACTGGAGGGCGGCGGCTCCGGGAGTTGTGGACGCGTTCTGGACGCCGAGCAGCAGGCCGCTGTTCCGGTTGACCAGCCTCCGGTAGCCGCCGCCCGCGTCGACCAGGCTCCACAGGTGGTCCGGCGTCAGGTTGTCGCCCCACAGCAGGGCGGTGGCTCCGGCGGTCGTGGCGGCGCCGGAGACTCCGAGGACAAGGCCGCTGTTCCGGTTCACGATCTTGTAGTAACCGCCCCCGGCCGGCTCCAGCCGCCACTGCTGGTCGCCGCCGTTGTCGGCCGTCTGCTGAACGACGGCGGCTCCGGCTGCGGTCGACGCCCCGGGGACCCCCAGCGGCAGGCCGCTGTTCCGGTTGACGATCCGCACGGTGGTCTGCGGGTACCAGGACTCCAGCTCGGTCACGCCGATGGACTTGCCCGGCTGGGGAGTGAGGACGACCCGCAGCTGGGAGGTGGTGACCGTCGGGAAGGTGACCTCCTCGGGCCCGTTGGCGACGGGAGCGGCCGGCGTCCTGGTCTGGCCCGGTACCGACGTCCAGGTGCTGCCCGAGAGGTACTGCAGGTCGAAGCTCTGCGGCGCGCGCACGTTCTGCCCGTCGTCGTAGGTGTAGAGCTTCACCTCGTCGACCGGCCGCTCGGCCCCGAAGTCCACCCCGAGGTAGTCGGTGGCGTTCGGCGACCCGGTGTTCGTCCACCGGTCGTCGGGCAGCTGCTCGTACCCGACGAAGCCGTCGATCGCTTTCAGCGGCGAGTCGTGGGCCTGGACGCAGCGGGGGTTGTCGGCGCTGCGGCAGCGGAGGCCGTTGGAGCCGGTGTTGGTGTACGAGGCGAAGGCCTTGGGGTAGGTCGGCTGGTAGCTGCGGTTGTCCCAACCCTTGAACCAGTCCTGGTCGGCCGTCCAGGCGTTGGCGGCCACGTTCTCCAGCCTGGTCTTCGCCACGGGGACGATCGGGGCCGCCACCAGGACGGTGGTGGTGCCGAGACCAGCTGACTGGTGGATCCGGGTGCCGTCCTGGAAGACCTGCAGGCCGGAGCCCTGGTGGTAGTGCGTGCCGTCCCGGTCCCACCGGACGGTCAGCGTGTGGCCGTGGTAGGGCAGGTCCTGGAGCGCGAACCAGTCCCAGCTGTCCGGCACCAGCGGCTTGAGGACCAGCGTGTCGTCCGCCTGGGGCTTGATGCCGAGCAGGCCGGTCAGGACGAGGTCGTTGAAGCTGGAGTGGTTGTAGTTCTCGCTGAAGTCCGAGGCGTCGTAGAGCCAGTCGCCGGTGTCGCCGTCGGCCGCCTCGGCGACGTAGGGCTTGCCGCCCCGGTGCTGCAGGGTGGCGAACTGGCTGAGCATCGTGTCGTACGTCTGCTTGGTGACGTACCCCTGGGCGGGGTAGTCCTGCAGCAGGTTCGCCATCCCGGTGAGGATCGCCGAGGTGTCGAATGGCCAGCTCGGGCCGTTCCAGTGGCAGCAGTTGGTGTCGTCGTGGTGCTGGACGGCGGGGGAGGCCTGGTAGTCGAAGTAGGGGTTCGCGGCGATCTCGTCGAGTTCGGCGAAGCCGGTGCCCTTGGTGAACTTCAGGGTGTTCGCACCGGCATTGAGCGGCACCTGGACCGTCACGGTCTGCGTGGGGGCGAAGGAGCCCCAGGCGGAGGTGGGCGGGTAGCTCACCGTGATCGGCGTGGCGGCTCCGTCGACGGTCAGGTTCTGGGTGGAGGTGGCACCGGTCGCGTTGGCGTAGTGGACGGTCACCGGGTAGGTCCCGGCGCCGGGGGCGTTCACGGTGAACGTGACGGCGCTGTCGGGGTAGTCGATCTGCCCGACGTACTGGCCGTTCGAGGCGCTCGGACTGCCGTGCACGTTCGCGTGGACGACGGCGGCCTGCTCGGCCTCGAGGTCGTGGGTCCGCTCCAGGGTGGTCGGCCCGTGGGAGGCGCCGAAGCGCTGCGGGTCGTTGACGTACTGCCAGGCGCTGGAGTACTTCGCGTCCGGCAGTTCGAACGCCCACGGGGTGTAGCCCATCGCCTCGCGCCAGGTGGTGCGGGTCCACGCAAGGCCGCCGTTGGTGGAGTTGTCGTTGTACACCTGCATGAAGAAGTTGCGCTGCGGGTCCCACAGCGCGTCCTGCACACCGGTCTTGAGCGCGCTCGCCTTTGCGCTGAAGGTGCTCGCGGTCGCGCTGTCGCCGGTCATGGCGGCGACCTTGCCGATCGCCTGGGCCGCCGCGTACAGGTAGCTGTTGATCGTCGGCCGGTACCCGGAGCCGCCGGAGAACCAGTTGGTGCTGTGCATCGAGGTCTCGGTGTACTCGGTGGCGTCGGACAGCGGTGACTGGAAGTAGAGGCCGTCGTCGGTCGGGGCGCCGTTGACGGTGATGTTCCGGGTGTAGTTGGAGCTCCATTTGTCGTACAGCGCGATGAGCTGCGGCAGGTCCGCCTTGAGCTGCGTGGCGTCACCGGTGGCGAGGTAACGCTGGTACGCGGCACTGGTGATCGACTCGCTGAAGCCCCGGGCGCCGGCCTCGCCGGAGCCGCGCAGCCAGTAGTCGAGGTAGTCGTCCAGGTACGTCCGGTCGCGCAGCCAGCGGCCGTCGAGGATGTGGTAGCCGGCCGCGTCCGACAGCCCGCTGTAGGACGCGTTGCCCGAGTACCAGACGGGCTGGTCGTACTCGGTGGCGATGTACCCGGTGCCCGGCGTGGTGTAGCGCAGGGCCTGCTTGTAGGTGCTCCAGCGGTAGTAGTAGACGCCGTTGATGTTCGAGTCCGGGGTGTCCAGGAACGGGATGTTGTCCTTGTACCACTGCGGCTCGGCCAGGCCCTGGGCGGCGAGGACGGCATCCTCGTCGATGACCGAGGCCCCGGTGGCGGCCGCCGCCTGAGCCCGGGTGACGCCGGGGAGCACGGCGGCGGCCAGCGCCACGGAGAGCAGTGGGAACAACACCCGGTGAGGCAGGTCGGAGTGGCGACGCATGGGATCTCCGTCGGGTGGTCATGTGCAGTTGTCAGTACAGTTGTTAACGCTCACAAATAGTTGTTAGCGCTCACATGCTCGCAGAAGTGTCCATGGCAAGTTCTGGCGAGTCAATAGCCCGGTACGTTTTGGCCTCGGGTGGTGCGGTCAGCCCGAGGCGCGGGCGATCAGGCGGGTGGGGAGTACGACCGACTCGCCGGCCTTCGGGCCCTGCAGCAGCAACTCCAGGGCGCGGGAGCCGAGTTCCTCGACCGGCTGACGCACTGTGGTCAGGCCCGGGCGGGATCGGGCTGCCACCGGAGCGTCGTCGAAGCCGATCACCGCGACGTCCTCGGGCACCCGGAGCCCGCGCCGCCGCAGGGCCCTGAGCGCGCCTGCGGCCATCTGGTCGGAGGCGACGAACACCGCGTCCAGGTCCGGGCGTTGGTCGAGCAGCCGGTGCATCGCGTGCTCGCCGGAGGCGCTGGTGAAATCCCCGTACGCCACGGCGGGGCGGGCCGCCGGGCGGTTCTGGCGTACCGCCTGGTGGTAGCCGGCCAGTCGGTCCGCGCCCACGGCGGTGTCGGGCGGCCCCGCGACGGTGACGATCGTGCGGCGGCCGGAGGCGCAGAGCCGCCGCACCGCGTCCCGGGCGCCGGTGAGGTTGTCGGCGTCCACGAAGGCCACCACGCCGGGCTCCGGCGGACGGCCGAGGGAGACCACGGGGATCCTGGCCGCGTGCAGCAGCCGGGCGAGCGCGACGTCCCCCCACGGGCCGACAAGGACCACGCCGTCGGCGTGACCGCCGCACAGGTAGCGCACCAGCGGCGGCCTTCGCGAGCGCCTGGGCACCGTGAAGACCGCCAACTCCCGGTCCACGCCGGGCAGGGCGCGCCGCAGGCCGGCGAGCAGGCGGACGTGGAAGGTGTCGACGTGGTACTGGAGCGGATCGGCGAAGACCACCACGGCCACCACCCCGGTGTCCCGGGTGCTGGGGGCCCGGCGCCGGACGTACGCCAGATCGTGCGCCGCGCGCTCCACCCGGGCGGCCACCTCGGCGGACACCCGGGCGGAGCGGTTCAGCACCCGGGAGGCGGTCGCCGTGGAGACGCCGGCCCGGCGGGCGACCTCGGCCAGGGTGGGGGCGGATTCGGTACGGGGGATCGACTGCATGCGGGCCGTCCTGGATCGGTCCATGACAGGGAGGGGCTGCGCGTCGGCCGTCACCCGCATCGGGCCACCCGCAAGCTTGGGCCGCCCGGCGATCAGCGTCAAGAGATCTGACGCGAACCGCTCATTCCGTTCCGGGCAGCGCGTTGTGCCGGATCACCTCCGCGTACCAGTGGGCGCTGTCCTTGGCGGTGCGCAGCTGGGTCGCGTAGTCCACGCGGTAGAGGCCGAAGCGCTTGGCGTAGCCGTACGCCCACTCGAAGTTGTCCATCAGCGACCAGAGGAAGTAGCCCCGAACGTCCGCACCGGCGGTGATCGCGGCCCGGAGCGCGGCCAGGTGTGCGTGCAGGTAGGTGATCCGCTCGTGGTCGTGGACGGCGCCGTCCGGGGTCAGGGTGTCCTCGAAGGCCGCGCCGTTCTCGGTGACCAGCAGCGGCAGGCCGGGGTGGTCGCGGTGGAGGTCGAGCAGCAGGTCGGTCAGGCCGGTCGGGTCGATCGGCCAGCCCATCGCGGTCACGTCGCCCGGCGCCTTGTGGAAGAGCACGCCCTCGCTGCCCGGCCAGGGTGACTGGGCCCCACCGCCGTGACCGTCGTCGCGGGAGGTGTCGGCCGCCGGGTCGTGGTCGGCCGGTCGGGCGGAGACCACGGTGGGGGTGTAGTAGTTGACGCCCAGCAGGTCGACGGGCCGGGCGATCTCGGCGAGGTCGCCGTCGTGGACCAGCTTCTGCCAGTCGACCAGGTGGGCGGTGTCGGCCAGCAGGTCCTCCGGGTAACTCCCCTTCAGCATGGGCCCGGTGAAGACGCGGTTGCCCACGGCGTCGATCCGCCGGGCGGCCCCGAGGTCGGCGGGCGAGCCGCTCAGCGGGCGGACGGCGTGCAGGTTGAGCGAGGCGCCGACCTTGGCGTCGGCCGGCAGCGCGGCGCGCAGGGCCGCGACCGCGAGGCCGTGGCCGAGGTTGAGGTGGTGGGCGGCCCGCAGGGAGTCGGCCCAGTCGGCGCGGCCGGGCGCGTGGACGCCGGAGCCGTAGCCCAGGAAGGCGGAGCACCATGGCTCGTTGAGGGTGATCCAGGTCGAGACCCGGTCGCCGAGGGCGTCGGCCACCAGCGCGGTGTAGTCGGCGAAGCGGGCGGCGGTGTCCCGGGCCGGCCAGCCGCCGACGTCCTCCAGCTCCTGCGGGAGGTCCCAGTGGTAGAGCGTGACGACGGGCGAGATGCCCTGCTCGAGCAGCTCGTCGGTCAGGCGGCGGTAGAAGTCCAGGCCCCGCTCCACCGCCGGTCCGCGCCCGGTCGGCTGCACCCGGGGCCAGGAGACCGAGAACCGGTAGGCGTCCAGCCCGAGTTCGGCCATCAGCCGGACGTCCTCGCGGTAGCGGTGGTAGTGGTCGGTGGCCTGGTCGCCGGTGTCGCCGCCGGCCGTCCGGCCGGGGGTGCGGCTGAAGGTGTCCCAGATCGAGGGCGTCCGGCCGCCGATGTCGACGGAGCCCTCGACCTGGTACGCCGCCGTCGCGGCGCCCCAGACGAAGCCGGTGGGGAAGGTGGCGGTGCGGATGGGGGCCGACTCGGCCCGTACGGCTGTCATGCTGGCTTCTCCCTCATCGAGACGGTTGAACTGACGGTACGTCAGCTCTTGACGGCGCCGGCGGTGATGCCGCCGACGATGTGCTTGCCGAGCAGGGCGAACACCAGGAGCAGGGGTGCGGTGCCGATCAGGGCGCCGGTGAGGATGACGGCCTGGTCGGAGTCGTAGGAGCCGCCGCCGAGGCTGGCCAGAGCCACCTGGACGGTGGGGTTGCTCTGGCTGAGGGCGATCAGCGGCCAGAAGAAGTCGTTCCAGGACTGCACGAAGACCAGCATGCCGAGCACGGCCATGCCGGGGCGGGCGATCGGCAGCACCACGCTGCGCAGGATCCGCAGGCTGTTGGCGCCGTCCATCCGGGCGGCCTCGACCAGTTCGAGGGGCAGGGCCTCGGAGAGGTACTGCCGCATGAAGAACACGCCGAACGCGGCGACCAGGTTGGGAAGAATCACCGACTGCAGCTGGTCGGTCCAGTGCAGCTTCGCCATGATCTGGTAGAGCGGGATGACGCTCAGCTGGGCCGGGACGGTCATGGTGGCGACGACCAGGGTCAGCAGCGCGTTCCGGCCCCGGAACGGCAGTTTGGCGAAGGCGAAGCCGGCCAGGGTGGCGAAGAGCACGGTGCTGGCGGTGACGCAGCCGGCCACGGCGGTGGAGTTGAGCAGCGCCTGGCCGAGGTGGACCTGGTTCCAGGCGATGTCGAGGTTGTGCCAGAGGTTGCCGCCGGGCAGCAGCGGGGGCGGGGTCTGGGAGATCCTGGTGCTGGAGGTGGAGGCGCCGACCAGCGTCCAGTAGAGCGGGAAGAGCGAGACGAAGGCGACCAGGATCAGGATGACGTAGGTGAGCGGTCCGGCGCCGTGGAGGCCGCGGGCCCCGGTGCGGGGTCGCAGGCGGCCGGTCGGGGTGGTCGTGGTCAACGTCCCTCCTTGGCACGGCGGTAGCGTGCGAACGCGAGGTTGAGGGCGCCGATCGCCAGCAGGAGGAGCAGCATCGTCCAGGCGACGGCGGCGGCCCGGCCGAGGTGGAAGGCGTACCAGCCCTGGTCGTAGAGGTAGAGGCCGAGCGTCTGGTACTGGTGCGCGGAGCCGCCGCTGTGGCCGTTCGATCCGCCGAACAGCAGGGGCTCGCCGAAGAGTTGGGTGGCGCCGATGGTGGAGACCAGGACGGTGAACAGCACGGTGGGCCGGATGGCGGGCACGGTGACGTGCCGGAACTGCTGCCACCGGCTCGCGCCGTCGATCGCCGCCGCCTCGTAGAGGTCGTGCGGGACGGCCTGCATGGCGGCGAGGTAGATCAGTGCGTTGTAACCCGTCCAGCGCCAGGTGACGATGGTGGAGACGGCGATCTGCGAGCTCCAGGTGCCGGCCTCCCAGTCGACGTGACCGAGGCCGACCTGGCCGAGCAGCCAGTTGATCATCCCGTAGTCGCGGCCGAAGAGCAGTGAGAAGACCAGGGTGGCCGCCGCGATCGAGGTCGCATAAGGGGCGAGCATCGCGACGCGGAGGAAACCACGGCCGCGCAGACGGTAGTTGAGCAGATGGGCCAGGCCCAGGGCCATCAACAGCTGCGGCACGGTGGACATCACACCGATGGTGAAGGTGTTGCGCAGGGCGTTCCAGAACAGGTCGTCGTGGAGCAGCCGGGTGTAGTTGTCCAGGCCCCGCCACTGCAGCTGGTCCGAGGTCTGCAGGTCGACGCTGTGCAGGGAGACCCAGGCGGTGTAGAGCAGCGGGAAGAGGCCGAAGGCCGCGAAGCAGAGGAAGAACGGGGCGATGTAGGCGTAGGGCGAGGCCTTGACGTCCCATCGGTACAGGCGGGTCCGCCAGGGGCTGGGCGGGGGAGCGGGACGGGGGACACCGACGGTGCTGGCCGGCACGGCCTCGTCGAGCATGGTGTGGCCTCTCTCGGGGAGCGGGCCCCGCCCGGGTACGCCGGGCGGGGCCGAGGGGACTGGCGTCTGGGTCAGCCGCTGACCTTGTCGTCGATCTCCTTGACGGCGGCGCTCCACGCCTTGGCCGGGTCGCTGTGGTGCTGCTCGATGCCGAGCAGGCCGTTGGAGAGGGTGTCCTTGACCAGGCCGTCCCACTCGCCGATCACCGCGGGCTGGACGGAGCCGGCCGTGGCGGCGTAGACCTTGCCGGTCGGGGTGTCCGCGAAGTAGTCGAGCTTGGCGTCCTGCACCTCGGGCCGGCTGAGCGCGGCCACGTTGGAGGGCAGGTTGCCCACCTTGGCGAAGACCTTGGCCTGCTGCTCGGGCGCGGTGAGCCAGGCGGCCAGGGCCTGGGCCTCCTTCTGGTGCTTGCCGGCCTTGGGCACGGCGAGGAAGGAGCCGCCCCAGTTGCCGGCCGCCGGGGGCGCGGCGATGTCCCACTTGCCCTTGTTGGCGTCGCCCGACTTGCCGGAGACGATGGCCGTCATCCAGGAGGGGCAGGCGACGGTGGCGAACTTGGAGTTGGCGAAGCCCTGGTTCCAGGGCGTGTCGAACTGCTTGAGCCCGGCGCTGATCCCGGACTGGGCGGCACTGACCGCCAGGCCCCAGGCGGTCTTGACCGAGGCGCTGTCCTTGTAGGCCAACTGGCCGCTGCTGTCGGCGTACTGGGTGGTGCTGGAGGTGACTACAGCGTTGAAGAGGCCGCTCGCGGAGTCGGTGAAGAAGGTGCCGGCGGGCGCCTTGGCCTGGTACTGCTTGCCGACCTCGACGAACTTGGCCCAGTCGCCCTTCCAGAGCTTGGCCACCTGGTCGCGGTCGGTGGGCAGCCCGGCCTGCTGGAAGAGGTCCTTGCGGTAGCAGACCGCCATCGGGCCGATGTCGGTGCCCAGGCCGATGGTCCTGCCGTCGGTGGTGGTGGCCTGCTGCCACTTCCAGGGGAGGAAGTCGGCCTGGTGGACGCCGTCGGCCTTGCCGAGGTCGGCGAACTTGTCCGCCTGCTTCTTCACCACCTGGGCGATCCGGCCGACCTCGATCGCCTGGATGTCGTCGAGGCCGCTGCCGGAGGCCAGGTGGGTCTGGAGGGCCGGGTAGTAGTCGCCCTCCTGCTGGACGTTGTGTTCGACGATGGTGATGCCCGGGTGGGCCTGCTGGTAGGCGTCGAACAGGCCCGCCTCCTTGTAGCCGAAGGTGCCGAAGTCGCCGACGGTCAGCGTGACCTTGCCGCCGGAGGCGGCGTCACCGGTGGAGGCGGAGCCCGAGCTGCTGCAGCCGCTGATCAGCAGGGCGCTCAGGGCCAGTGCCGATGCTGTGGTCAGGGCGCTTCTGCCCGGGGTGGTGCCGGAGTTCCGCATGGCCGAATGTCTCCTCGTCCAGGGTGGTTCGTGGATGCGCCGCACTGGGGCGGCCGGCTGTGCTGCGACATGGAACAGCGGGGAGCTGGGTGGGGATTCGGGAGCGCGGTCGGTATCCATCTTGGGAGCGCTCCCACTACGATGTGGGAAGATTGCTGCGTCAGGCGAGGGAGTGTCAAGGGTGCGAGTCGGCTCCGTTACCGGAACGTGTCCGGCACCTCTCGGAACAGCCGCCCGCCGCCCTCCGGGAGACCGATCATGAGCCGAGCCGAACAGCAGCCGTCCGCCGTCCGACCGACCCTGGAGGCGGTCGCCGCACGGGCCGGGGTGGGCCGGGGCACCGTGTCCCGCGTGGTCAACGGGTCGCCGAAGGTGAGCGCCAAGGCCAGGGCAGCCGTCGAACAGGCCATCGCCGAGCTCGGGTACGTCCCGAACCAGGCGGCGCGCTCGCTGGTCACCTCGCGGACGGACTCGGTCGCCCTGGTCATCCCCGAGAGCGTCGCCAGGCTCCGCTCCGAGCCCTACTTCTCCGACATCATCACCGGTGTCTCCGGTGAACTCGCCGAGACCGAGATGCAGCTGCTGCTGATCCTGGTCCGTGACGAGCGCGAGCGGGAGCGGCTGACCCGCTACCTGACCGCACGCCGGGTGGACGGCGTCCTGCTGGTCTCGGTGCACGAGGACGATCCGCTGCCCGAGCTGCTCGAACGGCTGGAGATGCCCGCCGTGCTCGGCGGCCGCCGCTCCGGGGAGGAGTCGCTGAGCTATGTGCACGCCGACAACGGCGGCGGGGCCCGGGCGGCCGTCCGGCACCTGCTGGCACGCGGGCGGACGGCGGTCGCGACCATCACCGGCCCGCTCGACATGGAGGCGGCCGAGGCCCGGCTGGCCGGGTACCGGCAGGCCCTCGCCGAGGCCGGTCTCGAGCCGGACGAAGGACTGGTCGCCCACGGCGACTTCACCGAGCGCGGCGGCCGCGAGACGATGCGCGAGCTGCTCGAGCGGCGCCCGGAACTCGACGGGGTGTTCTGCGCCTCCGACATGACGGCGGCGGGCGCCCTGCAGGCGCTGCGCGAGGCGGGCCGGCGGGTGCCCGAGGACGTCGCCGTGGTGGGCTTCGACGACTCGGCGGTGGCCAGGCACACCGAGCCGGCGCTCACCAGCATCCGGCAACCGACCGAGGAGATGGGCCGGTTGATGGTTCAGCTGCTGCTCAAGGAGATCGCCCAGCCGGGGCGGTTCCGCCGGCAGGTGGTGCTGCCGACGGAACTGGTGGTGCGGGCCTCGGCCTGAAGCGGCCTCAGAGTGCGGCCAGATGGGCGCGGTAGCCCGCACCGAAGGCCGTCGGAGTGCCGTCGTAGGAGCTGATCAGCGATGGGCCGCTGCTGCAGTCCCAGGTGTTCCAGGTCCAGCCGAGGTAGGAGATGCCGTGCTGGTCCAGCCAGGGCAGCAGGGTGTCCAGGTACCCGTGGGCGCAGTCGCTCTCGCCCAACTCGCCTGCCACGATCGGTATCTGGCCCGCCAGCGGGGCTATCTGCGAGTCCCAGCAGGAGCTGTTGCTGCAGGTGTTGAAGTTGTACGAGTGCCAGGAGGCGGCCAGGTTGTGCAGTGGATCGGTGGGTTGGTAGGCCGCCCACTGGGTCAGGTCGTTGGCGTACTCGAGGCCGCCGAGCAGGAGGACGTTGTCCGCGCCGGTGGTGCGGACGGCGTTCACCATCGCCTGCATCCCGGCGACCTGGTAGCCGATCCCCGCGCAGCTGCCGCCGTCCCGCCAGCAGGCCCAGCCGGAGGCCGCGCTCCCGGTCGCCCGCGAGGGGTAGGGCTCGTTGAACAGGTCGAGGACGGTGGCGTCGTCGCCCTTGAAGGTCTGGGCGACCGAAGTCCAGAACGGCAGGGCGCCGGCGGCGTCCGGCATCGGTTTCTGGCAGGTGGCGGCGGCGTCCGCGCAGCCGTTGGACGGGCCGGTGTAGACCCCGTCCGTCCAGTGCAGGTCGAGTACGGCCACCAGACCGTTCTGGTGCAGCAGGTCGACGTAGCTGTTCACCGCGGCGATGTACGCCGAACCGGCGTACTCCGGCTTGACGTTGGAGTGGCCGAGCCAGCAGTCCTCGTTCAGTGGGACGCGGACGGCGTTGATCCGCCAGGACTTCATCGCGGTGACGGAGGCCTGGTCGGCCGGTCCGTCGAAGATGCCGTGGCCCTGCACGCACATGAACTCGGTGCCCGAGCGGTCCACCCCGTGCAGGGTGATGGGGCTGCCGGCGGCGGTCAGCAGCTTGTTGCCCGACACGTGCACGGCCGGTGCGGGGCCGGTCGGGGGCGGGGTGGGTGTGGGCGTGGGGGACGGGGTCGGCGTCGGCGTCGGGGTGGGCGAGGACTGCGGGCCGCAGGTGGTGCCGTTGACGGTGAAGGTGGTGGGGGCGGTGTTGGTGCCGCTGTAGCTGAAGTTGGCGCCGGCGCTGACCGAGGCGCCGGGGTTGATGGTGGCGGCCCAGGTGGGGTTGGTGACGGTGACGGCTCTGCCGGTCTGGGTCCAGGTGCCGTTCCAGCCGTTCTGGAGGGTCTGGTTGCCGGTGTAGCTGTAGCCGAGGGTCCAGCCGTTGACGGGGGTGGTGCCGGTGTCGGTGATGGTGACGTTGGCGGTGAAGCCGCTGCCCCAGTCGTTGCCGAGCGCGTAACCGACATTGCAGCTCACGCTGTTGACCGCCGGGGCAGCGGTGGTGGCGGCCGAGGCGGTCAGCGGGAGCAGGGCCAGGGCGCAGCAGGCGGCCGTGGCGGCCGCGATCCTGGCGGGGGAGAGTCTGAAGGGGCTGGGCGCGGCGGTGCGACTCATGCCGTTGGCTCCTCTGGGTGGGAGGAGGCCGGGGCCGCGAAAGGCGGCCCCGGCCGGGGGAGTTCAGCTCGCGGTGCAGGTGAGCGTGGGGGCGGCGTTGGCGCCGGAGTAGGCCGCCTGGAAGCCGAAGCTGGTGCTGGCGCCCGGGGCGACGGCGCCGTTGTAGGAGGCGTTGGTGGCCGTGACCGAGGAGCCGCTCTGGGCGGCGGTGGCGTTCCAGCTGTTGCCGAGCTGCTGGTTGCCGCCCCACTTCCAGGTCACGGTCCAGGACTTGGTCGCCGCGCTGCCGGTGTTGGTCACCGTGACGTTGGCGGTGAAGCCGCTGCCCCAGTCGTTGGAGACCGCGTAGGCGGCGGAGCAGCCGCTGCTGCCGCCGCCGCCCGAGCTCGCGGTGGTGGCGGTGACGGCGGCCGAGGCCGCGGAGACGTTCCCGGCCGCGTCCTGGGCGGTGACGGTGTACTGGTAGGCGGTCGCGGCGGTGAGACCGGTGTCGGTGTAGCTGGTGCCGGTCACGGTGGCGACCTTGGTGGTGCCCCGGTACACCGCGTAACCGGTCACGCCGACGTTGTCGGTCGAGGCCGTCCAGCTCAGCGAGACGCTGCTGGTGGTGGTGCCGGTGACGGCGAGCCCGGTCGGGACGCTGGGCGGGGTGGTGTCGCCGCCACCGGTGCCGCCGCCGAACGCCGGGTAGGCGTTCTGCACCAGCTGCTGGAACTGGGCACCGAACCACTGGCCGGCCGGGACGTTGTAGCCAGGGATGGCGTCGGTCGGGTAGGTGTTGCCGTTGCCGTCGCTCTGGGTGCCGGCCGGGTCGCAGTGCGGGTCGCCGTGCGGGTGGGTGGCGGTCGGGTAGTCGCCGTCGGACTCGCCCGGCGGCTTGACCCAGAGGAAGGCGATGATCGGGCTGCTCGCGCCGTACGGCTGGGCCTGCGGTCGTGCGCCGATCCCGGCGCCGTTGATGTTGCACCAGCTGCCGCGGAAGTGCTTCTGGTCGACCTTGTTGGCCGCGACGTAGGCGTCCACCGTGCTCGGGCTGGAGTTGAGTGCGCTGGGCCGGGCGGAGCCGCCCCACCCGTTGCGGGAGGTGTCGACCAGCATGCCGATGGTGCTCGGGAAGCCGTTGGACACCAGGGTGGAGTACATCGCGGTGTCGTAGTGGAACTCGTCGAAGTCGGGATTGTACTGGTAGAAGTTGGCCGACTTGAGCGGCTGGCCGCCCACCGTCAGCTCGGAGTTGGGAAGGAACGGCTCGCTGAGCGGAGTGGTGTTGGCGGTGTCGCTGATGAAGCCGTCGATGCTGGCGAAGCCGGCGGTGGTGGCCTTGGCGATCTTGGCGTACTCCTGGCCGGCCGGGCCCATGTTGGTGGACCAGCCGAGCCAGCCCGCGTGGCCGATGTCCAGGTAGTTGTACACGTTGGGGATCGGGTGCAGCTTGTTGAGCGCGTACTCGACGCCCGCTTCGTAGTACGGCGCGGCTGTGGCGCAGGTCGGCTTGGACTGGTTGGTCACGGTGTTGGGCAGCGAGTCGGGCTCGATGACGGCCGCGACCCGGACGGCGGCGTACTTCGGGTTGGCCAGCAGGGCCGCGATGGGGTCGATGTACTGGCTCTCGTAGGTGGTCAACCCGGCTGCGGTTGCCGGGAGTTCACCGTTGGAGGCGAGGGCGGCGCAGTCCCGGCCCGGCAGGTCGTAGACGACGATCTGCAGGACGACCGGGGTGCCGGCCTGCTGCTGGGCGAGAGCGCGGTCGAGGTGCGCCTGCAGGCCGAGGTGGGTGGAGTCGCCGCTGATGGCGCCGATGTGGTCGAGCCAGATGGCGGTCGGGTTGGTCGCGACCTGGGCCTCGAGGGCGCCGAGGGTGCCGCCGTCGGCGGCGGCCTGGGCCTTGACCTCGGCCACGTAGTCGGGGTTGAGGTAGCCGGTGGCGCCGACGAAGGGGTTGGCCAGGTGGGCGGGAGCTGCTTGGGCGGGGGCGGCTTGGGCGGGGGTGGCGCCGATGCTCGGCAGCAGCCCGGTGGCGCCGAGCAGGGCGGCGGCTGTCGCCGTACCGATGCGACGCAGGACAGGGTGGGGCACGTCCGGGTCCTTTCTGACGGGTGGGTGGGGCCCGAATCGGTGGGAGCGTGTCCATGCGGGGGGACACTCACCGCTCCCACATCAAGCCAGCGGTGTCGAAGGTCCGTCAAGATGGTGGGGAGCGCTCCCACGGAGGCGCTGTAAGTTACACGGCGCCGGGCCGGGCCCGACGGTGGCCGGTCCGGCGGTTTACCCCCTGGTCGCCGGGTGGTGGCGCCCCGGCGGGCGGCACCGGAAGGTCCGCGGCGGCGAAGGCGCGTTCTTCCCAAGCTCCTTGGCGCGCCCGACGATCGCAGCCAACACCTCCGTCCGCCGTACGCCCCCGTTGTGCGGCGGCACCCACCCACTGGAGGAAAGCCCATGCGACGCACAGTGCTGCGTTCCCGCGACAGACGGCTCACCGCCACCGCAACGGCCACCGTCCTCGCCCTGCTCGGTGCGGCGGGCGGTGCGCTCACGGCGCCGGCCGCGGAGGCCGCCGCCGGGGTGAGCTGCAATGTCGGTTACGCGCTCGGCAACGACTGGGGCAGCGGCTTCACCGCCAACGTCACCATCACCGACACCGGCACCACCCCCGTCAACGGCTGGACCCTCGGCTACAGCTACACCGGCAACCAGACTCTCCAGAACGGCTGGAACGGCACCTGGACCCAGACCGGCAGAGCCGTCACCGTCACCAACCCCACCTGGGCCGCCACCATCAACCCCGGCGCCTCGGTCAGCGCCGGCGCCAACTTCAGCTACAGCGGCACCAACACCGCCCCCACCACCTTCACCGTCAACGGCACCACCTGCCACGGCGCGAACCAGGCAGCGACCGTCTCGCTGACCTCGCCGACGGCGGGCCAGACCTTCACCCCCGGCTCCACCGTCAAGCTCGCGGCCGACGCGGCCGACGCCGACGGCACCGTCTCGAAGGTCGACTTCTACGCCAGCACCTCGGCGGGCAGCAACACCCTGGTCGGGTCCGCCACCACCGCGCCGTTCAGCGCGAGTTGGGCCAATGTGGCAGCCGGGGACTACTCGCTCACGGCCGTCGCCACCGACAACTCCGGTGCCACCACCACCTCCAGTCCGGTGGCGATCAAGGTGAGCGGGCCGACCCTGCTGGTCAGTCCCGCCACGCTGGCCGTCCAGCAGGGCAGTACGGGCACCTTCACCGTCGCCCTCTCCCAGGCGCCCGCCGCCAACACCACCGTCACGGTGGCCCGTTCGGGGAGTGACGCGGACCTGAGCGTGAAGTCCGGCGGCACGCTGACCTTCACCACCGCCAACTGGAGTACCCCGCAGACGGTCACCGTCGCGGCCGGCACCGACTCCGCCCAGGTGGGCGGCACGGCCACCTTCACCGCCTCGGCCACCGGCTTCGGCTCGGCGGCGGTCACGGTGACGGAGGCGGCGAAGACCTCGGGCTACGACCAGTACTTCCTGGACCTCTACAGCAAGATCAAGAACCCGGCGAACGGCTACTTCAGCCCGCAGGACATCCCGTACCACTCGGTGGAGACGCTGGTGGTCGAGGCGCCGGACTACGGCCACGAGACCACCTCCGAGACGTACAGCTACTGGCTCTGGCTGGAGGCCGACTACGGTCGGGTCACCGGTGACTGGACCGGCTTCAACAGTGCCTGGACCAACCTGGAGACGTACCTGATCCCCAGTCACGCCCAGCAGCCGGGCCAGAGCACTTACAACCCGTCGAAGCCCGCCACCTACGGCCCGGAGAAGGCGACGCCCGACCAGTACCCGGTCAAGCTCAACAGCAGCGTGCCGGTCGGCTCCGACCCGCTCGCGGCCGAGCTGACCAGCACCTACGGCACCGCGGACGTGTATGCTCCGGCCTGGCTGCTCGACACCGACAACCGGTACGGCTTCGGCCAGTGCGAGGACGGCACCACCAAGCCGAGTCTGATCAACACCTTCCAGCGCGGGCCCGAGGAGTCGGTCTGGGAGACGGTGCCGCAGCCCGACTGCGACACCTTCAAGTACGGCAACTCGAGCTCCGGCTTCCTGAACCTGTTCAACGACGGCGGCGGGTCGTTCTCCAAGCAGTACAAGTACACCGACGCCCCGGACGCCGACGCGCGGCTGGTCCAGGCCGCCTACTGGGCCGAGCAGTTCGCCAAGGCGCAGGGCAAGAGCTCGGCGATCACGGCCACGCTCGGCAAGGCCGCCAAGCTCGGCGACTACCTGCGGTACTCGCTCTACGACAAGTACTTCAAGCAGGCGGGCAATTGCAACGGCTCGATGGCCTGCCCGGCGGGCAGCTCGAAGGCGAACAAGCAACTCGGCCTGCTCACCTGGTACTTCGCCTGGGGTGGCGACACCGGCGGCGCATGGTCCTGGCGGATCTCCGGCTCCACCGCGCACCAGGGGTACCAGAACCCGATGGCCGCCTGGGTGCTCGCCAACGATCCCGGGCTGAAGCCGAGTTCGCCGACCGCCGCGACCGACTGGGCGGGCAGCCTGGACAAGCAGCTGCAGTTCTTCCAGTGGCTGCAGTCCACCGAGGGCGGCATCGCGGGCGGCGCGACCAACAGCTGGGGCGGCAACTACGGCGACGACGCGGCGCCGCCGGCCGGTGACCCGACCTTCTACGGCCTGTACTACGACTGGCGGCCCGAGTACCACGACCCGGCCTCCAACCAGTGGTTCGGGTTCCAGACCTGGTCGATGGAGCGGTTCGCCGAGTACTACAACGCCACCGGCGACGCCCGGGCGAAGGCGATCCTGGACAAGTGGGTGCCCTGGGCGATGTCGGTCGCCAAGGCCGACCCGGCCACCGGCACGCTGACCACGCCGGACACGCTCACCTGGACGGGCGCGCCCGACACCTGGAGTGCCACCAGCCCGGGCACGAACACCGGGCTGCACGTCACGGCCGCCGGCGGCGCCACCGACCTGGGGGTGGCGGGCTCGCTGGCCAAGACCCTGGCGTACTACGCCGCCAAGTCGGGCAGCAGCACGGCCCAGAAGTTCGCCCAGAACATCCTGGACACCATCCACGCCAAGTTCGCCGACAGCCTCGGCTACTCGGCGCCGGAGACCCGCACCGACTTCAACCGCTTCACCCAGCCGTACTCGGCCACGACCCACCAGGGCCTGTACGTGCCGCCGGGCTGGACGGGCACGTACCCGGACGGGAGCAAGATCAACTCGTCCAGCACCTTCCTGTCGATCCGGCCCTGGTACACCAGCGACCCGCAGTGGTCCAAGGTCCAGACCTACCTCGACGGGGGCCCCGCACCGAGCTTCACCTACCACCGGTTCTGGGCGGAGGCGGACATCGCGACCGCCTTCGACACCTTCGCCCAGCTCTTCCCGGGGGTGAACCCGGGCAGCTGAGCCGGACCAGTCGAGGCCAGGCTCCGCACCTGCGGAGCCTTTGGCGGACGTCTCCCGAGCCCGGAGCTCAGGGGCCGTCCGCCGACCTCGGGCATCGGCCGTCAGCCGCGGTCGGCCCGGTGCTGTGCCTCGGGGTCTGCCTGGTGCTGTGCCGCACCGGCGGGCTCGGCGCTCCAACTCGCCAGCAGGCGAAGTGACTCGGCCGAGGGCGAGCCAGGCTCGGCGTGGTAGGTGAGCAGCACCTGATCCGGGTCGCCGTGCGGCCGCAGGGCCTCGTAGGAGAGGATGAGCGGCCCGACCACCGGGTGGTGCAGCTGCTTGGTCCCGTGGCCCTTGTCGAGGACGTCGTGTGCCGCCCACAGCCGGCGGAACTCCTCGCTCTTGAGCGAGAGTTCACCGACCAGCGAGGCGAGCCTGGGATCGTCCGGGTAACGCCCCGCGTCCAGGCGGAGGTTGGCGACGATGTCGGCGGCCTTGCCCTCCCAGTTGTCGTAGAGCTCGCGGCTGGCCGGCTCCTGGAAGATCTGCCAGGCCAGGTTGCGCTGCTCGGGCGGCATGGCGTCGAAGTCACCCAGCAGGGCGCAGGCCAGCCGGTTCCAGGCGATGATGTCCGTCCGTCGCCCGATCACGTACGCCGGGACGTCGGCCATCGCGTCGAGCAGCTGCTGGAGGGCCGGGCGCACCCGCTGCGTCCGGGCCGCGGCCCGGACGCCCCGGCGCACCGGTTTGGTCAGGTGGTTGAGGTGCTCGCGCTCGGCGCCGTTCAACCGCAGCGCCTGGGCGATCGCGTCCAGCACGGCGGTGGAGACGTTCTCTGAAGTTCCACCCTGCGGCTGGACACTCTCCGTCTACGCCGCGAGGGTGTGGCCTTGCTGGTGCCGCTGGCGGATCTCGAGTGGCGTGAGGTAG
>NZ_JBEOWY010000046.1:0-65672 GCF_040296285.1 Kitasatospora sp. NPDC002227
CGCATGCGAGACGAGTACGCCCTTCGGACGCCCCGTCGACCCCGAGGTGTAGATCACGTACGCCGGGTGCCGCGACAGCACGTCCGCATCGGCAGGTACGGCACTGCTGTCGCGGTCCGCGACTGGTTCTTGCGTGCTCATCGGGGCAGAGCTTATCCCCAAGGGGTTCGGCCCGGTCCGAGCGGATCGGCCCCCGTGCGAGGCAGGGGCCGACGGATCAGCGGTCGCGCTTCTCCTTGATCTTCGCGGCCTTGCCGCGGAGGTCACGCAGGTAGTACAGCTTGGCGCGGCGGACCGCACCACGGGTGACGACCTCGATCTTCTCGACGACCGGGGTGTGCACCGGGAAGGTGCGCTCCACGCCGACGTTGAAGCTGACCTTGCGGACAGTGAAGGTCTCGCCGACGCCCGAGCCGTGGCGGCGGATGACAACACCCTGGAAGACCTGGACACGGGAGCGGTTGCCCTCGATGACCCGGACGTGAACCTTCAGGGTGTCACCGGCGCGGAAGGCCGGGATGTCGCTGCGCAGCGAAGCCGCGTCGACAGCAGCGAGCTTGTTGCTCATGATGCTCTCCATCACAGACGCCACGGGCCGCCTGCGGAATTTCGTCACAATGGGGTTTGCTGCGGGCCGTACCGGCGGGCGGCGCACCCCCCGTGGCGAGGGCGCCGTGCCATCAGCTCCTACGGGAGGAGCCCAACGACAGACAACAGCCGCCTATTCTTCCACAGCATCGGCCGCAGGCCTAAATCGGCCGAGCTGCTCGTCCCAGAGCAGCCCGAGGATGCTCAGCGCCTCCCGGTCCTTCTTGTCGAAGGCCCCGTTCTGCCAGCGGGCGACCAGGTCGGGACGGTTGGCCAGCGTGCGGGCGAAGGCCTGCTCGCGGCGCCACCGGGCGATCTTGCCGTGGTGGCCGCTCAGCAGGATCTCCGGCACCTCACGCCCGCGCCACTCGGCCGGCTTGGTGTACACCGGCCCCTCCAGCAGGTCGGCCATCGCGCCGGGAGCGAACGAGTCGTCCTGGTGGGACTCGGCGTTGCCCAGCACCCCGGGCAGCAGCCGGGCGATCGCCTCGACCATCACCAGCACGGCGACCTCGCCGCCCGCCAGCACGTAGTCGCCGATCGACGCCTCGACCACCGGCATCCGGGTGGCCGCCTCCTCGATCACCCGCCGGTCGATCCCCTCGTACCGGGCCGGCGCGAAGACCAGCCAGGGCTGGTCCGACAGCTCCTGCGCCAGCGCCTGGGTGAAGGGCCGCCCGCTCGGGGTCGGCACCACCAGGGTCGGTACGGCGCCCTCCGCCCCGGCGGCGAGGCTGCCCTCGGCGAGCACCGAGTCCAGCGCGGCCCCCCAGGGCTCCGGCTTCATGACCATGCCGGGCCCTCCGCCGTACGGGGTGTCGTCCACCGTCCGGTGCACGTCCGTGGTCCAGCTGCGGAGGTCGTGCAGGTGCACGTCCAGCTGGCCACGCGCCCGCGCCTTGCCGACCAGCGAGACGTTCAGCGGCTCCAGGTACTCCGGGAAGATCGTGACGACGTCGATCCGCATCTCACTCACGCGTCGTCGCCCTCGTCGCCCTCGTCGCCCTCGTCGTCCGCACCGGAGCCCGCACCAGCGCCCGCACCGGAGCCCGCACCAGCGCCCGCACCGGAGCCCGCACCAGCGCCCTCAGAGCCGTCCGCGGAGGCATCCTCGGAGGAGTCCGACTCCCGGACGACCTCGGCCTGCTCCGGATCGATCAGCCCCGGCGGCGGGTCGATCACCGCGCGCTGGTTCTCCAGGTCGATGGTCGGGACGATCCGCTCGACGAACGGCACCAGCACCTCGGCGCCGTCCGGCCGCTTCACGTTGAGCAGGTCCTGGTACGGCAGGTGGATGACCTCGGTGAGCTCGCCCACCAGGGTGCCGTCGAGCAGCACGACGTCCAGCCCGATCAGCTGGTGGTCGTAGTACTCGTCCGGGTCCTCCGGGCTCTCCTCCGGGTCGACCTCGGCGATCAGGATGGTGCCGCGCAGCGCCTCGGCGGCGTTGCGGTCCTTGACCCCGGCGAAACGCAGCAGCAGTCGCCCGCTGTGCACCTTGCCGGACTCGACGGTCAGCGGCCCCGCCGACGCGGGGTCGGTGAGCACCACCGCACCGGGCCCGAGCCGCAGCTCCGGCTCATCGGTACGGACCTCGACGCTGACGTCCCCCTTGATGCCGTGGGCACGGCCGATCTTGCCGACGACGAGCTGCACGCTGATCGCTCTCCTGAGGTTGCGCTGTGAACGAAGAGATAGGAACGAAAAGACAGGAACGAAGAGATAGGAACGTAGAGATGTGAACGAGGAAGAGAAGAGGTGGAACGAGAAAAGGCCGGTCAGGACGACAAGCGTCCCGACCGGCCCCAAGACTGACTGCTGTGCGTCAGCGAATGCTGTCCACGTCGACCAGGTCGACCCGGACGTTGCGACCGCCGAGGGCGCCGACCACGGTGCGCAGTGCGCGCGCCGTACGGCCGCCCCGGCCGATCACCTTGCCGAGGTCATCGGGGTGCACGCGCACCTCGATGGTGTTACCCCGACGCAGGTTGCGCGAGCGCACCTGCACCTCGTCGGGGTGCTCGACGATGCCCTTCACCAGATGGTCGAGGGCGTCCTCGATCACGATCAGGCCTCGGTGGTCTCGGCGTCAGCCTCGACCTTGTCCGACTTCTTGGCCTTCGGGGTGATGGCAACACCGGTGGTGCTGTCCTCGAAGCCGGCGACGGCCTTCGCGAAGAGGTGGCTGAAGTCGGTGACCTTCGGCTCGGCGACCTTCAGCGGCTCCGGAGCCGGGAGGCCCTTGAACTTCTGCCAGTCACCGGTGAGCTTGAGGATGGCGAGCACCGGCTCGGTCGGCTGGGCGCCGACGGACAGCCAGTACTGGGCGCGCTCGGTGTCGACCTCGATCTTCGAGGGGTTGTAGGTCGGCTGGTAGATGCCGATCTCCTCGATCGCGCGGCCGTCACGCTTGGTGCGCGAGTCGGCGACGACGATGCGGTAGTGCGGGGAGCGAATCTTGCCGAGACGCTTGAGCTTGATCTTGACTGCCACGGGAGTGGATTCTCCTGGTGTTGACGTGGGTGAGCAGCCACCATCATCGCGTGGGGTTGCGAGAGGGGCCGTTCAAGGGACACGCCAGCCGTAGGAGAGAGGGGTCCTGCTCGGCTGCCGAGTACTCAGCTGTCCATTCTGCCATACCCGGGCCGGTCACCCTGACCGCACCCCGTCAGCACAGAAATTCCACCTCGAAGCCGCACCACCGAGCCGGCACAGCGAAGCCGCACCCCCAGTGGCAACGGGCCCGCCCCGGCCGGGCCCGCGCCACAGTTGACCGTCAGGCGATCCGGAACGGCTGCTGGCAGGCACCGCAGACGATCGACGCCTGCGCGAGCACCGACGGCACCACTCGGACGTTGCGCCCGCAACCGCAGACCGCCTTCACCCGGACGCCGCCCCCGGAGGAGCCGTGCCGGGCAGCCGGGCCGCGGAACGCGCGGTGCGTCCCCTCGCCCGCGACGGCGAGCTGGTGGGCGCCCAGCGCCCGGTCGAGCCGCTCGATCGTCGGGGCGTACCGCTCCTGCGTCTCCGAGAGCATGGTCACCTGGGAGAAGCCGCTGCTCGCGTGCGGCTCGATCGGGTGCGCCAGGCCGAGCTCGGTGGCCAGCAGCAGGAAGCGACGGTTGTGGTACCGGCCGGCCCGCGAGGTGTCGCGGATGTCACGCGCGGCGGCCAGACCGTGGGCGGCCTCGTGCAGCAGTCGCTCGAAGCCGAGCTGCGTACCGCAGGCCGAGGAGGACTCACCGATCAGCGCCTCGGGAGAGGCGAGGTCCGGCAGGTCCTGGTGATGGGCCTGGATGTCGCTCCAGGCGGCGGCCAGTTCGGCCGCGAGAACGAGAGGCTGTGTCGTGCTCACGCTATGCCAACGATGGAGTGAGAGCCGATGTTCCGCGTGTTCCGGTCCGCCGGGAATTCCCAGCGAACTCTCAGGATTGGACAACCGTGCGCGAATTGCGCTCCTCGTATCTGACGCAAGACCAACCCCCTGCAACTCTGGGCCCGGCGATTCTCGCCGACCTCTCGGCACCGCCCCGGGACGTGTCCGGCTCCCACGGCGAACGGCCCGCAGCCGTGTCGGAATTGACAGGGCCACGGGCCGTACACCGTACCGCTAGTTCAGCGGGACCGGGAGTTGACTGGTCAGTAGTCTCGCCTGGATGCCGATATCCGGTAGAACAATCAGCCTATGAGTAGTCAGGTGCTCGACTTTCGGACTGTTACGACAACATCAGGTCGGGAACACGGACCTGGCTCCCGGAGGAAGACTCAGTAGGCACGCGCGACGATCGCGACGTTGCCCTCCTGGTCGTCCGTCGCCGGCACCGAGCCGTCGGCGGCCACGATGCAGCGCACCGAGACGCTCTGCTCGGCCAGCTTGGCCTCGCCCTCCGGGCCCAGCTCGGCCCAGGAGATCCGGCCCCAGCCGGTCTGCGCGGCCTCGACGGCCTCCTCGATCGTCTTGACCTCGACCGTGCGGGCCTCGCGGCGCTCGCGGGACTGGCGCAGCAGCAGCGCCTGGTCCTCCTCGAGGATGCCCGGCAGCAGCGCGGCCAGACCGTCGATGGAGACCGGCTCCTTGCCGCCGGGGATGCGGCGGGCCAGCATCGCGGTGCCGTTCTCCAGGTCGCGCGGGCCGACCTCGATGCGCAGCGGCACGCCCTTGAGCTCCCAGTCCACGGCACGGCGGCCGAACGGGGTGTCGGTGCGGTCGTCGACCACCACACGGATGCCGGCGGCCTCCAGCTGGGCGCCGATCTCGCGGACCTTGGCGATCACCGCGTCATCGCCCTTGATGGCGAGCACGACGGCCTGCACCGGCGCCAGGCGCGGCGGCACCCGGAGGCCGTTGTCGTCACCGTGGGACATGATCAGGCCGCCGACCATACGGGTCGAGACGCCCCAGGAGGTCTGCCAGACGTACTCGCGCTCGGCACCGGCCAGCTGGTAGGTGGTGTTGAACGCCTTGGCGAAGTTCTGGCCGAGCTCGTGGCTGGTGCCCATCTGCAGGGCCTTGCCGTCGCCCATCATGCCCTCGAGCGTGAGGGTGTTGATGGCGCCCGCGAAGCGCTCCTTCGCGGTCTTGCGGCCGAGCACCACGTCGATGCCCAGGACGTTGGTCATGAAGTCGCCGTAGACGGCGGTGTGGATGTGCGAGGCGTAGTCGCGGGCGTCCTCGTAGGTGGCGTGGGCCGTGTGGCCCTCCTGCCAGAGGAACTCGGTGGTGCGCAGGAAGACGCGGGGACGCAGCTCCCAGCGGACCACGTTGGCCCACTGGTTGATCAGCAGGGGCAGGTCGCGGTGGCTCTGCACCCACTTGGAGAAGTACTCGTTGATGATCGTCTCGGAGGTGGGCCGGACGACGACCGGCTCCTCGAGCTCCTTGCCGCCACCGTGGGTGACCACCGCGAGCTCGGGGGCGAAGCCCTCGACGTGCTCCGCCTCCTTGGTCAGGTAGGACTGCGGGATGAACATCGGGAAGTAGGCGTTCTGGGCGCCGGACTTCTTGATCCGCGCGTCCATCTCCTGCTGCATCCGCTCCCACAGGCCGTAGCCGTACGGTCGGATGACCATGGTGCCGCGCACCGGACCGTTGTCGGCCAGCTCGGCCTTGTTGATCAGATCCTGGTACCAGCGCGGGAAGTCTTCCGCCTGGGGAGTGAGAACGGGTGCCTTAGCCATGGGGGAGATGGTACGGGGCACGGGGCTCGGACCGTGAATCAGTTATGCCCCCCGAACGGCACGGGGGCGCACGCCGGGCGCGCCCGGGGACTCCCGGCACACCTCTGGACGGCGGCGCCGGGCCACTGTTCGCTTGAGGTGGGGCGGAACATCTGGGGGGTACCGGAGGCGAAGGTCCACGGACCGGATGGGAGGCCGCGATGGCTTCAGTGCAGGTGCCCGGTACGACCGCGCAGCGACCCCGCGCACAGGGCGGCGGTGCCACGCTCGGCTGGGCGCGCGACTGGGCGGAGATCCAGGAGCGCATGCTGGTGCCGCTCTACCAGGCGGTTCACGAGCGGATGGAGGTCGGCCCCGCGACCAGTCTGCTCGGCCTCGGCTGCCGGTCCGGCCTCGCCCTGCTGCTCGCCCGCGAGCGCGGCGCGCAGGTCTCCGGGATCGAGCCGGACACCGAGCTGCGGGAGCTGGCGCAGGGTCGCGGGCTGCTGGTGACGGCGGGCGGGTACGAGGCGCCGGGGCTCCGACGGGCTACCGCGCTCCCCCGCTCGGCCCATTCGCTGGTCACGGTTTTCGACCGCCTGCCGGGTGCGCAGGCCCCGGGCCGACTGGTGGCCGAGGCGGCGCGGGCGACGCTGCGCGGCGGAGCGGTGGTGCTGGCCTCCTGGGGACCGCCGGAGCGCTGCGAAAGCGCCACCGTGCTGGAGGTCGCGCAGCGGCGCGGCTCCTCGGTGACACCGTTCGCGCTGAGCCGCCCCGGCACGCTGGAGGAGCTGGCCGTCGGGGCCGGGCTGCGCCCGGCCGGCGGCGGTCTGGTGAGCTGTCCGTTCGCCTACCCCGAGTTGGAGAGCGCCGTGCGCGGCATGCTCTCGACCGGGCTGTACCGGGCGGCCGTGGCCGACTCCGGCGCGGCGCTGGTGGTCAAGGAGCTGGAGGAGGCGCTTCACCCGTACGTGCGAGCCGACGGCACGGTGCGGATGGCCAACGTCTTCCGCTACGTGGTCGCGGACAACGCCTGACGGCTGATGCCCGCCGCGCGGTAGGCGGCCTCCTCGTCCAGCGTCTCGGCCTCGAGCAGGGCGGCGGTGAGCGCGTCGAGCCGGTCGCGGTGTTCGGTGAGCAGGCGGACGGCGTCCTCGTAGCACTCGGCGACGATCCGCCTGGTCTCCTCGTCCACCGCGTCCAGCGTGGTGGGGGCGGCGGAGAGCCCGTACGCGCCCTGGGTGTCGTTCGGGACGGCGGTCAGCCGGCCGACCCGTTCGCTCATGCCCCAGCGGCCGGCCATGCTGCGGGCGATGTTGGTGACCTGCTCCAGGTCGCTCTCCGCGCCGGTGGTGATGACGCCGTAGACCACCTGCTCGGCGGCCATCCCGCCCAGCGCGCCGATGATCCGGCCGCGCAGGTAGGGCTCGGTGTACGAGTAGCGGTCGGTGTCCGGGGTGGAGAGCGTGACGCCCAGGGCCCGGCCGCGCGGCACGATGGTGATCTTGCGGACCGGGTCGGCGCCCGGCTGCAGCATGCCGAGCAGGGCGTGCCCGCTCTCGTGGTACGCGGTGCGCTCGCGCTCGGACTGCGGCATCACCAGCGGCCGGACGGCCCCGAGCTGGACCTTCTCCAGCGCGTCCGAGAGGTCTTCCTGGCCCACCGCGTCCTGCTCGCGCTTGACCGCCAGCAGGGCCGCCTCGTTGACCAGGTTGGCGAGGTCCGCGCCGGTCATGCCCGGGGTGACCTTGGCGAGCTGGCCGAGGTCGGCGTCCTTGCCCAGCGGCACCGTCCGGGTGTGGATCTGCAGGATGGCCTGGCGGCCGTCCCGGTCCGGCGGGCTGACGGTGATCCGGCGATCGAAGCGGCCGGGGCGCAGCAGAGCCGGGTCGAGGATCTCGGCGCGGTTGGTGGCCGCGATCACGATGACGCCCTCGGAGCCGGAGAAGCCGTCCATCTCGGTGAGGATCTGGTTGAGCGTCTGCTCGCGCTCGTCGTGGCCGCCCATGCCGCCACCACCGCCGCGCTGGCGGCCGATGGTGTCGATCTCGTCGATGAAGATGATCGCGGGGGCCACCTTGCGGGCCTCGGCGAAGAGTTCGCGGACCCGGCTGGCGCCCACGCCGACGATCATCTCGATGAACTCGGAGGCCGAGGCGGAGAAGAACGGCACGTCCGCCTCCCCCGCCACCGCCCGGGCCAGCAGTGTCTTGCCGGTGCCGGGCGGGCCGGCCAGCAGCACGCCGCGCGGCATCTTGGCGCCGAGCTTGCGGTAGACCTGGGGGCGCTTCAGGAAGTCGACCACCTCGGTCAGTTCGGCCTCGACCTCGTCGATGCCGGCCACGTCGGCGAAGGTGGTCCGCTTGCCCTCCTCGGGCACCACCGGCTTGGGCGGGGCCTTGCGCCCGAGCGGGCTGCCGCCCAGGCCGCCCGACATCCGGCGGGCGATCAGCACCCAGACGAAGATCAGCAGCAGCATCGGGGCCAGCGAGATCAGCAGGTTGGCCAGGAAGCTCCGCTGCTGAACCACCGGTTCGGCGGTGACCTCGACGTTCTGCTGCTGGAGTGTGGTCCAGAGGTTGTCGTTGACGAAGGTCGGGCGCTGGGTGGTGAAGTCCTTGTAGGTGCCCTTGCCGCCGTCCGGCTTGGGGGCGGCGGCCTTCAAGGAGCCCTCGATGGCGTCACCCTTGGAGTAGATCTTGGTGATGTTGCCCTTGCCGAGTTGGCTGTTGAACTCGGTGTACGAGACCGTGGTGGACCCGCCGTTGCCGAAGAAGCTCAGCAGCGCATCGGAGATCAGGAAGACCGCGAGCGCCGTGAGCACCAGCCCGGCCAAGCCGCCGGGCATCTTGCGGCGCGGCGGAGGCGGCGGTGGCGCACCCTCGGACCGCCAGGGCTGGTCGGGGGTCTGACGAGGCGGTACAGGAGTGGTCACCTGTCGGACAATACGGACAACTCCGACCCTGATCCACACGCAACGCCGCCCGCCGGACCAGCCCTACAGCGGCTGCCACTCCTCGGCCGTCAGGGCGAAGCGCTCGTGGTCGCGCCAGGCTCCCTGCAGGAACAGCATCCGGGGCGTGAAGCCCTCGTGCCGGAAGCCCAGGCGCTTGGCCATCGCGATCGAGCGCTCGTTCTCCGGCTGTACGTTGATCTCCAGCCGGTGCAGACCGAGGCCGCCCACCTCCGGATCGGCGAAGCAGCGGTCCACCACCAGCCGCATGCCCGCCGACATCAAGCCCTTGCCCACGTAGGGGACGTAGGAGTCGTAGCCGAGCGCGCCGTTGCGGAAACGGCCCATCACGATGTTGGCCACGTTGCACTTGCCGACCAGGCCGCCGGCCTCGGCCTCGAAGATCAGGAAGGTCCGCAGCTGCGGGCCCTGCCGGTTCAGCAGGTCGGTCAGACCGTCCGGCTCGACCGGGTTCCACCGCCCGATGTGCTCGGCGGACCGCCGGACCGCCGCCGCGTACAGGGCCTTGTCGTCGGGCCTCGGCGCCCGGATCGTCACTCGCACCTCACCATCATCGGGTGTGCGACAGCCCGGCGAAAGCCGGTAAAAACCGGTGAACGGCCGGTGGCCCGCCCCTGGAACGGGGACGGGCCACCGGCGAGGAACGGCAGGACTACAGCAGGTCCTTGAACTCCTTGGGCAGCTCGAAGTCGGCCGGGCCCTTGCCCGCGCCGAGCCCGAACGCGCCGCCCGGGGCGGCCGGGGCGGCCGGGGCGTCGGCGCCCGGGCCGAGTGCGCGCCGCTCGGCGGCGGCCTGCTCCTCCTGGGCCCGCTTGAGCGGGTTGCCGGACTTGCGCTTGCCCTTGGCCTGCGGGGCCTTCTTGGCGGACTTCTTGCCGCCACCGCCCATGCCCGGGATCCCCGGCATGCCGGGGATGCCCTTGCCGGAGGCCATCGCGGTCATCATCTTGCGGGCGTCGAAGAACCGCTCGACCAGGTTGTTGACCTCGCCGACGCCGGTGCCCGAACCCTTGGCGATGCGCAGGCGGCGCGAGCCGTTGATGATCTTCGGATCGGTCCGCTCGGCCGGGGTCATCGACTTGATGATGGCGCCGACGCGGTTGACGTCCTTGTCGTCGATGCTGTTGATCTGGTCCCGGATCTGGCCCATGCCCGGCAGCATGCCGAGCAGCTTGGAGATCGAGCCCATCTTCTGGACCTGCTCCAGCTGCGACAGGAAGTCGTCGAGGGTGAAGTCCTTGCCGCCGCCCTGGAGCTTGGCGGCCATCTTCTCGGCCTCGGCCTGCGAGAAGGTCTGCTCGGCCTTCTCGATCAGCGACAGCATGTCGCCCATGCCGAGGATGCGCGAGGCCATCCGGTCCGGGTGGAAGGCGTCGAAGTCGTCGACCTTCTCGCCGTTGGAGGCGAACATGATCTGACGGCCGGTCACGTGCGCGACCGACAGCGCCGCACCACCGCGGGCGTCACCGTCGAGCTTGGAGAGCACCACACCGGTGAAGTCGACGCCCTCGAGGAAGGCCTGCGCGGTGGTGACCGCGTCCTGGCCGATCATCGCGTCGAGGACGAAGAGCACCTCGTCCGGGTCGACCGCGGCGCGGATGTCCGCGGCCTGCTGCATCAGCTCGGCGTCGATGCCGAGGCGCCCGGCGGTGTCGACGATGACGATGTCGTGCTGCTTCTGCTTCGCGTACTCGATCGAGTCGCGGGCGACCTGGACCGGGTCGCCGACGCCGTTGCCCGGCTGGGGGCCGTAGAAGGCCACGCCCGCACGCTCGGCGACCACACCGAGCTGGGTGACGGCGTTGGGGCGCTGGAGATCGCAGGCGACCAGCAGCGGGGTGTGCTTCTGCTGCTTCAGCCAGTGGCCGAGCTTGCCCGCCAGGGTGGTCTTACCGGCACCCTGCAGACCGGCGAGCATGATCACTGTCGGACCGGTCTTGGCGTACCGGAGCCGGCGGGTCTCGCCACCGAGGATGTTGATGAGCTCCTCGTTGACGATCTTGACGATCTGCTGCGCCGGGTTGAGCGCGGCGGAGACCTCCGCCGTCAGGGCGCGGTCCTTGACCTGCTTGATGAAGGCGCGCACGACGGGCAGCGCGACGTCCGCCTCGAGCAGGGCGATCCGGATCTCGCGACAGGTCGCGTCGATGTCCGCCTCACTGAGGCGGCCCTTGCCCCGGAGGTTCTTGAACGTCGCTGCCAGACGATCGGAGAGAGTGTCGAACACGTCGGTCGCGGTCCCTTGTGGCTTCGGTACGGGTACGGTCGTCGCCCACCAGGGTATCCGGCCGCCCGGGAACCGGACTCCACCCGGTCACCACCGACTCCGCGCACCGGCCGCGACCTGGGCTTCAGTGCAGGCTGAGCCGGCCCTCGGACCAGCGGACGTAGCCGCCCTCGGTGTACGCGAGCGCCAGCGCGGCCTGCTCCAGCGACAGCTCCCTGGCCGTCCGGCCCTGCTCGTCCTGGATCAGCAGCAGGCCGGCGTAGAGGGTCGCCGCGGCCGCCGCGACGCCGTACCGGTGGGCCTGGTCGGCCGAGGCCGCCGCGCAGATCCGGCGCAGCGGGGCTCCCTGGCCCGGCGGGCCGAACAGCAGTTCGGCCACCAGTGCCCGGCCGTCCGCCGCGCCCGCCGCCAGGGCGGCCCGGCCGAGCCCCCGGCCGGACTGCGCGAGCAGCGCTTCGGCGGCCTCGGCCGCGTTCTCGGCCAGCGCCTGCTGGACGAACCGGTCGGCGCGGATCGCCGGGGTGATCAGCCGTCCCGCGAACACCGTGGCCCTGACGGCGGCCAGCACCAGCCCGACCTCGCCCAGCCCGTCGAACTCCGCCGCCGCCTGGCAGTACTGCTCCCGCAGCACCGCGGAGGCCGCCAGGTGCACCGCCGCCTTCCGCCGCCGGGTCGGGGCGGAGCTGCGCAGCAGCCAGGCGTCCTCGGTGACGATGTCGGTCTCCTCCCCCGCCGGCCGCCCCAGCTCCCGAACGGCGCCGAGCAGCCCGAGCTCGCGCTCCAGCGCGGCCTCGTCGGCGTGGTTGCGGGGAGTCGGCACAGGCGTCATGAAGTCTTCTCCTTCGGAGAACTCGGGGGCCTTCGGAGAACTCGGGGCCGTCGGCAGGGCCAGGGGCCCTCGGCAGGACCAGGGGCGGGCTTGGCGGGTCAGATCTGGCTGGGCGCGTCGTCCAGGTCGTCGAAGCCGTCGTCGAGGATGAAGTTGCGGAAGGTCCGGACCTCGACGCCCCACTCCTCCAGCGCGACGCGCTTCATCGAGGCGAGCATCTCCCGCTCCTGCCCCGTCAGGTTGGTGTCCGCGAGGGCGGCCGCCGGGTTGCTCGTGAGCATCTGGCGGAACTCGGTGTCGGACGCGGCACGGCCGAGCACGGCCTCGACCCGGGCCTTGGACTCGGCGCTGAGCATGGGGACTTCTGCCATGGGACTGCCTCCTGGGGCGTCGGGGGCCGCACCAACCGTGGACCAGCTGGCCGCTCCGCCACTGTGCCGGGGCCGGTCAACCTGGTCAAGACCGATTGCCAAACCTGACACAGACCAAAGTGCCAGCTCAGCACGGTAGTTGGCGATCCATGTCAACCGGCCGGCCGCACCCCTGACGCATCCGGGGCCGGAGCTTGTCAGCTCCCGCCCGCTCCCCCGCCGCGGGGGTTACGGTCGGTAGGACGCCCTGCTGCCAGCTCTCGGACGATCCTGAGGACGGCTCCGATGCACCGCTCACCCCGCCCGCTCCCGGCCGCCCGCGCGCTGCCGGAGATCGACTGGCCGTAACCCCCACCCCCTCAACGGCCCGGCGTACCTTGCCAGTTTTGGCACAGTTGGTAGGGTGACGCCGATCCGCAGGCCCATGGGGGTAGTCACGTGTCACCGCAGCAACCGGACTTCGGCACCCGACTGCGCGCGCTCCGCACCGGACTCGGCCTGTCCCAGCAGCAGTTGGCCGGCACCGGGATGTCCACCGGCTACCTCTCCCGGCTCGAGTCCGGCGCCCGGCCACCGACCGCACGGGCCGCCGAGTACCTGGCCGAACGGCTCGGCGTCCCCCTCGCCACCCTGCGCGGCTCGCACAGCGACCCCCTCGCCCAGGCGCTCGCCCTGGCCACCGCCACCGAGGACCCGGCCCGCGCCCGCACCCTCCTCGACCAGGCGCTCACCACCCACCCCGACGGCGAACCCGCCCTGCGCTGGCAGGCCCTGCGGATGCTCGCCGCCCTCCAGCAGTCCGCGGGCGACCGCACCGCCGAGGCCGCCACCCTGGCCGAACTCACCACCCTCGCCGAACAGCTCGGCGCCCCCGAACTGGCCGCCCACTCGCACCTCCAGCTGGCCCGCTGCCGCCGCGCCCTCGGCCAGGCCGCCGAGGCCCACGCTAGCGCCACCACCGCCTTCACCCTCGCCACCGAGCACCAGCTGCCGGCCGGCGAACTGCACGGCGCCCTCCTGGTGCTCGTCTCCACCGAGACCGCCCTCGGCCGGCTGGCCGAAGCCCGGCTCCACGCCGACGAGTTGGAGCTGCGCACCGCCGAGGCCGCCGCCACACCGCGGGCCGAAGCACTGTGGACCAGCGCGCACGTACGGCTGCGCCAGGGCGACCACCCCGGTGCGGCGGACCGGCTCGACCAGGCGCTGGCCCTGCTCGACAGCCGGGAGAACCCCCTGCTCTGGCTACGCCTGCGGCTGGCCGCCGCCTCGCTCAGCCTGCAGATGTCCCCGCGGCGGCCAGCGGAGGCCGAACGCTGCCTGGCCGAGGCGGCGCCCGCCGTCGAGCTGATCGGGGCCGAGGTGCACCGGCAGGAGCACACCCTGCTGCGGGCCCGGCTCGCCGTCCAGCAGGGCCGCACGGCGGAGGCGGTCCAGCTGTGCGGCCAACTGCACGACGACGGACTGCTGTTGGCCCGCCAGGACGTGCTGACCCTCCGGACGGTCCGCGGCCAGCTCGACATCCTCGCCGGCCACCGCGAGGCGGGCGTCGCCGCCCTGGAGGAGCTCGCCGCTGAGGCCCACCTGGCCGGCGGCGACGTCAACACCTCGATGGAAATCTGGCGCAGCCTGGCGGAAACCCTCGCCCGAACGTAAACCCCCTCAGGGGCGCGGGGAACTGCGCTGCCAACCACGCACGGCCTGCGGCCTCCCGCAGTGGCCCGGTTGCACTACCCAGGGGCGCGAGGAACTGCACGAGGGCGGAAGGTACCGGCCTGCGGCCTACCGCTTCGCGCAGTTCCCCGCGCCCCTGAATAGTGCAGCCCCTGGGTGGTGCAGCCCCTGGGTGGCGCGACCCCTAGATGCCTGCCTGTACGGCTGCGGCCACCTCCCGGGCGGCCTCCGGGGTCAGCGGCCGACCGTCGGCGTCCGTGAGGTAGAACGCGTCGACCGCCTCCGCACCCAGCGTGGAGACGTGGGCCGTACGGACCCGGACGCCCGCCGTGTCGAGGGCGCGGCCGATGCGGTGCAGCAGGCCGGGAGCGTCGTGGGCCCGGACCTCCAGGATGGTCGCCGAGGAGGAGGACGCCCCGGGCGCGACCGTGACCACCGGCGGCGGGGTGGGGATGCCGCGGCGCCGCGGCGCCGCGGCATCGCGCTCGGCGAGCTTGCGCGCCACGTCCAGCGAGCCGTCCAGCGCCCGCCGCAGGTCGGCCCGCAGCCGGGCCGCCTCCGGCAGCTCGCCGTACTCGGCCGCCACCGTCCAGGAGAGCAGCAGCACCGGCCCGGCCCCGACCGGGTCCAGCTCCCGCAGCCCGGCGGCCCGGACGGTGAGCCGGTGCAGGGCGAGCACCCCGGCCACGGTGCCGAGCAGGCCCGGCTGGTCCGGGATGGCCAGGGTCAGTGAGACGCCCATCGGCTCGGGCCGCTCCGGGTCGGCGGCGGCCGCCGCGTGCGCGAGCAGCGAGAGCGCGGGGGCGCCGGTGGCGGCGGCCTCGACGGCGAGCCGCTCCTGCTCGGCGGTCGGCTCGCCGTCGGCCAGGCGGCCGCCGGACCACCCGGCGGCCACGCACCCCAGCTGGGCGGCGGCCCGGTCGACCAGGCCCTCCACCAGCGAGGCCCGCCAACTGCTCCAGGCAGCCGGGCCGGTGGCGGTGGCGTCCGCCTCGGTGAGGGCGTGCAGCAGCTCCAGGTGCGGCAGGGCGCCGACCGTCCGGGTGATCAGGGCGACCGTCGCCGGGTCGTCCGGGTCCCGTCTGGTCGCGGTGTCGACCAGCGTCAGGTGGTGCCGGACCAGCAGGGCCAGGGTCTCGGTGTCGTCCTTGTCGAAGCCCATCCGCACGGCCACGTCCCGGACGATCACCTCGCCCGCCTCCGAGTGGTCCCCCGGCCAGCCCTTGCCGATGTCGTGCAGCAGGGCGGCGACCAGCAGCAAGTCCGGCCGGGCCACCCGGCGGGTCATCGCGGCGGCCTTGACCGCCGTCTCGACCAGGTGGCGGTCGACCGTCCAGCGGTGCACGGCGTTGCGCTGCGGCCGGCAGCGCACCCGCTCCCAGTCCGGCAGCAGCCGGGTGATCAGGCCTTCGGCCTCGTACGCCTCCCAGACCGGTACGGCGGCCTCGCCCGCGCCGAGCAGGGTGACCAACTGCTCGCGGGCCTCGTCCGGCCAGGGCACCGGCAGCGGGCGGGTCTCGGCGGCCAGCCGGCGGACGGTGGCGTGGCTGACCGTCAGCCCGGCCTGGGCCGCCGCGGCGGCGGCCCGCAGCGGGAGCACCGGGTCCTGCGCCGGGCGGGCGGTCTGGGCCAGCACGGCCTCGCCGTCCTGCTCGACCACGCCCTCGGCCAGCGGGCGGCGCTCCACCACGCCCCGGCCCGCCGCGGCCCGGCCGTTGCCCAGGAACGGCAGCCGGCGGCGCCCCCGGCCGCGCGCGGCCAGCACCCGGCCGACGGCCCGCCAGGTGACGTCCCCCGCGTAGCTGATGGTGCGGGCGGCCTCGTAGACCTGGCGGAGCAGGATGTCGGCATCCAGCAGGCCGAGTTCGGCGGCCACCTGGTCCTGGTCGTGCAGGCCGAGGCGTTCGGTGGCCCGGCCGGTGGTCAGGTGCAGCGCGTCGCGGACGTCGGCCAGCCGGGCCGCGGCCTCCTCCAGGCCGTCCCGGGGGGCGTCGGCCAGCCAGGTGGCCGCGATGGCGTTCAGGGCGGCGACGTCGCGCAGGCCGCCCTTGGCCTCCTTGAGGTCGGGCTCGAGGAGGAAGGAGAGCTCGCCGTGCCGCTCGGCCCGCTCGGAGCAGAGCTCGCGCAGCTCGGGCAGCCGGCCGGGCGCGCCCTCCCGCCAGTCGGCCAGCACGGCCGAGCGCAGCCGGGCGGTGAGTTCGGCGTCCCCGGCCAGGTGGCGGGCGTCAAGGAGGCCCAGCTGCGCCTTGAGGTCCTCCCCCGCGACGGCCCGGGCCTCGGCGAGGGTGCGGACCGAGTGGTCGAGCGCGGCGCCGCCGTCCCAGACGGGGTACCAGATCCGCTCGGGCAGCTCGCGGTCGATCCGCCCCTCGTGCAGCAGCAGCACGTCCAGGTCGCTGCGCGGCGACAGCTCGCCCCGGCCGTAGCCCCCGACAGCCACCAGCGCGGTGCCGGGCGGGGCCCCGGCGGCGGCGTACAGCCCGGCCAGCCAGCCGTCGGCCAGCCCGGCCAGCGCCCGGCGGCGTTCGGCACCGGCCCGGCCGGGCTCGGCGAGCAGCCTGTCCCGGGCCACGGCGAAGTCCGAGCCGCTGGAGGGGCCGGTGGAGTGGGTCTCGGTGGTCACTGAGGTTTCCCCGTCCGTCGTACGTGCCGGTGTGGCCGGATACGCCTTCGGCGGGCCGGTGACGAATCGTCACCGGCCCGCCGGGGCCGAACTCAAGAACGTGTCACAGGGCGTCGGGGCCGCGCTCGCCGGTGCGGACCCGGACGGCGGTCTCGACGGGTACGCTCCAGACCTTGCCGTCGCCGATCTTGCCGGTCCGGGCGGCCTTCACCAGGGTGTCGATGGTCTCCTCGGCGAGGTCGTCCTCGACCAGCACCTCGATCCGGCACTTGGGGACCAGGTCGACGGTGTACTCGGCGCCCCGGTAGACCTCGGTGTGGCCGCGCTGGCGGCCGTACCCGCTCGCCTCGGTGACGGTCAGACCCTGGACCCCGGCGGCCTGCAGGGCGGTCTTCACCTCGTCCAGGCGGTGCGGCTTGATGATGGCGGTGATGAGCTTCATCAGGCGTCGACCTCGGTCTTCTCGGCGATCTTGGTGGCAACGGGCTTGGTGGTACCGGCGCTGACGGCGCGGGCCAGGCTGGCGCCGACGGCGCTGAAATCGTAGGCGGACTCGGCGTGCTCGGCCTGGTCGATGCCGGCCAGCTCGACGTCCTCGGCGACCCGGAAGCCGATCGTGCGGTCGATCGCCTTGGCGAGCACCCAGGAGAGGACGAAGGAGTAGACGGCGACCACGGCCACGCCCATCGCCTGCTTGCCCAGCTGCCCGAACCCGCCGCCGTAGAAGAGGCCCTGGGCGGTCTGGCCGACGTGGCCGGTGGCGAAGAAGCCGATCAGCAGCGAGCCGATCGCCCCGCCGACGGCGTGCACGCCCACCACGTCGAGCGAGTCGTCGAAGCCCAGGCGGTACTTGAGGCTGATCGCGGCGGCGCAGACGGCCCCGGCGATCAGGCCGATCGCGATCGCGCCGAGCAGGCTGACCGAGCCGCAGGCCGGGGTGATGGCGACCAGACCGGCCACCGCGCCGGAGGCGGCGCCGAGCGTGGTGAACGCGCCGTGCTTGATCTTCTCGTAGGCCAGCCAGCCGAGCATGGCGGCGGCGGTGGCGACCTGGGTGTTCATGAAGGCCATGCCCGCGACACCGTTGGCGGCCAGCGCCGAGCCCGCGTTGAAGCCGAACCAGCCGAACCACAGCAGCCCGGAGCCGAGCATCACCAGAGGCAGGCTGTGCGGCCGCATCGGGTCCTTCTTGAAGCCGATCCGCTTGCCGAGCACCAGGCAGAGCGCCAGACCGGCGACCCCGGCGTTGATGTGCACAGCCGTACCGCCGGCGAAGTCGATCACGCCGTTGCGGTCACCGAGCCAGCCGCCGTTGCCGTTGTCGAAGAAGAACACCCAGTGCGCGACCGGGAAGTAGACGATGGTCACCCAGAGCGCCACGAACAGGCCCCAGGCGGCGAACTTGGCCCGGTCGGCGATCGCGCCGCTGATCAGGGCGGGGGTGATGACCGCGAACATCAGCTGGAAGGCGGAGAAGGCGGTGGTGGGGATGGTGCCGGTCAGGTCGTTCATCCCGATGCCGCGCATCCCGAGGAAGTCGAGGTTGCCGATCAGGCCGGCCCCGGCGTCCGGCCCGAAGGCCAGCGTGTAGCCGTAGAGCACCCAGAGGACGCTGACGATGCCGAGCGAGATGAAGCTCATCACCAGCATGTTGAGTGCGCTCTTGACCCGGACCATGCCCCCGTAGAAGAAGGCCAGACCCGGGGTCATCAACATGACCAGGGCTGCACTGATGAACACAAAGGCGGTGTCGCCCGCGCTGAAGCCGTCCGGCATCGGCGTCTCCTCGTGAATTCAGGCCGCTCCGTCCGCTGGAATCCTGTCCCGTGCAATCCGGCGGTGTCGGCGTTGAAGAGGAGAGTGCCGAAGATGGGTTTCGGCCAGTGCGGCCCGATGTTTCACGACCGTGACGAGGGTGGCGAAGGCGTTACGGCGGCGTGAACTCGCCACGCCGCCGCTCCGGGTGGGCTACCGTACGTCACCCTCCGCGTTAGCCCGCAGGGACGAACTCCGGAATGTCCTCGACCACCCGGTCGGCCAACCGGCTGACTTCGGCCACGCCCCGGAAGTCCCGGCTGGCCGCCGCCGAGGTCTTGCGCACCCGGCTGTTGAGCCGCTCGGAGCGCACCTTGGTGGCGATGTCCACGGCCTGCTCGGCCATCCGGGCGGCCTCCATCGGCTCGTTCTGCAGCAGGTGGACGCTGGCCATCCCGATCAGGTTGAACGCGTAGGTGCGGACGTGGTCCGGGTCCTGCCGGAAGAGGTCGACGGCGCGCTCCATCAGGGGGGCGGACATCGAGGCGAAGAGCGCGCTGCCGGGCGCGTTGTAGGCGAGGTCGCGGTAGGAGTGGGCGTTCTCCGCGTTGAGCTCGGCCTCGGAGAAGAACCGCAGCCAGTCCGGGTCGCTGTCGCCGTCCCGGCAGTCGCTGAAGGTGTCCTCCGCCATCCGGACCGCCCGGGCGCAGCGGGTGGCCTCCCCGATGGTGGCGTAGGCGCGGGCCTCCATCGCGTACAGCAGAGCCTGCTGGCGGGGGGTGGCGGTGTCGCGGCTGCCGTACTGGGCCAGGTGGATGAGCTCGAGTGCGTCGTCGCCCCGGTCCAGGTGGATCATCTGGCGGCTCATGTCGGTGAGGATGAGCGCGCCGAACGGCCGGTCTCCCGCCTCCTTGGCCGCGTGCAGCGCGAGGACGTAGTACTTCTGCGCACTCGGGTGCATGCCGACGTCGTACGACATCCAGCCCGCCAGGTGGGCCAGCTCGGCGGTGAGGCGGAACAGGCGCTTGGTGGTCGCCTCGGGGTACGTCTCCTGCAGCAGGTCCGTGACTTCGTGCAGTTGGCCGACGACGGCCTTGCGGCGCAGGCCGCCGCCGTTCTGCGCGTCCCACTGGCGGAACATCTTGGTGGTCTGCTCGAGAAGCTCCAGCTCGGGCTCGGAGAGCCGGCCGGTGTACGGCTCCCCGCCGTTGGCGGCGGCCAGGATGGGCATCGGCGCGCCGGACGGGCCGGGGGTGAGCCAGCGCTGCATCGGCTCGATCAGCGCGGCCCCGGCGGTCAGGGCCAGCGACGTACCGAGGAATCCCCGACGGTTGAGCATCAGGTCGCTGCGCGAGTACTCGCTGATCAGCTGGACGGTCTGCGGGGCGCTCCACGGCAGGTCGACCCCGCCGCCCACGGTGGAGACCGGCACGATGGTGCGCAGCCCCAAGTCCTCCACCGAGACCACGGAGCCGAAGCGCTCGGAGAACAGCTCCGACATGATGCGTGGGATCGGCTCGCGCGGCTGCTCGCCGTCCAGCCAGCGGCGCACCCGGGAGGTGTCGGTGCTGACGTGGTGGGCGCCGATCTGGCGGGCCCGACGGTTGACCTGACGGGCCAACTCACCCTTGGACCAGCCGCTGCGGCCGAACCAGGTGGTCAGCTTCTCGTTCGGTTGCTTCTCTGCCATGGGAACCGCCCCATCCCGCCCGGCCCCACTGCGCGAGGCCCTCTCGTCCCGATCCGCCACTGCGTTCCGTAGCCCGAACGTAACGCCCCGTCCGCCGTCCGGGGGAGCGATGACGGGGAAACGCCACCTTTCGCCACCCCTACGAGTGAACTAATCGACGTCGTACCGCGCTTCACTGGTACCCGGCTCACGTCGGCTTCCAACAGTCGGCCCTTGAGCTGCTCCACGCCGCCCTCAGCCGCCAATTCGCTTCAGGTCCAAGGGTCTTGACGACCTCGAATATGACGGAGGCACCCTGTGCAGCACCGACGGTCCGGCAGTAGCCGCGCCGGAGCCAAGCGACTCCTCGCCCGCGCGACCCGAATCGGAGCACGCCGGCCCCCGCGCGCCGCCGACGCACCACCCGCACCAGGTCGGACAATCGACGGATCGTCACAGTCCCGTAACCACCGGCAATCCGAACCTGTTGGGGGAGGCATGGACAACCTCTTCGGCGATCTGCGCTTCGGCTCGCGCCGGCGCGCCCGCGGCAGCTCCTACCGGGCGGCCGCCGAGTACACCGGCCGCTGGGGCTGGTCGGTCGCCGTCGGTTCGGGCCGCACCGCGGCGGACGGGCGGTGCGGGTGCGCGGCGGTACACTGCGCCGCGCCCGGGCTGCACGACGGCGTGAGCCCGGTTGCCACGCTGGACGCGCACGCCCCGTCGGTCCGGGAGCTCTGGGCGGTGGACGCCCCCGTCCTGCTGCCGGCCGGCCGGTCCTTCGACGTGCTGGACGTCCCGGCGCAGCCGGGTCTGCAGGCGCTGGTCCGGCTGGAGCGGATGGGCACCCAGCTCGGGCCCGTGCTCGCGCCGCCGACCGGGCGGCTGCTCTTCTTCGTCGCCCCCGGCACCGCCGCCCGCCTGCCCGAGCTCCTCTACCGGATGGGCTGGGACGACGCCGCCCTCGACCTCGCCTGCCACGGCGAAGGCTCCTACGTGGCCGCCCCGCCCACCGTCCTCGGCTCCCTCGGCCCCACCCGCTGGCTCCGCCGCCCCTCCCGCGAAACGGCCGGCTGCCCGCCGGAGGCCCGCCTCCTCCTCGGCACCCTCGCCTACACCTGCCACCGCAGCCGGGAGCGGGCCCCCGAACTGGCGGGGTGAACCCTTTCTGCGCGGGCAAGCTGCAACGCCCCAGGGGCGCGAGGAACCGCGCGAGGCCGGAAGAGGCGTCGCAGCAGCTACCGCGGAGATCCAGTTGCAGCCGCTCAGGGGCGCGGGGAACCGCGCGAAGCGGTAGGCGACAGGCCGTCGTCTCCCGCACTCGCGCAGTTCCCCGCGCCCCTGGATAGTGCAACTCGCCCTGGGTGCAGAGCCCTACTGTCGTCCCTACTCGCCGATCAAGGCGTCCACGAACGCGCCCGGCTCGAACGGCGCCAGGTCGTCCGCGCCCTCGCCCAGGCCGATCAGCTTGACCGGCACGCCCAGCTCGCGCTGGACCGCGACCACGATGCCGCCCTTGGCCGTGCCGTCGAGCTTGGTGAGCACGATGCCGGTGATGTCCACGACCTCCGCGAACACCCGCGCCTGCACCAGCCCGTTCTGGCCGGTCGTGGCGTCCAGCACCAGGAGCACCTCGTCCACCGGCCCGTGCTTCTCCACGACCCGCTTGACCTTGCCGAGCTCGTCCATCAGCCCGGTCTTGGTGTGCAACCGCCCCGCGGTGTCGACCAGCACGGTGTCCGCACCCTCGGCGATACCCTCCTTCACGGCGTCGAACGCGACCGAGGCCGGGTCGCCGCCCTCGGGCCCGCGGACGGTGCGGGCACCGACCCGCTCGCCCCAGGTCTGCAGCTGGTCCGCGGCGGCGGCCCGGAAGGTGTCGGCCGCGCCGAGCACGACCTTGCGGCCGTCGGCGACCAGGACCCGGCCGAGCTTGCCGGAGGTGGTGGTCTTGCCGACCCCGTTGACGCCGACGACCAGCACAACGGCCGGGCGGCCGTCCTCGTGCTTGGCGGTCTTCAGCGTGCGGTCCGCGTCGGCGCCGATCAGGGCGACGAGCTCCTCGTGCAGCAGCCCGCGCAGCTCCTCGGGCGTTCGGGTGCCGAGCACCTTGACCCGGGTGCGCAGCCGCTCGACCAGCTCCTGGGTCGGGGCGACGCCGACGTCGGCGACGAGCAGCGTCTCCTCGATCTCCTCCCAGGTGTCCTCGTCCAGCCGGTCGCGGGAGAGCAGCGTGAGCAGGCCCTTGCCGAGCGAGTTCTGCGAGCGCGAGAGCCGCGAGCGCAGCCGGACCAGCCGCCCCGCGGTCGGCTCGGGCACCTCCAGCTCGGGTGCCTCGACAGCGGCGGCCGGCTCCTCCTCCGCTACCGGCGGAAGCTCGACCTCCTCGATGGTCTGCGTGGGTGCCGTGGCGGTCGGCGCGGCTTCGTCGCCGACCTGGGGCTCACGCGGGGTCGGCGGCGCCGTCGTGATGACGGGGGCGGCCGACTTCGGGGGCAGCGTCTTGCGTCGTCTGCCGTTGACGACGAGGCCCGCGATCGCACCGACGGCGACCACGGCGATGACTACGGCAAGGATCACGTATTCCATATCGCAGACCAGTATCCGTGACCCGCCCCCCGCCACGGAACGGTGACATTCGCCCCTGATGACCGATCTGCACCTTCTTGGGCGCTCAGCTCCGCAGCCGCTGGCTGATCACCTGCGAGATGCCGTCGCCCTTCATGGTCACGCCGTAGAGGGCGTCGGCGCACTCCATGGTCAGCTTCTGGTGGGTGATCACGATCAGCTGGGAGCTCTCCCGCAGCTCCTCCATGATCGCGATCAGCCGCCGCAGGTTGGTCTCGTCCAGCGCCGCCTCGACCTCGTCCATCACGTAGAACGGGCTCGGCCTGGCCTTGAAGATCGACACCAGCAGCGCGACCGCCGTCAGTGAACGCTCACCACCGGAGAGCAGCGAGAGCCGCTTGACCTTCTTGCCCGGCGGGCGGGCCTCCACCTCCACCCCGGTGGTCAGCATGTTGTCCGGGTCGGTCAGCACCAACCGGCCCTCGCCACCCGGGAAGAGCCGCGAGAAGACGCCCTCGAACTGCGCGGCGGTGTCGTGGTACGCCGAGGTGAAGAGCTGCTCGACCCGGGTGTCCACGTCCTTGACGATCTCCAGCAAGTCCCGCCGGCTGCGCTTGAGGTCGTCCAGCTGTTCACCGAGGAACTGGTGCCGCTCCTCCAGCGCCGCGAACTCCTCCAGCGCCAGCGGGTTGACCTTGCCGAGCTGCTGGTACGCCTTCTCGGCCGCCCGCAGCCGCTTCTCCTGCTCGGCCCGGACGTACGGGCGGGGCTCGCCCGGCTCCTGGCCCTCCTCCGGGGTGGGCGGCGGCACGAGCTGGTCCGGGCCGAAGGCGGCGAGCAGTTCGCCGCCGCCCAGGCCGAAGTCCTCCAGCGCCTTGGCCTCCAGCTGCTCGATCCGCAGCCGCTTCTCCGCCCGCAGCACCTCGTCGCGGTGGCCGGCGTCCACCAGCTTGTCCAGCTCGCCCTTGAGCTCGCGGCCCAGCTCGCGGCCGGCCTTCAGCTGCGCCTCGCGATCGGCGCGCTGCTGCTCGACCTCGGCCCGCTCGGTGTCGGCCGCGCCGAGCGAGCCCTCGAGCCGGCCGAGGAGCTGCTGGGCCCCGGCCCCGACCGCGGTGGCCACGGCGGCGTCGTGGCGGGCCCGCTCACGCCGTTCGGCCGCCCGGGCCCTCGCCTCGCGCTCGGCGCGGGCCGCGCGGGCCAGCTGCTCGGCCCGCCCGGCGAGCGAGCGCACCCGCTCCTCGTGCGTCCGCACCGAGAGCCGCGCCTCCATCTCGGCCTGCCGGGCCTCGACCCCGGCGGCGGCCAGCGCGTCCCGCCGGGCGGAGTCCGGCTCCTCCTCGCCCGACTCCGCCAACTCCTCGGCGGCGGCGAGTCGTTCGGCCAGCTCCTCGGCGGCGGTCAGCGCCTGGGCCAGCCCCTCCTCGGCCCGCGCCACGGCTGCCGCCAGCCGCTCGGCCTCGCCCACCGCGGCCCGCGCCTGACCACCGAGCCGGCCCAGCGCCCCGGCCGTCCGGGCCCGCTCCTGCTCGGCGGCCCGGCGCAGCGCGCCCAGCCGCTCGCGCTCGGCCGCCAGCTCGCGGCGCAGCTCCCCGGCCGCCGTCAGATCGGTGGCCAAGTCCGTGCAGACCGTGTCGAGTTCGGCGATCCGCCCGGCCGCCTCGGCGACCGCCGCCTCGGTCTCGAGCAGGCTCGGCGCCCCGGCCGCCCCGCCCTGGGCGAACCCGCTGGCGAGCAGCTCGCCACCCCGCGTGACGGCGGTCAACTCCGGCCGGTCACAGACGACTTCCCGCGCCTCGGCCAGATCCGCCACCACAACGGTACGGGCCAGCAGCCCCCGCACCACCGCCACCACCTCGGCCGGTCCGCTCACCAACTCCCCGGCCCCGGCCAGCCCTTCGGGCACCTCGCCGGGATCCCCGGGGCCGCCGCCGCCCGCGATCAGCAGCGCCGCCCGCCCGGCGTCCTCCTTCCGGAGCAGTCGCAGCGCCGCCACCGCGGTGGCCACGCCGTCCACCACCACGGCGTCCGCCGCCGCGCCGAGGGCCGCCGCGAGGGCGCTCTCCCAGCCGGGGGCCACCGTCAGCAGGCGGGCCGCCGGGCCGAGCACCCCGGCCAGCTGCTCACCGGCCGCGAGCAGCGCGCCGCTGCCGTCCTTGCGCCGCAGGCCGAGCGAGAGCGCCTCGTGCCGGGCCACCTGGGCGGCGCGCTCCCGCTCCGCCGCGGCCGCCGCCTCCCGGGCCGCCGCCAATGCCGTCTCGGCCGAGGCCAGCGCGGCCTTCGCCGCCTCGTACCCCGCGTCCAGGTCCTCCGCCGCCGGGCCCTCGGTCTGCTCCTGGAGCAGCCGGTACTCCTCCTCCGCCGTCTCGGCCCGCCGCGCGGCCTCCTCCCGGGCCTCCACCAGCCGGCCGATCTCCGCCTCGGCGGCCGCCGCCTTCGACCGGGCCGCCCCGGCCTGCCCCTGCAGCCGGGCCAGCCCCTCCCGCTGGTCGGCCAGCGCCCTGGCGGCCTGCCGCAGCCGAGCCTCCTCCCCCGCCAACTCCCGCTCCAGCTCGGCGCGTTGCTCGACGGCCTCGGCGAGCGCGTACTGCGCCTGCTCCAGCGCCTCGGCCAGCGCCTCCTCCTGCTCGCGGACGGCCTCGGCCTCGCGCTCCAGCTCCTCCGGGTCGCGGCCGCGCCGCTCCTCCCCCTGCACCCCGCTCACGGCGTGCCGCACCCGGGCCTCGGCCAGCCCGATGGTGCCCCTGGTGCGCTCGACCAGCGCCGAGAGCCGGTACCAGGTCTGCCGGGCGGCCTCCAGCTGCGGCCCGAGCTGAGCCACCTGGGCCTCGAGCACGGCCTCGCACTGCTGGGCGGCGGCGAGCTCCTGCTCGACCGTGGTGCGCCGCAGCCGCAGCGCGAGCTCGTCGGCGATCTCGGCCTCGACGGCCGAACGGAGTCCGAGCAGGTCGTCCGCCAGCAGGCGCAGCCGGGCGTCCCGCAGCTCGGCCTGGATGCCGGCCGCCCGCCGGGCGATCTTCGCCTGTCGGCCGAGCGGGCCGAGTTGGCGCCGCAACTCGGCCACCAAATCCTGCACCCGGTTGAGGTTGGCGGCCATCGCGTCCAGCTTCCGCAGCGCCTTCTCCTTGCGCTTGCGGTGCTTGAGCACCCCGGCGGCCTCCTCGATGAAGGCCCGGCGGCCCATCGGGTCGGCGTGCAGCACGGAGTCGAGCTGGCCCTGGCCGACGATCACGTGCATCTCGCGGCCGATGCCGGAGTCGGAGAGCAGCTCCTGGATGTCGAGCAGCCGGCAGGTCTCGCCGTTGAGGGCGTACTCGCTGCCGCCGTTGCGGAACATCGTCCGGGTGATGGTCACCTCGGCGTAGTCGATCGGCAGCGCGCCGTCGGTGTTGTCGATGGTCAGGCTCACCTCGGCCCGGCCCAGCGGGGCGCGCCCGCTCGTCCCGGCGAAGATGACGTCCTCCATCTTGCCGCCGCGCAGCGATTTGGCGCCCTGCTCCCCCATGACCCAGGAGAGCCCGTCCACCACGTTCGACTTGCCGGAGCCGTTCGGCCCGACCACGCAGGTGATGCCCGGCTCGAAGCGCAGCGTGGTGGCGGAGGCGAAGGACTTGAACCCGCGCAGCGTCAGACTCTTCAGGTGCACGCGCCGCTCTCCTCGCCTCACAGGTGGTCCGTGGGCGACTGTATCCGGCACGGCCGACAGCGGGCCGTCAGGCGGCGGTTTCACCACGCCGCAGCCGGGCATCCTCCTCAGCAAAAGCAGCGCGGGGGGCCGGACACGACGAAGGGACGCCACCCGGGCGTCCCTCGCAAGCTACGTCCCGTACGAGAGATACGACGGGGACTCGATACGCAGCGGCGTCGATCGATGAGGATCGGATCAGGTGAGTGCGGGCTCCCGCTGATCCAGGTCGATGCTGCTGAGCAGCGAGTGCTCGTCAGCGACAGCGGTGAGTGCGTCGTTCTCGGCCTGCATCCGAACGAGCTCGGACTCCAGGTCCTGGACGCGCTGCTGAAGCCGTCGCATCTCGGAGAGCATTCGCGGGTCGGGGCCGCCGACGTACCCGAGAAGCGCCTTTGCCATGATGAATGGTCCTCCACGCTGAGTGACCGAACCGGTGCGGTATGGGTCTAGGGGGAAGGGGGGTACGCACGCCTCCACGAACCGGCCGTGCTGGCTGGGCACTGCGGGAAAGCCGTGGTGAGCTGGGCCCACGACGACATGACCCTGCCGGGGAAACGCAGATTGGTGCGCGGGCTTTCAGCGTCTCACCAAAGACCCTACGGGTCAACACGATCACCGCACGCTACCGCGCGCCTGTCACCTGCACGGCGGGAAACACACGCCGTACGGCCGGGCGGCCAGAGCACGGACCACAGTCGATCACTGCTCGCTGCGGAGTCAACCACGACTACGCCCGGAAGGCAACCCTACCCGGCCAGAGCTTGCCTTGCGCCGCCCTGTAGCGGTACGGGCGCTGACGACCCGCCGCCACCCCGGGCAACCCCTGACCTCAACGGATGGCGAAGCCCTCGTAACCGCCGCCCGTGGCGGTCCAGATCTCCGTCACTCCGGACACCGCGCCGGGGGTGCCGGGGCCGCGCAGCAGGGCCAGCAGCCGCTCGCAGTCGGCGTGGGTGCCCTCGGCCACCACCTGGACCCGGCCGTCGCCCAGATTGCTCGCATAACCGGTGAGACCGATCTCCAGCGCGCGCGCCCTCGTCCACCACCGGAAGCCCACCTGCTGGACGCGGCCGCGCACCCAGGCCGTGACGCGGGTGGGCTGGTGGGGATCATGAGCGTGCATGCCCACGACCCTAACAACCCGGCCTCGGGGCGTCCCGGTCGGAATTCCCCCGCACCGGCGCAGCGGCGTTCACTACCGTCGGCGCCATGACCTTCGAACAGACCGAGGCCTGGGTGCGGAGCCGACTGGCCGAGGGCGAGGAGATCGAGACGGTCGAGCCGCTGCTCGGCGGCTGGACCTCCGAGATGCGGCGGATCACCGTCGGCGGGCCCGCCGGGCGGCGGGTGCTCGTCCTGCGCTCCTTCGTCAAACCGTTCTTCGTCGAGCACGCCCCCGGGCTGCTCCGCCGCGAGGCCGACATCCTGCGGCTGCTCGTCCCCACCGAGGTGCCCGTCGCCGAACTGGTGGCGGTCGATCCGACCGGCGAGCACTGCGACCACCCGTCCCTGTTGATGACCCTGCTCCCCGGCGGCCTGCGGCTGGCCGACCCGGGCATCTCCCGCCCGCTGGCCCGCCAGCTGGCGGCCGTGCACCGGATCGAGCCCGCCGAACGGCCCCGCGAGTACCAGGCCTGGACGGCCCCGGAGCTGGTCCGCGTTCCCGAGCGGACCACCCGCCCGGCGCTGTGGCGCGCGGCGGTGGACGTGATCCGCCGCGAGCCGCCCGCCTACCGGGGCGTCTTCCTGCACCGGGACTTCCACCCGGGCAACGTGCTCTTCACCGGTTCGCGGATCAGCGGTGTCGTGGACTGGGTGGAGACCTCCTGGGGGCCGGCCGACCTTGACGTGGCGCACTGCTCGACCAACCTGGCGCTGCTGCACGGCGTCCCGGCCGGGACGGCCTTCGCCGAGCACTACACCGAGGCCGGCGGCCGGCTGACCCCGGACCCGGACGACCACCGCTACTGGCGGCTGCTCGACGCCCTCGCGCTCGCCCCGGACGCCGCGAAGGTCGTCGTGCCCTGGCGCACGGTCGGCCGCCCGGACCTGACCGACGAGCTGGTCGCGGCCCGGATGGAGGACTACCTGGCGGCGCTGCTGGCCTGAGACGGCGAGAAGGCCGTGCCACCGGGCACGGCCTTCTCGTCAGGCTCGGTCAGAAGCCGCCGAAGCTGTCGTCCCCGCCGCCGCCGAAGCCGCCGCCGTCGAAGGAGCCGAAGTCGGAGGAGATGAAGTCCGCACCGGTCTCGTCGCCGCCTTCCACGCTCGGGTCGTACCCGCTGCCGTAGCCGCCGTGGCCGCCCTCGAAGCCCATGGGGGCCGCGTAGGCGGGGGTGGAGAAGACCGAGCCGAGAGCGGTGCCGACCAGCAGCGCGGGGAGCAGGCCGCCGCCGTAGTAGCCGCCCGCCCAGGGGCTGTAGGCCGGGCCGGCGTCCCAGTACGCCTGGCGGCCGTGCTCGGTCTCCACGGTGCGGATGTCCGGGGTGGCGCCGATGGCCAGCCGGTCCAGGTCGGCCTGGCAGGCCGGGACGGTACGGACCGCGCCGCCGGGCGGGGCCCACTCGGCGTCGCGCACGGACATGCCGTGGCGCGGGTCGAAGAAGCAGGCCGGGCGGCGCTCGGGGAGCGCGCGGCCGGTGCGGCGGGCGTCCAGCACGGCCAGCGAGTACCGGCCCTCGCCGAGGGCCTCCGTCACGGCGGTGACGTCCTCGGGTCGCTTGGCGGCGTCCATGGCCCGCTTGGCGCTCTCGTAGCTGTCCAGGGCCTTGGTGTAGTCGGCGCGCTGGGCGTCGTCGGCGCCCGGGGCACCCGGGTTGAAGTCGAGGCGGTCGAGCTCCTCGCCGAAGGCGGTGATGTCCTCGTCCACCACGGTGCGCAGCTGGGCCAGCTCGGCCCGGACCTTCTCCTCGCGGCGCTTCCTGGCCCGGCGGAACAGGAGGAAGACACCGCCGCCGAGCAGCGCGAGCAGCACCAGCGGGACGACGACCAGCGCGGCGCTGAAGCCGCCGGAGGAGACACCGTGGCCCTTGACCTGGCCGTCGGCCTGGTCGACGAAGTCGTTCACGGTCGCGTCGATGTCGCCCCGGTGGGCGTCGAAGGCCGCCTGCGCCATGTTGGTGGCGGCGTTCGTCGAGAGCGCCTGGCGGTCGGTGAAGGCCTTGAACTGGTCGCCGAGCCAGATGCCGTACAGGCCCGCGATGCCGGTCTTGGTCCGGAGGTCACGCGCGACGCTCTTCGGCGGGTACTGCGCGCTGCTGGGCAGCACCGCGATGAAGACCGGCTTGTCGGCCTTCTCGATCTTCTTGGCCAGCGCGTCGGCCTGGGCCTGCGAGAATCGCGAGGTCATCGTCGGGTCCACGTAGACCTGGCTCTTCTTCAGGGCCTTGGACGCCTCGTCCACACCTCCCGCCGCCGAGGCGGACGGTGCCAGCAGGAGGAGCAGCCCGAGCAGCGCCGCGAGCAGCGCGGCGGGGCGGGCCGCGGTGGAGCGGCGCACTACAGTTCTCATGACAGAGACCGTACCGGGCCGAAGCCGACGACGAGCCACCCCCTGGGCTGGTCCTTCCCCTCCGGTAGACCGGCCCCGGGCTCCTCCCGGCGGGTGACCTCGGTGCCCCCGCGCGGGCATAGGGTGGCCGGTCAGTGTCACGCACAGTTCGGAGTCACCTGGTGATCATCGGTCTCGTCACCGCCGTCGCGGCGTCCACCTGCTACGGCACCGGCTCCGTCCTGCAGGCGCTCGGCTCACGGCGGTCGGCCCGCGAGGAGGCAGCCGCCGTCGGCCGCGAGGCCGGGGTCACCGAGCACGGCGGGCCGAGCCTGAGCTCGACGGCCAAGGCCGTGGTGACCTGGGAGTTCATCCTGGGCACGGCGCTCGACCTGGCGGGCTTCCTGCTCGGTGCGCTCGCCGCGCGGCTGCTGCCGCTCTTCCTGTCGCAGACCATCATCAGCGCCAACCTGGTGATCACCGCGGTGCTCAGCATCAAACTGCTGGGGCTGCGGCTGAAGCAGCTCGAGTGGGCCTCGATCGGCATCCTGTGCGGCGCCCTGGTGATACTGGCGATCGCGGCGGGGCCCGAGGGCGGGCACCACGCGGCGACGGCCGTGCACTGGTGGCTGCTCGCGGTGTCGGTGCTGCTGATCGCCGGCGGCAGCCTGCTGGTGCGGCGGATGGGCGCGGGCGGGGCGATCGTGGCCGGTCTGATCTCCGGCATCGCGTTCGGGGCGCTCGGCATCGGCGTCCGCATCCTGGACGGCTTCGAGCCCTTCTCGCTCACCCAGCTGCTGGGTGATCCGGCCCTGTACGCGATCCTGGTCGGCGGCCTCGGCGGGATGTACCTGCACACCGTGGCCCTGCAGCTCGGCTCCGTGAACGGCGCCACCGCCGCCCTGGTGGTCGGCGAGACGGTCCTGCCGGGCGCCGTGGGCGTGCTCTGGCTCGGCGACTCCACCCGCTCCGGCCTGGCCTGGATGGGCGTGCTCGGGTTCGTCCTGGCGGTGCTGAGCGCCGTCGGCGTCGCCCACTTCGGCAACGAGGAAACCCACCCGGCGAACGAGCCGGCCACCGCTGCCTAGGGTCTGTCAGGCCCTAGGGGCGGCGCTGGCACTTCGGGCAGAAGTAGCTGGACCTGTTCATCCAGGGCTCGCGGCGGATCGCCGTGCCGCAGCGGTGGCAGGGTTCGCCCTCGCGGCCGTAGGCGTCGAGGTCGCGGGAGAAGTAGCCGCTCTCGCCGTTCACGTTGACGTAGAGGCTGTCGAAGCTGGTGCCGCCGACGGCCAGGGCGGCCGTCATGACCTCACGGGCGTGGCCGAGCAGCTCGGTGGCCTTGGGGCGGGAGAGCGAGCCGGTGGGGCGGTCGTAGTGCAGGCGGGAGCGCCAGAGGGTCTCGTCGGCGTAGATGTTGCCGACGCCGCTGATCAGGGTCTGGTCGAGCAGGGCCCGCTTGACGGTGGTCCGCTTGGCCCGCAGGGCCGCCACGAAGTGCGCGTCGTCGAAGAGTTCGTCCAGCGGGTCACGCGCGATGTGGGCGATGGAGAGCGGCGTGACGTCCTCGTCGGCCTCCTCGACGGCCAGGCCGCCGAAGGTCCGCTGGTCCACGAAGCGCAGTTCCCGCCCGCCGTCGGTGAAGCGCAGCCGGACCCGCAGGTGCGTCTCGTCGGGCGTCGAAGGGTCCTGGACGAGCAGTTGGCCGCTCATGCCCAGGTGGCCGACCATCGCGAGGCCGGAGTCGAGCGGCACCCAGAGGTACTTGCCGCGCCGCTGGGCGGTGCCCAGGGTCGCGCCGGTGATCCGGGCGGCGAAGTCGGCCGCCCCGCCCACCTGGCGGCGGACGGCGCGCGGGTGCAGCACGTCCGCCGAGGCGACGGTGCGGCCCGCGACCCAGCGGGCCAGCCCGCGCCGGACGACCTCGACCTCGGGGAGCTCAGGCACCGGGCGTCAGCTAGCCGACTTGTACTTGGCCTTGATCGCGCGCCAGGCGCTCTCGGCGGCCTTCTGCTCGGCTTCCTTCTTCGAGCGGCCGGCGCCGTGGCCGTAGTCCTCGCCCGCGACGCGCGCGGCGGCGGCGAAGTTCTTCTCGTGGTCCGGACCGGACTCGGTCACCACGTACTCGGGGACGCCGATGCCGACCGAGGCGGTCAGCTCCTGCAGACTGGTCTTCCAGTCCAGGCCCGCGCCCAGCTGCGAGGACTCCTCGATCAGCGGGTCGAACAGGCGGTGGACGAACTCGGTGGCGCTCTCCAGACCCTGGTCCAGGTAGATCGCACCGATCACGGCCTCGACGGTGTCCGCCAGGATCGAGGACTTGTCGCGGCCACCGGTGCCCTCCTCGCCCTTGCCCAGGCGGATGAAGGTGCCGAGCTCCAGGCCGCGGCCGACCTCGGCGAGCGCGCGGGAGTTCACCACCGCGGCGCGCAGCTTGGCCAGCGTGCCCTCGGCCACGTCCGGGTGGATGCGGTAGAGGGTGTCGGTCACGACCAGCCCGAGCACCGAGTCGCCGAGGAACTCCAGGCGCTCGTTGGTGGGCAGTCCGCCGTTCTCGTACGCGTAACTGCGATGAGTCAGTGCACGTACCAGAAGGGCGCGCTCGAGTACGAACCCGAGGCGCCCTTCCAGGACGTCGTATTCGGTCGAAGCCGGTCCGCCGGCCTTGCCCCCGTTGTTGGCGGGAGACGACTTGCGGGTTGAGTTGCTATCCGACATCGATCCGTACACCCCGCCGATCAGACCGAGAGGACCTGGCGACGGTTGTACGTGCCGCAGCTCGGGCACGCGATGTGACCCAGCTTCGGCTCGTGGCAGCGGTCGCACGCCACGAGGGCCGGAACGACGGCCTTCCACTGGGAACGGCGGTGGCGCGTGTTGCTGCGCGACATCTTCCGCTTCGGAACAGCCACGGCTACTTCTCCTGGTTCTCGGCGAGACCCTCACGGGTACCGCTGTTCTTGATCCCGTCACCCTCGTCGCCGGGGGCGGCGGAGAGTCCCTGCAGAGCCGCCCACCGGGGGTCGGCGGCATCGTGGTGGTGGTCCGGGTCGTCGCTCAGGCGTGCCCCGCACTCGGAGCACAGACCCAGGCAGTCTTCCTGGCACACCGGCTGCAGCGGCAGTGCGAGCACCACCGCGTCACGCAGCACCGGCTGGAGGTCGAACAGGTCGCCCTCCAGTCGGTAAGTCTCATCCTCGTCGAGGCCCTCATCGAGGTCGTCGCCGTTGTTACGGGCGCGCTCGATGGCCTCCGGGTAGTAGTACAGCTCCTGGAACTCGACGTCGATCTCGTCCTCGACCGGCTCCAGGCAGCGCACGCACTCGCCCTCGACCCGCGCCTCGGCGGTGCCGGTGACGAGGACGCCCTCGATCACGGACTCCAGCCGGAGCTCCAGCGAGATCTCGCTCTTCGCCGGGACGCCGATGACGTCCTCGATCCCGAGGTCCGCGGGCGCCTCCAGCGTGCGGGAGACCTTACGCATCGAACCCGGGCGACGGCCGAGCTCATGCGTGTCGAACACGAGCGGGTCGCGGTGGTCGAGGCGGTTCAAGGTGTCCTGCACTTTCCGAAGGGGTGTACGCGATACGTCTGCGGCTCAAACTTCGGGCACGCGAACATGCCAGCACGAAGAGGCCGGAGAGGTCAGACTACCCGAGAGTCCTCCCTCGCCCAACTTCGCCGGGATCAGCGGCCGCCGAGCTCCCGCAGCCTGGTCATGTCGATCATGCTGGTGTCGAAGAAACTGGTCTCGTCCAGCCCCGGGTGCTGCTGGTGGGGCTGCTGCGGCTGCTGCTGGTAGCCGTACGGGTCCGCGTAGGGCTGCTGCTCGGGGTAGCCGGGCTGCTGCTGGTACGCGTCGTACTGCGGCTGCTGCTGGTACTCCGGCTGGAAGCCCTGCTGCTGGTAGCCGTAGGCGCCGCCGTACGGGTCCGCGTAGGGCTGCTGGCCGGCGTACTGCGGGGCACCCTGGTAGGCCTCCTCGCCGGGGGCCTGCCAGCCCGCGGCGGCCGGGGTCTGCTCGGGCCAGGTCTGCTGCTGCGGGACGGCCGCGCCGGGCTGCGGGGGCAGCTCCTCGCGGTACCAGGGCTGCTCCTCGCCCTCGTCGGCGAAGCCCGCGGCCACCGCCTCGGCGCGGTCGCGCAGCTGCTGGGCCTGGTCGGCGGCGGCCAGGTAGGCACCCAGCTCGTCGATCGGGGCCTTGCCGAGCAGCTTGTCGCGGCCCTTGCCGACGGCCTCCAGCGTCTTGCCGAGCACCGCCTCGAGGGTGGCGAGCTTCACATCGACGTACTCGTCCACCTCGGGGCTCGGGCTGCGGTACGCCTGCTGGAACTCCTCGCCGTCACCCTCGAAGCCGTCCTGCTCGAACACGCTCGCGTCGCCGCGCAGCTTGGTGCGGCCGCGGCCGACGGCGCCGAGCGTCTTGGTGAGCACGACCTCGAAGTTGGCCAGCTTGCTGTCCACATAGTCGTCGGCCTCGACGCGCTTGGTCTCGACCTCGGCGCGGGCCTCGGCCAGGATGCGGTCCGCCTCGGCCTGGGCACGGCGGACGACCTCGGTGTCGGAGATCAGCGAGCCGCGCTCCGAGTGGGCGCCCTGGATGATCTGCTCGGCCTGCGCCTGGGCGTCGGCCACCACCTGCTCGTGGTCGGCCATCACCGACTGGGCATGGGCGAGCTCGGCGGGCAGTGCCTCGCGGAGCTCCTGGAGCAGGCCCACCAGCTCGGCCCGGTTCACCACACAGGAGGCCGACATCGGCATCGAGCGGGCGTTCTCCACCGCTGTGACGATCGCGTCGAGTCTGTTCTGCACGTCCACGGGTGTCTCGGTCTTTCCGTGTGCCGCCGAGGTGCGGCGGAGGCAGGCACCCGGCGACCTGACATCGTCGGGCAGGAGTACAGACTGTACGGCCACTGCCCCCGCAGCTCGAAACGCTCGCGAGGTTTCCCCCACTCGGAGGCGGGGGAAATGTGATGGTTCGCCAGGTATGTCCCGGGCCGCGCCCGGCTCAGCCCCGGCGTTCGGCGATCCGCTCGACCAGCCGGCGGTTCACCAGCTCGGGGAGCAGGTGGGAGACGTCGCCGCCGTAGGAGGCGACCTCCTTGACCAGGCTGGAGGAGAGGAAGCTCCAGGTCGGCGAGGTCGGCACGAAGAGGGTCTCCACGCCGGTCAGGCCGTGGTTCATCTGGGCCATCTGCAGCTCGTAGTCGAAGTCGCTGACCGCCCGCAGGCCCTTGATGATCGCCGGGATGCCGCGGTCCCGGCAGAAGTCCACCAGCAGGCCCGCGTGCGACTCGACCACGATGTTGCCGTACTTGGCGGTCGTCTCCTCGATCAGCGCGATGCGCTCCTCGACGGTGAACAGGCCCTGCTTGCTCTTGTTGATCGCCACGGCGACGTGGACGACGTCGTAGAGCTTGGACGCACGCTCGATGATGTCGAGGTGGCCGTTGGTGATCGGGTCGAAGGACCCGGGGCAGACGGCGCGGCGCATCTGGGGACTCCCTTGTGGGGTGCGGTGCTACGAGTGTTGATCGACCTCGACGGCGGCGCGACCGTACCAGAGGGTGCCCTCGCCGTACTTGCGCGAACGCAAGGCCTCGAACCCCTCGGGCCAGCCGAACTCTCCGCCCCTGGTGCTGCGCTCCACGGTGACGAGTGCGTCCGCCGCGATCCAGCCCCCGGAGCGGAGTGTGATCAGCATCTCCCGCAGCGTGTCGTCCGCCACGACGTACGGCGGGTCCAGGAAGACCAGGTCGTACGGGGCCTGCGGCGGCACCCCCACGATCACCCGCTCGGCCTTGTCGGCGCGGACCTCGGCCCCCGGCAGGCCCAGGGTCCGGACGTTCTCCCGGATCACCTTGGCGGCGCTCGCGTCGGCCTCCACCAGCAGGACGTGCTCCGCGCCCCGGCTGAGCGCCTCCAGGCCGACCGCGCCCGAACCGCCGAACAGGTCGAGCATCCGAGCCCCGTGGATCGTGCCGCGCAGCGACTCCAGCGTGGAGAACATCGCCTCCCGGGCCTTGTCCGAGGTCGGGCGGGTGCTGCGGCCGGGCGGCACGGCGAGGCGGCGGCCACCGGCCGTGCCGGCGATCACGCGGGTCATTGCGAGAGGGTCCTTTCGTGGCTGGCCTCCCACGCTATACGGGCGGAGCCCCACCGGGGTGTCCCGGTGGGGCTCGTCGTGGTCACTCGGCGGCGGTGGCTCCCAGCAGCGCCGGGGAGGCGTAGCGGGACCAGGAGAGGCAGCCGTCGGGCGGGCAGTACTCCGGGCGGCGGGGGTCGTGGCCCAGCTCGCGGAGCTTGGTGCGGACGGAGTCGGGCGTGCGGCCGAAGCGGGCGGCTATCCGGGCGACGGTCTCGTTGTCGTGGAAGCGGCGCACCAGCTCCTCCTCGTGCTGCGGCACCCAGGGGGCGCCGTGTCCGGGGTAGAGCTCACGGAGCACGTCACGGTCGGGGATGGGCTCGGAGACGTCGGCGACGATGGCGAGGGCGCGCAGCGCCCGGTTGACCGCGATCCGCAGGCTGGCGACGTCCTCCACCGGGAGGCGGAGCTTGCCGCTCGCGAGCGGGGTGGCGGACGCGCCCTCGCGCCAGCCGGTCAGGGTGAGGGTGACTTCGCGGTCGTCCTCGCTGGCGAGCTCGATCCGGAAGATCTTGTCGCCGAGCGGGAGCTCGTTGAGATGACGAAATGCCATGGCAGGACCCCCAAGTGTCGTGCCAGGAACAGGCCTTGAAGCCCGCCCTGAACACCTTCATTCTCTCCCGGGGCACTGACAACGGATCTTGTGGAGGAGGCAGCCACTTGCAACGCCGAGGGGCGCGAGGAACTGCACGAGGCCGGAAGACGACAGGCCGGTGCCTTCCGCACTCGCGCAGTTCCTCGCGCCCCTGGTGGTGCAACTCGCCGAGAGTGCCTAGCCCTTCTCCAGGTAGGCCGCGCGGTCCTCGTCCAGCAGGCCGGCCAGGGTCTCCCGCAGGGCCGGGTGGTCGGTCAGGTCGGGGTCGGCGGCGACCAGGCGGGTGGCCTCCTCGCGGGCGGTGGCGATGATCTCCTCGTCCTCCAGGACGGAGAGCATCTTGAGGGAGGACTTCACGCCGGACTGCGCCTGGCCGAGCACGTCGCCCTCACGGCGCTGCTCGAGGTCGATCCGGGAGAGCTCGAAGCCGTCCAGGGTGCCCGCCACGGCGTCGAGCCGGGAGCGGGCCGCCGAGCCGGCGGGCATGTCGGAGACCAGCAGGCAGAGCCCGGGCGCGCTGCCACGGCCGACGCGCCCGCGCAGCTGGTGCAGCTGGGAGACGCCGAAGCGGTCGGCGTCCATGATCACCATGGCGGTGGAGTTCGGCACGTTGACGCCGACCTCGATCACGGTGGTGGCGACCAGCACGTCCACCTCGCCGCCCGCGAACCGCCGCATCACCTCGTCCTTGGCCTCCGGCGCCAGCCGCCCGTGCAGGATCTCCACCCGCAGCCCGGCCAGCGGCCCGCGCACCAGCATCTCGGCCGTCTCCACCACCGAGAGCGGCGGCCGCTTCTCGTCGCTCGACGCGCCGACGTCCTCCGGATCGTCCGGGGTGGCCTTGCGCTTCTTCTTCCCGTCCTCCGGCTCGTCCCCGATCCGGGGGCAGACCACGTACGCCTGGTGGCCCTTGCCGACCTCCTCGCGGACCCGCTCCCAGGCCCGGGCCAGGAAGTTGGGCTTCTCCACCGCGGGCACCACATGGGTGGAGATCGGCGAACGGCCGGCCGGGAGCTGGTCGAGCACCGAGGTCTCCAGATCGCCGAAGACCGTCATGGCGACGGTGCGCGGGATCGGCGTGGCGGTCATCACCAGCAGGTGCGGGGGCTGCTCGCCCTTGGCCCGCAGGGCGTCGCGCTGCTCGACGCCGAAGCGGTGCTGCTCGTCCACCACGACCAGGCCGAGGTCTTGGAACTGCACCTTGTCCTCGATCAGGGCGTGGGTGCCGATGGCCAGGCCGGCGTCACCGCAGGCCATGTCGAGCAGCGCCTGGCGGCGGGCGGGCACGCCCATCGAGCCGGTCAGCAGGACGACCTTGGTGCCGATGTCGGAGCCGCCGAGCATGCCGCCCTCGGCGAGGTCGCCCATCATCTCCACGATCGAGCGGTGGTGCTGCTGGGCGAGCACCTCGGTGGGGGCGAGCAGCACGGCCTGGCCGCCACTGTCGACGGTGCGCAGCATGGCTCGCAGGGCGACGAGCGTGTTGTGCGTCACAGTGAAGTTGTCGGTGATGTAAGCCGAGTCGGGGTGTCCCACCCGAATGCACTGCACCGGTTTGCGGCCGACGAGCTCCACCCGCCTGATGCCCCGCCGGAAGGTCTTGTACTTGGGGCGGTCCACCACCCGGTCGGCCTTCCTGGACAGCCGGAACGGCGGGAACTCACCCGGCAGCCCGACGGAGACCTCGAAAGCGCCCTTTTTCGGCCGCACCCGCGCCCGCCCACCGAGGGACCGCACCAACCAGGCGACGTCGTCCGCCAGACGCCGCGAGGCGCTGCAGAACGAGATGCTGTAGCCATTGCGGCCAACCGTGCCATCGGTGTCCATCAGCCCCTGCAGAAGCGCAAGCCGCTGCTTGATCGAGGCGTTCCTGTACACCTCCGGGACGAACTTCTCATGGGAGGTCAAATGCCACAGGCCGAGCTCCCGCAGCGCCTGGTTCACCGGGTTCCGCTGTGACCCGCCGCGTGGGCCGGGCAACCGGATCAGGTAGTCGTACGGCCTGCTGAGCTTCCGGGAGACCACACACTCCGGCGGTACGGCGGCCTTGACCGCGTCCAGGATCTCGGCGTCAGCCGTCGAGAATCCAAGCTGGTGCCGGAAGGTGCCATCTCCCAGCAGCACGCCCATCAAGTAGGGGTCGAGCGGCTGCTCGTCTCCCTGGCCGAGATCAACGGGCGTCGCCTGCGGCAGGTACCACTTGGATGTTCCGTTGCGCTTCCAGAGGTCGCCGCGGATCTCCCGTGTCGTGAGAATCCTGGGCTCGTCGCCACGGTGCCAGGCGCAGCTGGTCGCGACGATCCAAAGATGCTCGTCGTCGCACTCGACGGAGCTGCCGTCCGACAGGACGAGCCGCCAGACGTCACGCTCGCCCTGGGGGAAGATCCCCTCGACGGGAGCGAGATCACCCGAGGGAGTCACCACCACGTCGCCGACACGCATGTCGCCCATGGCCTTGAATCCACCCGGTGTCAGCACCAGGGCATCGAGCGGCTGGGCTTTCCCCGAGCCGACCTCGCCCTGGAGCAGCCGGTGCATCGGGTGCTCGGTGGCCAGATCCTTGAAGATCTCGCCGCAGACCTTCTGCTGGCCCTCGGTGAGCGTGAAGGGCAGCCGCCCGTCGAAGGCGTCCAACAGGCCGCCGTCGCAGCCCTTGCGCTTCACCGCCGGGCGCGACCAGTCCTCGGCCCGGCGCTGGGCCAGCGCCGTCTGCAGCACGAAGGCCTCGTCCCAGCGCAGGCGCTCCTGGGCGCGCTCGCGGTCGGCCTGGCTGCGCGGGCGGTGCACCAACTCGACGGCCTCGGCCAGCGGGATCAGCGCGTGCCGCTCGCGCAGCTCCTCCGGGAGCGGGTCACGGAGGTCGGTGAGGTGCTTCTCCAGGGCGGTCTGGACGCAGAGCGAGAGCTTCCAGCTGGGCAGTTGGGCGCTGGCCGGGTAGACCGGGATGAGCCGGCCGGCGAACTGGGCGGCGGCGCCCGAGCCCTCCTCCTCGTCGATCAACTGGTAGTCGGGCGAGGCGAGTTGGCGGCTTCGGTTGAAGACGCCGACCTTGCCGGCGAACAGGCCCTGGGCGCCGGGTCGCAGCTCCTTCTGCCGCCAGCCCTGGTTGAAGAAGACCAGGCTGAGGCGGCCGCGCCCGTCGGTGACCACCACCTCGAGGCGGTCCCCCTTGCGGGCCTTGAAGGGGATCAGGGTGACCTTCTCGATCCGGGCGAGCACGGTGACGTGCTCGTCGATCTCCAGGTCGTCCAGGCTGGTGAGCTGGCCGCGCTCCACGTACCGGCGGGGGTAGTGGTGCAGCAGGTCACCGACCGTGCGCAGCTTGAGGCTGTCGGCCAGCACCTTCGCGGTGCGGTCGCCGACGAGCTTGGTCAGGGGTTCGTCCAGGGCAGACATCAAGCCCTATTGGACACCACGGCACCGACGGCCCGGCGCTACTCCACCCCGATGAGCAGCGGGGCCGCCTCCTGGCCGCCCGCGAAGACCACCGTGTCGACCTCCGGGCGCTGCCTGCGCGCGTGCGCCACCAGCTGGTCGGCCAGCCCGTCGGGGGCGCCCGCACCGAGGACGAGGGTGACGAGTTCGCCGCCGGCCGCGAGCATCCGGGCGAGCACGGTGCCGCCGGTCTCGAGCAGGTCGGCGCCGATCACGGCCACGTCCCCGTCGATCAGGCCGAGCACGTCCCCGGCCTGGCAGACCCCGGCCATCGTCCAGGACTCCCCCTCGGCGACGGCGAGTTCGGCGTAGCGGGTGGCCCCGGCGGCAGAGGTCATGGCGACCACGTCCTCGTCGAAGCGCCGGGCGCTCTCGTGCACGGCGAGCGCGGCCAGGCCCTGGACGGGCGAGCGGGTGGGCAGCACGGCGATCCGCACGCCCTCCTCGCGGAGCTGGTCGGCGGCGGCCCCGGCGGCGGCGCGCAGTTCGGGGTCGTTGAGCAGCAGCACCACCTCGCGGGCGGCGCAGCGGCGCAGCGCCTCGGCCAGCTCGGCGCTGGCCGGCGGGCGGTCCGGGTCGGCGAGCAGCACGGCCGCGCCCGCCTGCTCGCACAGCTCGGCCAGCCCGCTGCCGGAGACCACGCTGAGCACGGCGCGGCCCTGCGGCGCGGCCCCCTCGCGCTCGCCCGCGCGGGCGGCGGCCTCGGCGAAGTGGGTGATCCGGATCTGGTACGGCCGCCCGGCCTCCACCCCGGCCTCGACGGCCGCCCCGGCGTCGTCCACGTGGACGTGCACGTTCCACAGCCCGTCGCCGCCGCCGACCACCAGGGAGTCGCCGAGGGCGCCGAGCCTGGCGCGCAGCGCGGGCAGGTGCTCGTCGGGGGCGTCGAGCAGGTAGATGACCTCGAAGGCGGGGTGGCCGGGGCCCGGCGGGCGCTCGTGGCCCTCGCAGCCGGGCCCTTCGGTCATGAGCCGTTCCGCCTGCACGATCTCCTGCCGCAGGGCGACCGGGCCCATCGGCGTCTTGCCCGCCACGGCGTCGGCGAGCGCCCCGAGGATGGCGACCAGGCCGCGCCCGCCCGCGTCCACCACTCCGGCCTCGGCCAGCACGTCCAGCTGCTCGGGGGTGTGCTGCAGAGCCCGGCGGGCGGCCCGGTAGGCGGTGTCGGCCGTCTCGGCCAGACCGCCGCCGGCCGCTCCGGCGGCCTCGGCGGCGGCGGCCGCGACGGTGAGCAGGGTGCCCTCGACCGGCTCGGCGACGGCCTGGTAGGCGGATTCGGCGGCCCGCCGCAGGGCGGCCCGCAGCCGCTCGGGCTCGCCGCCGTGGGCGAGCACCTCGGCGGTGCCGCGCAGCAGCTGGGCCAGGATCACCCCGGAGTTGCCCCGGGCACCGATCAGCGCGCCGCGGGCCATCGCGGTGACGGTCTCCCCCAGCGCGGGCTCGGCACCGGCGGCGAAGCACTCCTCGACGGCCACGGCGGCGGACTCGACGGTCAGGTAGAGGTTGGTCCCGGTGTCCCCGTCCGGCACGGGGTAGACGTTCAGCGCGTCGATCTCCTCGCGGGCCTGCCCGAGGGCGCCGAGCGCGAGCCGGCACCAGGTGCGGACGGTCGAGGCGTCGAGCGTGTCCAGCACCGGGTCTCCTCACATCGGGCGATGCTGGCAGGTTAGCCCGGAACATCACCGCGGGAACTCCGCTGGTCGGCCGCACCACCGGAGACGATCAAGGGTCCGGGCATGGTAGTTTCGTTGAACCGGAGGAGGAGATGTATGCTTCCCCGGTTGCCTGAAACAGTTCAGGCTCACCCCTTGAGTCGATCCGGTCCACGTGAGTGGTCAGGGCGGTTCAGTCGGGGTTTTCGAACGTAAATGATCTGAAGTCTTGGAGTGACTCCTGTGGCTGCCAACTGCGACGTCTGCGGCAAGGGGCCGGGCTTCGGCAACAACATCTCCCACTCGCACCGCCGTACCCGTCGTCGTTGGAACCCCAACATTCAGACGGTGCGCGCTGTGATCGGGCGTACGCCGAAGCGGCTCAACGTCTGCACCTCGTGCATCAAGGCCGGTAAGGTCTCGCGCTGACGCGCAGACCGGTAAGCCGGTCCTCCGGATGACCGATTCACCTTCGGGTGGATCGGTCATCTGTTTATCTGCCTGGCTTGTGGCGCGGTACCCCTCCCGGGGTGCCGCGCCACAGTCGTCTACCGGAGCCGCCAGGCGTGGTCGACCGGGCCGATCCCCGCGCCCAGGGCGAAGCCGGCCTCGATCGCGCCGGTGACGTACGCCTTGGCGGCGGCCACCGCCTCGGGCATCTCGGCGCCCTTGGCCAGCTCGGCGGCGATCGAACTGGCCAGCGTGCAGCCGGTGCCGTGGGTGTGGCGGTTGTCGTGGCGCGGGGCGCGGTACCAGTGCTCCACGCCGTCCTGGCCGAGCAGCAGGTCGGCGGCCTCGCCCGCCAGGTGGCCGCCCTTGACCAGGGCCCAGCGCGGGCCGAGCGCGAGCAGCGCCTCGGCGGCGGGCCGCATGTCCCGCTCCTCGGTGACGGTCAGGCCGGTGAGCTGCGTCACCTCGTGCAGGTTGGGTGTGGCGAGGGTGGCCACCGGGAGCAGCCGCTCGCGGACGGTGGCCACGGCCTCGGCGGCCAGCAGCGCGTCACCGTGCTTGGAGACCCCGACGGGGTCCACCACCACGGGGGCGCCCACTCCCGCGAGCAGTTCCGAGACGGTCTCGACCAGCTCGATCGAGGCGAGCATGCCGGTCTTCACGGCCTGGACGCCGATGTCGTCCACCACACTGCGGAACTGGGCCCGGACGGCCTCGGCCGGCAGCTCCCAGTAGCCCTGGACCCCGAGCGAGTTCTGCGCCGTGACGGCGGTGATGACGCTCATGCCGTGCACCCCCAGGGCGAGCATCGCCTTGAGGTCGGCCTGGATACCGGCACCCCCGCCGCTGTCGGAGCCGGCGACGGTGAGGACGCGAGGAGGAGCAGTGGTCATGGCCCAACCCTAGGCCGACGGCGGACAGCAACCACCACAGGGGCGCGGGGAACGGCGCGAGGTCGGAGGAAGCGGTCCTGCCGGCTGCCGCAGCGAGCCTGTTGCACGGTCCGGGGGCGCGAGGAACTGCGCGCAGCGGTAGGACGCAGGTCGTGCACGGCTGGTCGCGCAGTTCCCCGCGCCCCTGGGTGGTGCAACTGGCCCTTTCAGAGGACGGCTTCCGACTCCGCCCAGCGGTCCTGCGGGACGGTCTTCAGCTGGGTGACCGCCTCGGCGACCGGGACGAGTTGGATGTCGGTGCCGCGCAGGGCGGTGAAGTGGCCGAAGGCGCCCTTGTGGACGGCTTCGACGGCGTGCCAGCCGAAGCGGGTGGCCAGGACGCGGTCGGAGGCGGTGGGGGTGCCGCCGCGCTGGACGTGGCCGAGGATGACCGGGCGGGCCTCCTTGCCGAGCAGGCCCTCGAGTTCACCGGCCAGGCGGTTGCCGATGCCGCCGAAGGTCTGGTGGCCGTACTGGTCGACCTCGCCGTGGTCGAAGCGGAGCGTGCCGGGCGCCGGCTTCGCGCCCTCGGCGACGGCGATGATGGCGAACTTCTTGCCGCGCTGGAAGCGCTCCTCGACCATCCGGGCCACCGCCTCGGTGTCGAAGGCCTTCTCCGGGATGAGGATGCCGTGGGCACCCGCGGCCATCCCGGCGGTGAGCGTGATCCAGCCGGTGTGCCGGCCCATCAGCTCGACCACCATCACCCGCTGGTGCGACTCGGCGGTGGTCTTCAGCCGGTCGATCGCCTCGGTGGCGACGTGCACCGCGGTGTCGAAGCCGAAGGTCACGTCGGTGGCGTCGATGTCGTTGTCGATGGTCTTGGGCACCCCGACCACCGGCAGCCCGGCGTCGCTGAACATCCGGGCCGCCGTCAGGGTGCCCTCGCCGCCGATCGCGATCAGCGCGTCGATGCCGATGTCACGGGCGAGCTCCTTGCAGTTGTCCACCGCCCAGTTGATCCGCTCGCGCTGCACCCGGGCCGAGCCCAGGATGGTGCCGCCCAAGGTGAGCAGACCGGTCACGTCGTCGTGCGAGACCGGCCGCGCCCGGCCCTCGATCAGGCCGAGGAAGCCGTCCTCGATGCCGATGATCTCGTCCCCGTGCACATCGGTGCCCCGGTGCACCACCGAGCGGATCACCGCGTTGAGGCCGGGGCAGTCTCCACCGCTGGTCAGGACGCCGATACGCATGGTGGCTGAGTCTCCGCTCTGCGGACCGTCCGCGCAGGGGAGGGCCCACGAGTCGCTGGGGGCGGACAAGACCGGACATACCGACCCGGCCGAGGGCCCAGACTACGCGGTCGAGGTCCTGTGGAGCCCATTCCCGCGCCACCGACGGGTGAAGCCCCCTCACCCATGGTCACTCCGCGGCGAAGTGGTCCCACCCGGCGGTCGCGTCCCACGGCGCACCGTCCACGGTGACCTGGCCACCGCGGGAGGGGCCGGCCTGGCGGACCACCGTGCCGACCACCCGCCAGCGCGCGGGCAGCGGGGTGGTGGCGGGGAAGGTGGCGACGATCGCGTGGTCCTCACCGCCGGAGAGCACCCAGACCAGCGGGTCGACCCCGACGGCCTGGCCGATGTCGGCCATCTGCGCGGGGACGTCGAAGTCGCCCGCCCGAAGGTCGATGTCGACCCCGCTGGCCGCCGCGACGTGCCCGAGGTCGGCCACCAGGCCGTCGCTGACGTCGATCATCGCGGTGGCGCCCAGCTCGGCGGCCGCCGGGCCCGCGTGGTACGGCGGCTCGGGGCGGCGGTGCGCCTCGACGAAGGCCCGCGGGGAGCGGAAACCCCGCTGGAGCACGGTCAGTCCGGCCGCCGACCAGCCCAGCCAGCCGGTCACCGCGACCACGTCGCCCACCTGCGCGCCGGAGCGCTTCACCGGCGCGCGCCCCTGCAAGTCCCCGAGCGCCGTGATGGCCAGCGTGATGGTCTCGCCGCGCACCACGTCGCCGCCGACCACGGCGGCGCCGGCCACCTGGCACTCGTCCCGCAGGCCGTCCATCAGCTCGGTGGCCCAGGTGGTCGGCAGGTCGGCCGGGGCGACCAGGCCGAGCAGGATGGCGGTCGGCACCGCGCCCATCGCCGCGACGTCCGCCAGGTTCTGCGCGGCGGACTTGCGGCCCACGTCGTACGCGGTGGACCAGTCCCGGCGGAAGTGCCGCCCCTCGATCAGCACGTCCGTGGTGGCCACCACCCGGCCGTCCGGCGCCTTGACCACGGCCGCGTCGTCGCCCGGACCGAGGTCCACCGCCGGGGTCTGCGGCAGTCGGGCCGTCAGTTCCCGGATGAGCCCGAACTCGCCGAGCTCTCCCACGGTCCCCTGCATGTGCCGTCCTCTCCACTCAACCGTTGCCACCGCGCGCAGCGTAACGCTCAAGGGGGCTGTCTCATGATTCCCGCCGGGGCCGGCCCTCCCCCAGCCTTCGGCCGGGAGGTGCCCCCTTGCCACGCACTCTCGCCGCACCACCGAACGACCCGGCCTGATCCGACGCGAATCATGAGACAGCCCCCGGCTCCGCAGAGGTCTCCCCTCCCGGCCGCCTCGCGCGGTAGCGTGGTGATCAGTCTGCCGGTCGTGCACTCCCCCAGGGACGTCCCGGCGGCGATCTCCGAAACCACCCGCCTGGAGGTCCCCGTGGTACAGGCATACATCCTGATCCAGACCGAGGTGGGCAAGGCCACCGCCGTGGCCCAGTCCATCGGTCTGATCGACGGCGTCCTGCAGGCCGAGGACGTGACCGGGCCGTACGACGTGATCGTGCGCGCCGAGGCCGAGACCATGGACGACCTGGGGCGCATGGTCGTCGCCCGGGTCCAGCAGGTCGAGGGCATCACCCGCACCCTCACCTGCCCGGTGGTGCACCTGTAGCCACGGATACCATCGGCGCATGACCGCTCTCCGTGCGCTGCGCGCCCTGCCCGCCCCGGTCCGGTGGGTCACCCCGCCGCTCGCACTGCTGGGCGGGGTCGGCCTGCTGGCCGGCGGCTGGACGGGGCCCGAGCAGGTCGCCCCGCCCACCCCGGCGCCCTCGGTCGCCGCGCTCTGCGAGGCACTCGACCGGGCACTGCCCGCCGAGGTGCTCGGCCACCGCCGCGCGGACCCGGAGCCCGCCTCCCCGTACACCGCCGCCTGGGGCAGCTCGCCCCGGACGGTGCTGCGCTGCGGCATCGAGCGGCCGGCGTACCTGAACGACCACCCGCTGGACTCCGCGCCCGAGGTCAACGACGTGCAGTTCGGGATGGGCGAGGACGGGCACGGCGGCTACAACTTCGTCACCACGCTGCGCAAGGCGTACGTGGAGGTCCACGTGCCCAAGGGCGCCTACCCGAACTACGTGGACCCGCTGAGCTCGCTGACCGATGCCGTCAAGGCCACGATCCCAGCGGGTCTGTAGCGCGACTACCGCAGGCCGGTGGAGCGGCTCAGCGCCGCCGTCAGCAGCCGGTCGATCAGGTCCGCGTACGGCAGGCCGGTGGCCTCCCACATCTTCGGGTAGGCCGAGATGGGGGTGAAGCCGGGCATGGTGTTGATCTCGTTGACCATCCAGCGGCCGTCCGGCAGCAGGAAGAAGTCGACCCGGGCCAGGCCCTCGCAGCTGAGCGCCTCGAAGGCGTGCAGCGCCAGGCGGCGGATCTCGGCCGTCTCGGCCTCGGTCAGCTGCGCCGGGATCTGCACGTCCGAGGAGTCGACGTACTTGGCCTCGAAGTCGTAGAACTCGTAGCCCCCGCCGACCAGCACCTCGGCCGGCAGGCTGGCCTTGGGGCCCTCGGGCGTGTCGAGCACGCCGCACTCGATCTCCCGGCCGGCCACCCCGCGCTCCACGATCACCTTGGGGTCGTGGCGGCGGGCCTCCTCGATCGCGAAGTCCAGGTCGGCCAGGTCCTTGACCTTGGTGATGCCGATGCTGGACCCGGCCCGGCAGGGCTTGACGAAGACCGGCAGGCCGAGGGCGGCGATCCGCTCGCGGGCGGCGGCCCGGCCGGCCTCGGTCTCCCAGTCGCGCGGGCGCAGCACGGTGTACTCGCCGACGTACAGGCCGTTCGACTCGAGCAGGCGCTTGGTGTACTCCTTGTCCATCCCGACCGCGCTGGCCAGCACGCCGGAGCCGACGTACGGCACCCCGGAGAGCTCCAGGAGGCCCTGGAGGGTGCCGTCCTCGCCCCAGGGGCCGTGCAGCAGCGGGAGCACCACGTCGACCTCGCCGAGCGCCTTGGGGGTGGCCCCGGGCTCGGTCCAGACCACCTCGCGGGTGGCCGGGTAGCCCGGCAGCGCGACCTGGCCCTCGGTGGACTCGGCGATCTGGGCGACGTCCGGCACGGAGCCGTCGGACAGCGAGATCCGGCCCGGCTCCTGGACGAGTGCCCAGCGGCCCTCGTGGGTGATGCCGATCGGCAGCACCTCGTACTTCGTGCGGTCGATGGCGGCGAGCACACTGGCGGCGGTCGAGACCGACACTCCGTGCTCGGAGCTGCGACCGCCGAAGACGATCGCCACGCGCGGCTTGGCGGCGCCCGAAGCGCCCGGGTTCGGGGAGGTCTGTTCGATGCTCATATCGCGCTTGAGACTACCGTGCGAGTGTTTCGGGTGAGGTCACGCACGGCTGCGTCAGGTCCGATCGGCCCTCGGCGGCGCCCGGCCCTCAGCGCCGTTCCGGCTTCGCGGACCGCGCCATCAGGTTCTGCAGCGCCTCCTGGGTCGGGCGGCCGTGGTGCACCACGTCGACCACGGCGGCCACGATCGGCATCTCCACCCCGGTGCGCTGCGCCAGGTCGAGCACCGAGGCGCAGGACTTCACGCCCTCGGCGGTCTGCTTGGTGGCCGCGATGGTCTCCTCCAGGGACATGCCCCGGCCGAGGTTGGTGCCGAAGGTGTGGTTGCGGGAGAGCGGCGAGGAGCAGGTGGCGACCAGGTCGCCCATCCCGGCCAGCCCGGCGAAGGTCACCGGGTCGGCGCCGAGCGCGAGGCCCAGGCGCATCGTCTCGGCCAGGCCGCGAGTGATCAGCGTGGCCTTGGTGTTGTCGCCCAGGCCCATGCCGTCCGCCATGCCGACGGCCAGGCCGATCACGTTCTTGACCGCCCCGCCCAGCTCGCAGCCGACCACGTCGGTGTTGGTGTACGGGCGGAAGTACGGGGTGTGGCAGGCCGCCTGGAAGCGCTTGGCCACCTGCTCGTCGGTGCAGGCCACCACGGTGGCGGCCGGCTGCCGGTTGGCGATCTCGCCCGCCAGGTTGGGCCCGGTCACCACGACGACCCGCTCGGGGCCGACCTGGGCCACCTCCTGGACCACCTCGCTCATCCGCTTCGTGGTGCCCAGCTCGATGCCCTTCATCAGGCTGACCAGCACCGTCTGCGGCCCGAGCAGCGGGGCCCAGGCGGCGAGGTTCTCCCGCAGGGTCTGCGAGGGCACCGCGAGCACCGCGAAGTCCGCACCCGCGAGCGCCTCGGCGGCGTCGGTGGTGGCCCGGATGCCCGCCGGCAGGGTGAGCTGCGGGAGGTAGTCCGGGTTGACGTGACCGGTGTCGATCGCGTCCACCAGCTCCTTGCGGCGGCCCCAGAGCACCACCTCGCACCCGGCGTCCGCCAGGATCATCGCGAAGGCCGTCCCCCAGGAGCCCGTCCCGAGCACCGCGCAGCGGGTCACTTCCCGGCCTCCTCTTCGTTCTCGTCCTCGGGGGCCTTGCCGCCCTTGGCCCGGCCGCCCTTGGCGGCGGCGGCCTCGGCGCGCTCCTTGGCCGCCTTGCGCATGTCGTAGCGCTCGGCCGGCGGCTGCTCGCCGCGGATGCCGGCCAGCACCTCGGTGATCGCGACCATGATGTCCTCGGTCGCGTCCTTGAGGACCTGGGCGGTCAGCTCCTGGCCCTGGTACTTGCTCAGGTCGACGGCCGGGCCCGCCGCGACGATCACCTTGTGCCGGGGGAAGAGGTTGAACTTGCCCTTCCCGCCCTTGCCGTACGGCGGCATGATCTCGTGCGCGCCCCAGTGCGCGACCGGGATGACCGGCGCGCCGGTCATCAGCGCGACCCGGGCCGCGCCGCTCTTGCCGGTCATCGGCCACAGGTCCGGGTCCCGGGTGAGGGTGCCCTCGGGGTAGAACTGCACGCACTCGCCCTGCTCGATCGCCGCGATGGCGGCCCGGAAGGCCGCCGCGGCGTCGGTCGACTCGCGGAAGACCGGGATCTGGCCGGTCTTGCGCAGCATGAAGCCGATGAAGGGGATGGAGAACAGCGAGGACTTGCCCAGGATGCGGGGCGGGCGGCCGCTGTTGTACTGCCAGTGGGCGTAGAACACCGGGTCGATCACGGAGTTGTGGTTGACCACGGTGAGGAAGCCGCCCTGCTCGGGCAGGTGCTCCCAGCCGTGCCACTCGGCCTTCGCCAGAGCGTTCGTCACCGGCTTCACGAGCACCGCCGCGAAGCGGTACCAGATTCCGTAGTCGGCATTGCCGAACCTGGCGTTCGAGCGGCGGGCCACCCCAGCTCCTCCTCATCCGATGCGGCACGTGGGGTGCCGCAGGTCGTAAAGTCTCGCGCCTGCCCGCTGGACTGTCGAGCGGCTTGACCCGTGCCACGCCGCGCAGTGATCCATCGCACGTCGGCACCGGCCCGGCGTCCTGGCGGGGGCTCGGGCCCCGGCACCACAATGGCGCCGATGACCGAAGACACCGTACGCCCCACCGCACCCGTACCGCCCGCCGCACCCGCCGGGAGGGCCGGCTGGTCGTTGGTGCTGCCGCTGAAGCCGCTGCCCGAGGCCAAGAGCCGGCTGGCGCCGTACGCGGGAGCGCGACGGCCCGAACTCGCGCTGGCCTTCGCGCTGGACACCGTGGCGGCGGCGCTGGCCTGCCCGGCGGTCGGGCGGGCCGTGGTGGTGACCACCGACCCGGTGGCCGGGGCCCGGCTGGCCGCGCTCGGGGCGGTGGTCGTGCCGGACGAGCCCGGGGGCGGGCTCAACGCAGCACTGGCGCACGGCGCGGAGCACGCGCGCCGGCTCGCGCCGTGGTCACCACTGGCGGCGCTCTCCGCGGATCTTCCCGCCCTGCGGCCGCTCGAGCTCGGGCAGGTGCTGGCGGCGGCCGGGGCTCTCGGCCGCCGGGCCTTCCTCGCGGACACCCCGGGCAGCGGCACCACCCTGCTCGCCTGCCGGCCCGGCGCCCGCCTCTCCCCCGCCTTCGGGCCCTCCTCCGCCGCCCGCCACGCGGCGAGCGGCGCCACCGAACTCCGGCTCCCCGCACCCTCCGTACGGCGCGACGTGGACACCGGCCCCGACCTCTCCGAGGCCCTCGCCCTCGGCGTCGGCCCCCACACCGCGGCGGTGGCGGCCGTCCTGGTCTGACCCGATCCGCGGGGCCCGCTCGCTATGCTGCTGCCATGCAGGCCACCGCGTTCACCTTCGACCCCGCCACCCGCGCCGGGTCTGTCCTCCTCGACGACGGCACGCCGGTCCCCTTCGACGCCGCCGCCTTCGAGGCCGGCGGCCTGCGACTCCTGCGCCCCGGCCAGCGCGTCCGCATCCGCACCGAGGGCACCGGCGACACCCGCCACGTCGTCTTCGTCACCCTTCAGACCTTCCCCGACCCGGCCGACGCCTGACGCCCCGACGCGGGCCGGGGGTGGTCGGGCAGGCTGACGTCAAAAAGGCCCCGCCGGTGGCGAGGGAGGGCCGTCTGCCGCGGTCGGTGCCGGGGTGTCAGCCGTCCAGGCGGACGGCGTAGGTCTCGCCGGCCATGGCGAAGCTGAGGGTGAGTTCGCCGTCGCGTTCGAGGAAGGCCTCCACGCGTTCGACGGCGCCGGGGCCGAAGAAGTAGCGGTAGGCCTCGTACTGGTTCCAGCCCAGCGGAAGGACCCGCAGGGCCTCCCAGAGGGCGGCGAGGGCGTCGGCGAGGTGGGCGAAGGAGGCGGGGGCGGTGATGCCCTCGATGCATACGGTGACGGGTGCTCCGGGCGTACGGGGCTTCACGGCGTCTGGGGCTCCTGGTCGATCTCGGCCCAGACGTGCTGGGCCGTCGGCGTGTAGTGGTGTCCGAACCGGTCCGCGTCGTGGAGCACGTCGAGCACGGCCAACTGGGCCTCGTCGCTCAACTCCGGGGACAGCGCCGCCTCCACCAGGAAGCCCTTGCCGGGACGGACACTGATGCGGGCGCGCCCACCGGTGGCCCTGGCAAGGCGGTTGGCGACGTCAAAGGCCCTGGTGGTTCGCACGCAACGACTCTCCCCGCGAGCGGTCGATCACGGAACGTAAAGCTAAGGCATTAGATTCCACCTGATGCATTAGATTGTCAACGCCGAATCGCCCACCCTGCCCAGTCGGGCGGGGGACGCGACCTGCCGCCGGGGAGAGAAGATGCGCTCGAACGACCCGCCGTACCTTCGGATCGCCGACCTGCTGCGCCGGCGCGTGGCCGACGGCGAGTGGGCAGCGGACGAGAAGCTGCCCGCCCGGGCCCGACTCGGCGAGGAGCTGGGAGTCGGCCCCAATGTGGTGCAGCGCGCGATGGAACTGCTGATCAGCGAAGGCCTGCTCTACGGCCGGTCCGGCTCGGGCACCTTCGTGAAGGCCCCCTCGCCGCGCCACCGGATGCTCCGCTCCCAGCACACCCCGCCGCTGTACACCTCGCTCACCACCGTGCCGCCGGGCGTCCCCGTGGCGGACAGCTCCTCCGGCGTGGAGGCCACCGAGGAGATCGCCGTCCGGCTGGGCATCGAGCCGGGCGACCTGACCGTCTGCACGTCCTACGACTACCTGGTCGACGGCAAGGCGATGCAGGTCATCACGAGCTGGGAGCCGCAGTACCTCACCGCCCGCACCCCGGTCGCCTTCCCGCTGATGGGTCCGCTGAAGTACCGCAGCGTGGTGGAGCGGATGGCGGCGATCGGCGTCACGGTGGAGCGCGCGGTCGAGCGGCCGCGCCCGGCGCTGGCGGGCGACCTCGCCGACCGGCTGGGCACCTCGCCGAACGAGCCGGTCACGCTGATCGAGCGGACGTACTACGACACCGAGGGCCGCGCGGTGGAGACCGCCGACTTCGTCGTCCCGAACTCCCGCTGGGAGATCTACTACGAACTCCCCGTCACCTGAGCACGAGAAAGCCGTGGCGGCTCGTACCCGGGACTGGGACAGTCCCGAGGTGCGAGCCGCCACGGCTCTCGTGAAGTACCGGGAAGGCGGGCGGGGGCCCTTACTTCGCGGTGGACTTGCGCGCGGTGGTCTTGCGGGTGGCCGTCTTCTTGGCCGGCGCGGTCTTCTTGACCGTGGTGGCCTTCTTGGCGGCGGTGGCCTTCTTGGCGGCCGGGGCGGCGGCGGTGGTCTTCTTGACCGCGGCCGTCTTCTTGACGGCGGCCGTCTTCTTGACCGCCGTGGCCTTCTTCGCGGCGGCGGCCGTGGTGGTGGCCTTCTTGACCGCCGTCGCCTTCTTGGCGGCGGTGGTGGTCTTCGCGGCGGTGGCGGTGGTCTTCTTCGCAGCCGTCTTCTTGGCCGGAGCGGCGGCGGCGGCCGTGGCGGCGCGCTTGGTGGCGGCGCGCTTGACGGCGGCGGTGGTGCCGCTCTTGCCCGGGGTGAGCGAGCCCTTGGGGGCCTTCTTCACCGAGGGGCCGTCCTTCGGCAGCTTCTTGCTGCCGGAGACCAGGTCCTTGAAGCCCTGGCCGGGACGGAAACGCGGCACCGAGGTCTTCTTGACCTTGACCTTCTCGCCGGTCTGCGGGTTGCGGGCGAAGCGCGCGGAGCGCTCCACCTTCTCGAAGGTGCCGAAACCGGTGACCGACACGCGGTCACCCGCCACGACGGCACGCACCATGGTGTCGAGCACTGCGTCGACGGCCTCTGCGGCAGCCTTGCGACCGCCCAGCTGCTCGGCCACCGCTTCGACAAGCTGAGCCTTGTTCACGTCTTCCCCTTCGGAAACGGGCGCCGGATGATTCCATCCGTTCAATTCGCACGTTAGGTATGTATCTGCGGACTTTCAATTACCAAACGCGCGAATCACCCTAGTGTCGCAATGGATTTGCGCGTCCGGTGCCTCACTCGGCGGGCGGGCGCCCCTCGTCGAGGTCTCGTACAAAGCGACTCAACCGCCGCGCCGCCTCCGGGAGATCACGCTTGGCGGTCTCCGTGACGATCAGCAGTTGACGGGTGAGAGCGGTCTTTGCCTCTGCTGACACGTTCAGCGCAGATACGCGAGCGTGGGCCTGCTTCAACCGCTCTGCCACAGCGGCGTAACGCGCTGCGACTTCCGACTCGTCCGGCTCCTCAACTCGTGAGGTGTCGTCGTCCGGCCGATCGTCAATTCGACTCCCGGCTTGCCCGTCCCGCCCCTCCGGCGACGCGGGTTCGCCGCCCGCGTACGGAGGTTCAAGGTGCCGGTGCATGCAACGATTGTGCCATCTGTGCGGAGTTGCCCTGCGCACACCCCGTCCATCCGCAAATCGGAGCGGGCTATCCGGGTCGCACTCGGAGTCGAACTGCACCCCCGGAACAGCCGGATGACCCGCCCCCCCGAAGGGGAGACGGGCCATCCGGAGCGTGATCGGAAAGTGGGTCAGGCCACCGGCAGGGTACGGGGCTTGAAGCTCGGGCGGGTCTGCTCGAATGCCGCGATGGCGGCCTCCTCACCCAGGGTGATACCGATGTCGTCCAGGCCGTTCAGCAGCCGCCAGCGGACGTTGTCGTCGAGTTCGAAACCGGCCGTGATGCCTTCGGCGCGCACCTCGCGGGCCTGAAGATCGACGGTGATCTCGGCGGTCGGGTCGGCCTCGGTGAGCGCCCACAGCTGTTCGACGGTCTCCTGCGGGAGGACCACCGTCAACAGGCCGTTCTTGAGCGAGTTCCCACGGAAGATGTCGGCGAACCGCGAGGAGATGACGGCCTGGAATCCGTAGTTCTGCAGCGCCCAGACCGCGTGCTCGCGCGAGGACCCGGTGCCGAACTCGGGCCCGGTCACCAGCACGGTGGCACCCTGGCGCTCGGGGCGGTTCAGGACGAAGGACTCGTCCTTGCGCCAGGCCTCGAACAGGCCGTCCTCGAAACCGGAGCGGGTGACCTTCTTCAGCCAGTGCGCCGGAATGATCTGGTCGGTGTCGACATTGCTGCGGCGCAGGGGGACGGCCCGGCCGGTGTGGGTGGTGAACTTCTCCATGGCTGCTCAGACCTCCACAGCGACGTCGGCGGACAGATCGGACGGGGCGGCCAGCCGGCCCAGCACCGCGGTGGCGGCGGCGACCTGAGGCGAGACCAGGTGGGTGCGGCCGCCCTTGCCCTGGCGGCCCTCGAAGTTGCGGTTCGAGGTGGAGGCGCAGCGCTCGCCCGGGGCCAGCTGGTCCGGGTTCATGCCCAGGCACATCGAGCAGCCCGCGTGGCGCCACTCGGCCCCGGCGGCGGTGAAGACCTTGTCCAGACCCTCCTCGATCGCCTGCAGGGCGACCCGCACCGAGCCCGGCACCACCAGCATCCGTACGCCCTCGGCGACCTGGCGGCCCTGCAGCACGGCCGCGGCGGCGCGCAGGTCCTCGATCCGGCCGTTGGTGCAGGAGCCGACGAAGACGGCGTCGACGGCGACCTCGCGCAGCGGCGTACCGGCCGTCAGGCCCATGTACGTCAGGGCGTTCTCGGCGGCGGTCCGCTCCTGCGGGTCGGCGAAGTCCTCCGGGTGCGGCACGTTGGCGCCCAGCGGGGCGCCCTGGCCGGGGTTGGTGCCCCAGGTGACGAACGGGGTCAGCTCGTTCGCGTCGATGAAGATCTCGTGGTCGAAGACGGCGTCCTCGTCGGTGGCCAGGGTCCGCCAGTAGGCCACCGCGGCGTCCCAGTCCTCGCCCTGCGGGGCGTGCGGGCGGCCCTGGAGGTAGTCGAAGGTGGTGTCGTCCGGGGCGATCATGCCCGCGCGGGCGCCGGCCTCGATCGACATGTTGCAGACGGTCATCCGGGCCTCCATCGACAGGCCCCGGATCGCCGAACCGCGGTACTCCAGGACGTAGCCCTGGCCGCCGCCGGTGCCGATCTTGGTGATCACGGCCAGGATCAGGTCCTTGGCGGTGACGCCCTCGGGCAGCTCGCCCTCGACGGTGATCGCCATGGTCCGGAACGGGGCCAGCGGCAGGGTCTGGGTGGCCAGCACGTGCTCGACCTGGCTGGTGCCGATGCCGAAGGCCAGCGCGCCGAAGGCACCGTGGGTGGAGGTGTGAGAGTCGCCACAGACCACCGTCATGCCCGGCTGGGTCAGGCCCAGCTGCGGGCCGACCACGTGCACGACGCCCTGCTCGACGTCGCCGAGCGAGTGGATCCGGACGCCGAACTCCTCGGCGTTGCGGCGCAGCGTCTCCAGCTGGGTGCGCGAGACGGGGTCGGCAATCGGCTTGTCGATGTCGAGGGTGGGGGTGTTGTGGTCCTCGGTGGCGATCGTGAGATCGGTCCGGCGGACCTTGCGCCCGGCCAGCCGGAGGCCGTCGAAGGCCTGCGGGCTGGTCACCTCGTGCAGCAGGTGCAGATCGATGTAGAGCAGGTCGGGCTCGCCCTCGGCGCGCCGGACGACGTGGTCGTCCCAGACCTTCTCCGCCAGTGTCCGTCCCATCGCTTTCCCTCCAGCCGGCCGCTCTGCCGGCCTTCTCGTGTGGTCGGGGCCCCTTCGCGACCGAGGTTCGCGCTGCCGCTCGGGGGGCCTGCACGCCGGATCGTGTCCATAATGTGGACACCGGCTCGGTGCCACATCCTGGGTGTCTCCCGGGCTGCTGCCTCCAGAGTGGCGCTTTTCTCCTGAGATTGAACTTGCGTCTCGCGGACTGAGACTGCAGTATCAGGCCATGGACAACTCTAGCGGCGTCGGCGTTCTCGACAAGGCCGCTCTGGTGCTGAGCGCACTGGAGTCGGGCCCCGCCACGTTGGCGGGGCTGGTCGCCGCCACCGGTCTGGCGCGGCCCACGGCCCACCGACTCGCCGTCGCACTCGAACACCACCGCCTGGTCACCAGGGACATGCAGGGCCGTTTCATCCTCGGCCCCCGACTCTCCGAGCTCTCCGCCGCGGCGGGCGAGGACCGGCTGCTCGCCACCGCGGGCCCGGTCCTGACCCACCTGCGCGATGTCACCGGCGAGAGCGCACAGCTCTACCGCCGGCAGGGCGAGATGCGCATCTGCGTCGCCGCCGCCGAGCGCCTCTCCGGCCTGCGGGACACCGTCCCGGTCGGCTCCACACTGCCGATGAAGGCCGGTTCCGCCGCCCAGGTCCTGCTGGCCTGGGAGGAGCCCGAGCGCCTCCACCGGGGCCTCCAGGGCGCCCGCTTCACCGCCACCGCCCTGAGCGGCGTACGGCGCCGTGGCTGGGCCCAGTCGATCGGCGAGCGGGAGCCGGGCGTCGCGTCCGTCTCCGCGCCCGTCCGCGGCCCCTCCAACCGCGTGGTGGCCGCCGTCTCGGTCTCCGGTCCGATCGAGCGCCTGACCCGCCACCCGGGCCGGATGCACGCCCAGGCCATCATCGAGGCCGCCAACCGACTGACCGAGGCCCTCCGCCGCGGCTGATCCGCATTTCCCGCCCCGGGGTGCCGTGCGCACCCCGGGGCCTTTTCTGCTTTCCGCCCCGGAAACGCAAAAAAGCCCCGGCGACCGGGGCTTTCCTCGTCTTACTGCTGGCTGGGGTACCAGGACTCGAACCTAGACTAAATGAACCAGAATCACTCGTGCTGCCAATTACACCATACCCCAACAAAGCACTGGGCCAGCGAGCTGTGAAGCCCGCCGGCCTTCCTGCCTTGGTACCCCCGACCGGATTCGAACCGGCGCTACTGCCGTGAGAGGGCAGCGTGCTAGGCCGCTACACAACGGGGGCAAACTTGGTGATCCTGAGCTTCGTCGCCTCCGGGATTTACAATGCTCCGGATGGTGACAGTGGAAAGGATCTGGTACCCCCGACCGGATTCGAACCGGCGCTACTGCCGTGAGAGGGCAGCGTGCTAGGCCGCTACACAACGGGGGCATGATCAGTTTCACGTGATCGTATTCAGTTGTTGCGTACCCCCGACCGGATTCGAACCGGCGCTACTGCCGTGAGAGGGCAGCGTGCTAGGCCGCTACACAACGGGGGCTTGTACTACTGGGTACTGCGCTGGGGTACCAGGACTCGAACCTAGACTAAATGAACCAGAATCACTCGTGCTGCCAATTACACCATACCCCACCAGAGTTGAACCCTTGCGGATCTTCCTCGGTGCTGCTCCGCCTGGTTGCTCTGACGAGGTTTCTGGTCCCTCGCCGTTCCCTCCCGGGCGGCGCAGAAAGAACATTACCCGACGCGGGGCCTGGCTCCAAAATCGATAACCCCAGCCCAGCCCCGGGCGGCCTCACGGCCGCCCGGGGCCCCGGCTCAGGAGGCCGGGACGAGGGCCAGCGCGGCCGTCAGACGGCGCAGCGTCTCCTCGCGGCCGAGCAGTTCCATCGACTCGAACAGCGGCGGGGAGACCCGGCGCCCGGTCACGGCCACCCGCAGCGGGGTGAAGGCGAACTTGGGCTTGATGCCCAGGCCGTCCACCAGGGCCTCGCGCAGCGCGGCCTGGATCGGCTCGGGGGTGAAGTCCGCGAGCTCGGTCAGCGCCTTGACGCTGGCCTCGAGGACGGGGCGGGCGTCGGCGTTCAGCACCTTGGCCGCGTCGTCCGGGTCGACCGCGAAGGCCTCGGGGGCGACGAACAGGAACCCGGCCATCTGGACGATCTCGCCCAGCACGACCATCCGCTCCTGGGTGAGCGGCGCCACCGCGGCCAGCAGCGCCAGCTGCTCGGCGCTCGGCTCCACCGGCAGCAGGCCGGCCGCCTGCAGGTACGGCACCAGGCGGGCGCAGAAGTCCTCGGGGGCCAGCGCGCGCAGGTGCTCGGCGTTGATCGCCTCGCACTTCTTCAGGTCGAAGCGGGCCGGGTTGGCGTTGACCTTGGCGATGTCGAAGGCCGCGACCAGCTCGTCCATCGAGAAGCGGTCCTGGTCCTCGGAGAGCGACCAGCCCAGCAGGGCCAGGTAGTTGAGCAGGCCCTCGGGGATGAAGCCGCGCTCGCGGTAGAGGTTGAGCGAGGCCTGCGGGTCGCGCTTGGAGAGCTTCTTGTTGCCCTCCCCCATCACGTACGGCAGATGGCCGAAGCGCGGGGTGGTGCCGTTGCCCACACCGATCTGCGCCAGTGCCGCGTAGAGCGCGATCTGCCGCGGGGTGGAGGAGAGCAGGTCCTCGCCGCGCAGCACGTGGGTGATGCCCATCAGAGCGTCGTCCACCGGGTTGACCAGGGTGTACAGCGGGGCGCCGTTGGCCCGGACGATGCCGTAGTCCGGCACGTCCTTGGGGTCGAAGCTGAGCGTGCCGCGCACCAGGTCGTCGAAGACGATGGTGCCCTCGGGCATCCGGAAGCGCAGGATCGGCTTGCGGCCCTCCTGCTCGTACACCTCGACCTGGTCGGCCGTCAGCTCACGGCAGTGGCCGTCGTAGCCGCTCGGCTTGCCGGCCGCGCGGGCCGCCTCGCGGCGGGCGTCCAGCTCCTCGGTGGAGCAGTAGCAGTGGTACGCGTGGCCGGCCGCGTGCAGCTTCGCCGCGACGTCCGCGTAGATGTCCATCCGCTGCGACTGCCGGTACGGCTCGTGCGGGCCACCGACCTCCGGCCCCTCGTCCCAGTCGAAGCCGAGCCAGCGCATGGCGTCGAGCAGCTGGTTGTAGGAGTCCTCGGAGTCGCGCGCCGCGTCGGTGTCCTCGATCCGGAAGACCAGCTTGCCGCCGTTGTGGCGGGCGAAGGCCCAGTTGAAGAGGGCGGTGCGGACGAGCCCGACGTGCGGGTTGCCGGTGGGGGAGGGACAGAAGCGGACGCGGACCGTCGGGTCCAGGTCCGTCGGGGTGTTAGCCACGCTTGACGACCTTGTTGGTGAGGGTGCCGATGCCTTCGACGGAGACCGAGACCTCGTCGCCGACGTTCATGGGTCCGACACCCGCGGGGGTGCCGGTGAGGATGACGTCGCCCGGGAGCAGCGTCATGGCCTCGGAGATGTGCACGATGAGCTCGGCGATCGAGCGGACCATCAGCGAGGTGCGGCCGGTCTGCTTCAGTTCGCCGTTGAGCGTCGTGGTGATGGCCAGATCGGCCGGGTCGAGCTCGGTCTCGATCCACGGGCCGAGCGGGCAGGAGGTGTCGAAGCCCTTGGCGCGGGCCCACTGGCCCTCGCGCTGCTGGACGTCGCGGGCCGTCACGTCGTTGGCGCAGGTGTAGCCGAAGACGATCTCCGGCACCCGCTCCAGCGGGACCTCGCGGCCCATCCGGCCGATCACCACGGCCAGCTCGCCCTCGAACTGCACGTCGGAGGAGAACGGCGGGTAGGCGATCGCCTCGGTGGGGCCGATGACGGCGGTGGAGGGCTTGAAGAAGGTCAGCGGGACGTCCGGCACCTCGTTGCCCAGCTCGGCGGCGTGGGCGGCGTAGTTGCGGCCGACGGCGACGATCTTGTTGGGCAGGATCGGGGAGAGCAGCCGGACGTCCTGCATCCGGTAGCTCTCGCCGCTGAGCTGCAGCGAGACGATGGGGTGGCCCGCGAGTGCGTGGACCACCAGGGAGTCGGGCTGGGAGGGATCACCCTCGACCACGCCGAAGGAGACGCTGCCTGCGGCAGGGCTCCCCTCTTTGACGGAGAACCTGGCAATGCGCACGGTGGGGAGCCTCTCGGTAAGTACGGGGCTCCGGCCTCGCCGGGCCCTGGTCGAACGCGACCCAGGCTATCGCGTGGGCCGCCTCGGGCCGGGCCCGGCGAGGAGGTGTCCGGGTGGCTCAGGCCCGGGCGGCGCGGGGCGCCGGGGCGACCATCAGCACCGTGCGGCGGGGGTTGGCGGTGCTGGCCGGGAGCTCGGCGGCGTACGTGGGGGCGGTGCTGGCACCCGGGAGCTGGCTGAAGCTGTCGATCGAGGCCAGCGTGGTGCGCCGCGGGTTCGCCGTGGGGCGGGAGGCGGGCAGGGTCGCGGTGGCCTGGGCCGGCTGGGACATGTGGGTGCACACCTTGGGGTTCGGAGCCGATTCGGACGAATCAGCGGGAGTGTTCGGGGCTGAATGCGGGCAGACATCCGAGGGCCGCCTCGGAGAGGCAGACCCCGGCCCGGCACCGCTCCCGCCAGGTTAGGGATCTCTTTCCACAGCTGCCGTGACCAAGGCTATACATTCCGCTGTGACTTTGCTCACAAAATGGCTCGGATTTCGCCTATGTCGGGACATTTCACGGCGTCAGAAAAACCTCGCAATTGCCGTTTTCCGGACATTCGGGAACGTCTGCGACTCTCGTCGCTCCCCGGCCGACTTGGCATGTATCGGGCGAGTGTCCGAAAAGCGCCGTATTTCTGCGGGGCTACCGCACAGTCCGTAAGGTCGTGCACGCGCTCGGTAGCCCAGGGCACAGCGGGGTAACGCCCCTTGTTGGACTTCTCCCGCTGTGCTGGAATGCCACGGAAAAACTCGACACCGTTCCATCCGCTTCGTGCGGGTAGGGGCGCCCGGTCCAGAGGTTGCGACGCCAGTGCAGGGACGTTTCAAGAGGGGCAGCGGCGCCGCGGGTGACCCGGAGTCGCGTGAGCCCGTGGCAGGCCCTCACCAGGCAACGCCGATCACCGGCCCAGGTGAGTCCGGCCGCGGTGAGCAGGCCCACCAGGCTCAGAACACCAACAACTCGGAGAACAACGCCGATCAGCCGGAGAAGCAGAGCGGCCGCGCCCGCCTGCGCGGCACGCTGAACCGCCGCCGGGCCACCGGTCTGAGCCGGTTCGCCATGCGCAACTGGCGGATCCGCACCCGTCTGATCGCCCTGCTGCTGCTCCCCGTGGTCGTCGCCCTCGTCCTCGGCGGGCTCCGGATCCAGGCCTCGCTGCAGAACTCCAAGCAGCTGCAGCAGATGACCGGCCTGTCGGACCTCGCCAAGAAGGCGACCGACCTGGCCGACGCGCTGCAGACCGAGCGTGACATCAGCGCCGGCCCGATCGTCCAGAAGAGCAACCAGCTGGACGAGGTCACCAACGCGCAGAAGCGCACGGACACTCTCAGCAAGGCCTTCGCGGCCAGCGCCGACAACTTCGACGACCTCGACCTCGCCGGTGGCAAGGCCCTGCTGCTGCAGGTCCGCAAGGACCTCAACCAGCTCTCCACCGCCCGCGGCAGCGCGTACGGCTCGGTCGACAACATCCAGGCGACGGTCACCAGCTACGACGCGATCATCACCGACCTCCTCGGCATCACCCAGGACATCGCGATCGCGTCGGGCAGCACCGAGCTGGTCAAGACCACCCGTGCCCTGCAGCAGTTCTCGCTGGCCAAGGAAGCCGCCTCGATGCAGCGCGCGCTGGTCAGCGCCGCGCTCGCGCGCACCCCGGCCGACATGAGCGACTCGGACGTCACCTTCGGCATCCGCCTGCGCGCGGCCGAGGACAACGCCCTCACCAACTTCGGCGCCATCTACGGTGACGCCGAGTCCAAGACGCTGCGCTCCAAGCTCAGCTTCAACACCGTGATCGCCGACACCGACCGGTACAGCACCTTCGTGCTCACCGCGAACGGCATCAAGCAGGCCCAGAGCCGGACCTACAAGGACTGGTACGACGCCGCCACCGTCAAGATCAACGCCGAGCGCTCGATCGAGCAGAGCCTGCTCGAGACCCTCGACGGCAAGGCCGGCCAGCTGCAGTCGGACGCCGACACCGAGGCGATCATCAACGGTGTCCTGATCGCCCTGGTGCTCGTCGTCGCCGTCGCCGGCGCCGCGCTCGTCGCCCGGGGCATGGTGCGCTCGCTGACCCGTCTGCAGGCCGCGGCCGAGGACGTCGCCGAGCGCCGCCTGCCCGAGCTGGTCAAGACGCTCTCCGAGAGCGACCCGCACGACGTCGACGTCACCGTCGAGCCCGTCGGCGTCGACTCGGCCGACGAGATCGGCCACGTGGCGCACGCCTTCGACATGGTGCACAGCGAGGCCGTCCGCCTCGCCGCCGAGCAGGCCCTCCTGCGAGGCAACATCAACGCGATGTTCACCAACCTCTCGCGCCGCAGCCAGGGCCTCATCCAGCGCCAGCTGTCGCTGATCTCCGAGCTGGAGAGCCGCGAGGCCGACCCGGACCAGCTGGCGAACCTCTTCAAGCTCGACCACCTCGCGACCCGCATGCGCCGTAACGGCGAAAACCTCCTCGTCCTCGCGGGTGAGGACCCGGGCCGCCGGTGGACCCGCCCCGTCCCGCTGGTCGACGTGCTCCGCGCCGCCGCCTCCGAGGTGGAGCAGTACGAGCGCATCGAACTGGCCGCCGTGCCGTCGGCCGAGGTCGCCGGCCGCGTCGTCAACGACCTCGTCCACCTGCTCGCCGAGCTGCTCGAGAACGCGACCTCGTTCTCCAGCCCGCAGACCCGCGTCCGGGTCACCGGCCACGCGCTGCCGGACGGCCGGGTGCTCATCGAGATCCACGACACCGGTATCGGTCTGAGCCCCGACGACCTCGCCGAGATCAACGAGCGACTGGCCAGCCCGCCGACCGTGGACGTCTCGGTCTCGCGCCGCATGGGTCTGTTCGTGGTCGGCCGCCTGTCCCTGCGACACGGCATCCGCATCCAGCTCCGCCCCAGCGACTCCGGCGGCACCACCGCACTCGTCATGCTCCCGCTGGACGTCACCACCGCCGGTGGCGACCAGCGCCGCGGCGGCCGTCCCGGCCCGGCGCAGGCCAAGCAGCAGCGCGGCGCCGGTCCGACCCCGCGTCAGCAGGTCCGCGCGGGCCTCGGCGAGCAGGCGCTCCCCGGCCGGGGTACCCAGGGCGGCCCGGCCGGTGCGCTGGGCTCCGGCCCGGCGGCGACCGGCGGGCGCCCGCAGCTCGGCCAGGCGCCGGGCGGCCGTCCGGCCGCCACCGCCGGTGGGCTGCCGACCCGTGAGGTCGGCCAGGCGCTGCGCGAGAACGCGCCCCAGGGCGGCGGTCAGAACCTCTTCGCCGGCCCGCAGCAGCGGGGCCAGGGCGGCCCGGCCGGTGCTCCGGCCGGCGCCCCCGCCGGTGGTCCGAGCGGTGCTCCCGCCGGCCAGGGCGGCCTGCCGCCGCGGCGGGTGCCCGGTGCCTCCGGCGCCCCGGCCGGCCCCGGTGGCGGTCTGCCGCGCCGTGGCGCCGCACCGCAGGGCCAGGGCCGCCCCGGCCAGCCGCAGGCCCCGCAGGGCCAGGGGCGTCCGCGCCCCGGTGCCGAGCAGCAGCCGCAGCACGGCTGGGCCGACCAGGGCCGCCAGCAGGGCATAGCCCCGGCCGGTGCCGCCCCGCAGGGCGCCCCCGGTCCGCAGCGCCAGCCGCAGGACGCCGCCACGCAGCACCAGTCGTCCGCGCAGGAGCTCCCGCAGGGCCGCCCGGCCCCGGCGGACGAGAGCACCGCGCAGTTCGCCCGGCCGCGCTTCGAGGCGATCGAGATCGACCCGCGTGACCCGCTGGGTCTCGGTCTGGTCGAGCCCGTCCTGCCCGCCATGCCGGGCCCGCAGGTCCAGCAGGCCCCCGCACAGCCGGCCCCGGTGCAGCAGCCGCAGCAGCCCCAGGCGCTGCCGCAGCAGGCGCCGATGGCCCTGCCGACCGCCTCCGGCGACCAGGGCCGGCCGGCGTACCAGCCGCAGCGCCCCGGCACCACGGCGCCCGGCTTCACCGACCAGCAGCAGCGCCCGGCCGCCGCCGGCGACCAGGGCCAGGCCGCCGAGCAGCCGCAGGCGGGTCTGGACGAGCTCGGCCTCCCGCGCCGTCGCCCGGCCGAGCAGCAGGCTCAGCAGCAGCCGCAGGGCATGCCGCGCCGCCAGCCCGGCCAGCAGGCCCAGGGCCGTCCGCAGCGTCCCGCCGCGGACCAGCAGGGCGGGCTCGACGAGCTCGGTCTGCCGCGTGGCCAGGCCTTCGTCGACCAGCAGCAGGCCCAGCAGGCTCAGCGCCAGGACCGTCCGGCCACCGCTCCCGGCCAGCCGCAGGGCGGTCTGGACGAGCTCGGCCTGCCCCGCCGCCAGCCCGGCGAGCAGGGCCCGGGCCAGGGCCGTCCGGCCGGCGCCCCGCAGGGCATGCCGCGCCGTCAGCCCGGCCAGCAGGGTCCGGGCCAGCAGGCCCAGGGCCGCCCGGCCACCGCTCCCGGCCAGCCGCAGGGCGGTCTGGACGAGCTCGGCCTGCCCCGCCGCCAGCCCGCCGGTGGCTTCGCCGAGCAGCAGGGCCAGCAGCAGCCGCAGGGCATGCCGCGCCGCCAGCCCGGCCAGCAGGCCCAGGGCCGTCCGGCCGGTGCCCCCGGCCAGCGGCCGGCGCCGGGCCAGCAGCAGCCCGGTTACGGGCAGCAGGCTCCGCAGGGCCAGCGGCCCCAGCAGCCGCAGGCCGGGCCGCAGGGCGTCCCCGGTCAGGGCGAGCAGCAGCGTGAGCGTCCGGCCGCCGAGGCGCCGTGGCGTCCGTCGGCCAACGACGAGCGCTGGCGGCGCGCCGAGCAGGTGCGCGAGCCCTCCACCAGCGGGCTCACCCTGTCGGGCCTCCCCCGCCGTACCCCGCAGGCCAACCTGGTCTCCGGCACCGCCGAGGCGGCGCCGCTGACCGGCCCGCAGGTGTCCCGCGCGCCCGAGGAGGTCCGCGGCCGGTTGACCAACCTGCGCCGGGGTATCCAGCAGGGACGTCAGGCGGGCGCGGCCACCGGTACCGGTGGCGACGCGGCCCAGCAGGCTGCCAGGGCCGACCATCAGGGTCGGCCGCAGCAGCGCTTCGACGGCTTCGGCGATCCGCGCGGCAACGGCGGCTTCGGCGAGTTCGGCCCAGACCACCAGGAGCGTTGAGTTGAGTCAGATGAGCCAGGCCGCACAGAACCTGAACTGGCTGATCACCAATTTCGTGGACAACACCCCCGGGGTGTCGCACACGGTGGTGGTCTCCGCCGACGGGCTCCTGCTCGCCATGTCCGAGGGCTTCCCCCGCGACCGCGCCGACCAGCTCGCCGCCGTCGCCTCCGGCCTCACCTCCCTCACCAACGGCGCCAGCCGGATCTTCGAGGGCGGCGAGGTCAACCAGACCGTCGTCGAGATGGAGCGCGGCTTCCTCTTCCTGATGGCCATCAGCGACGGCTCCTCCCTCGCCGTCCTCGCCTCCCCCGATTCCGACATCGGCCTCGTGGGCTACGAGATGGCCCTCCTCGTCGACCGCGCCGGCGCCGTCCTCACCCCGGCCCTGCGCGCGGAACTCCAGGGCAGCCTGCTGCACTGATCCGTCCGGTCGGCTCCGGCCGACCCCGATGCGCCGGGCCGATCCGACCGGCCCGGCGCCCCCTCATCAGCCGCCCCCCTGGCGGCTGACCCAGCCTCAGCTGGCACACCCCCAGCTGGAACCTGCCGCGAACGGCTGCGGCAATTGGAGGAGCAATGACCCCGCCCCCGACACCCGGCGGCTACGGCAACGGGTACGGCAGTGGCTACGGCGGCCAGCAGGCCGGCGGCGGCTACGGCGGCCAGCAGTCGGAGAGCTACGAGCAGCAGCCGCTGGTCCGCCCGTACGCGATGACCGGTGGCCGTACCCGCCCGCGGTACCAGCTCGCGATCGAGGCGCTGATCTCCACCACCGGTGCGGCCGACCGCTCCGGCGGGCTGCTCCCGGAGCACCAGCGGATCGTCTCGCTCTGCCGTGAGGTCAAGTCGGTCGCCGAGATCTCGGCGCTCGCCGGTGTGCCGCTCGGGGTCGCCCGCATCCTCGTCGCCGACCTCGCGGAGGCCGGTCTCGTCGCCATCCACCAGCCCGCCGCCGCGGGCGAGTCGGGCGGAACGCCTGACGTGACGCTGCTCGAAAGGGTCCTCAGTGGACTTCGCAAGCTCTAACGCGGCCGCCCCCAGCCGCGCCACCACCTCCGCGAAGATCGTCGTCGCGGGCGGCT
>NZ_JBEOWY010000047.1:0-64481 GCF_040296285.1 Kitasatospora sp. NPDC002227
ACCGAGGCGGGTGTTCGGGTTGCGCTGAACCACTGCGGGGGCTCCCAGATAGGTGAGGGCAGTGGAGGGCACCATCGGGACGACACTTCGGCCTGTCGCCTCCCGCGGCGCGCAGTTCCTCGCGCCCCTGGAAAGTGCCACTGGCTCGATGCGGTAGCCGAAAGGTCGGCTGCTTCCGATCGCGCGCAGCTCCTCGCGCCCCTGACGGGGTGCAGCCCCTACTGGGGGGTGACGTAGGCGCCCGAGATGCCGCCGTCCACCAGGAAGGTGTTCGCCGTCATGAAGGACGAGTCGTCGCTCGCCAGGAAGGCGACCGCGGCCGCGATCTCCTCCGGCTCGGCGAAGCGGCCGAGCGGGATGTGCACGAGACGGCGGGCCGCCCGCTCCGGGTCCTTGGCGAAGAGCTCCTGCAGCAGCGGGGTGTTGACCGGCCCCGGGCAGAGCGCGTTGACCCGGATGCCCTCCCGGGCGAACTGCACGCCCAGCTCGCGGGACATCGCGAGCACGCCGCCCTTGGAGGCGCTGTAGGAGATCTGCGAGGTCGCCGCGCCCATCACGGCGACGAAGGAGGCCGTGTTGATGATCGAGCCCTTGCCCTGGCGCTGCATGTGCGGGATGGCGTACTTGCAGCACAGGTAGACGCTGGTCAGGTTGACCTCCTGCACGCGCTTCCACGCGTCCAGACCGGTGACCAGGATGGAGTCGTCGTCCGGCGGGGAGATCCCGGCGTTGTTGAAGGTGATGTCCAGACGGCCGTACTCGGCGACGGCCGTCTCGTACATCGCCTTGACGGCCTCCTCGTCGGTGACGTCGGCCTGGATGAACAGGCCGCCGACCTCCTCGGCGGCGGCCTTGCCGCTGGTCTCGTCGAGGTCGACGCAGACCACCTTCGCGCCCTCGGCGGCGAAGCGGCGGGCGGTGGCGAGGCCGATGCCGCTGCCGGCGCCGGTGATGACGGCGACCCGGCCTTCGAGACGGTTGGTCATGGTGGTTCTACTCCTCGGTCGAGATGAAGACGTTCTTGGTTTCGGTGAAGGCGTTCAGGGCGTCCGGCCCCAGCTCCCGGCCCAGGCCGGACTGCTTGAAGCCGCCGAAGGGGGTCGAGTAGCGCACGGAGGAGTGGGAGTTGACGGACAGGTTGCCCGCCTCCACGCCCCGGGCCACCCGCAGGGCACGGCCCACGTCCCTGGTCCAGATCGAGCCGGACAGGCCGTACTCGGTGTCGTTGGCGATCCGCAGCGCGTCCGCCTCGTCGCGGAACGGCAGCACCGCGACCACCGGCCCGAAGATCTCCTCGGTGAAGGCGGGCGAGCTCGGCTCGACGGCGAGCACCGTCGGCGGGAACCAGAAGCCGGGGCCGTCCGGCGCCAGGCCCTGGACGATGACGGAGGAGCCGTCGCCCACGTAGGAGGCGACCCGGGCCCGCTGGGCGGCCGAGATGAGCGGGCCCATCTCGGTCTTCTCGTCCAGCGGGTCGCCGACCCGCACCCCGAGCACGGCGGGCTCGAGCAGGCCGAGGAACTCCTCGTACACGCTCTGCTCGACCAGGATGCGCGAGCGGGCGCAGCAGTCCTGCCCGGCGTTGTCGAAGACGGCGTACGGGGCGGTCGCGGCCGCCTTGGCCAGGTCGGCGTCGGCGAAGACGATGTTGGCACTCTTGCCGCCGAGCTCCAGGGTGACGGGCTTGACCTGCTCGGCGCAGCCGCGGGCCACCGACTTGCCGACGTTGGTGGAGCCGGTGAAGACCACCTTGCGCACGTCCGGGTGGGTGACGAACCGCTCGCCGACCACCGCGCCGCGGCCGGGCAGCACCTGGAAGACGTCCGCCGGGATGCCCGCCTGGCGGGCGAGTTCGGCCAGCCGCAGGGCGGTCAGCGGGGTGAGCTCGGCGGGCTTGAGGACCACGGTGTTGCCGGCGGCCAGCGCGGGTGCGAAGCCCCAGGCGGCGATCGGCATCGGGAAGTTCCACGGCACGATGATGCCGACCACGCCGAGCGGCTCCTGGAAGGTGACGTCCAGGCCGCCGGCCACCGGGATCTGCCGGCCGAACAGCCGCTCGGGGGCGGCCGCGTAGTACTCGATCACGTCCCGGGCGTTGCCGGCCTCCCAGCGGGCGTTGCCGATGGTGTGGCCGGCGTTGGCCACCTCCAGCTGGGCGAGGTTCTCCCGGTCGGCGTCCACGGCGGCGGCGAAGGCCCGCAGCAGCCGGGCCCGGTCGGCGGGGGCGACCCGCCGCCAGCCCTCGAAGGCCGCCTTGGCCCGCGCGACGGCGGCGTCGGTCTCGGCGAGGCCGGCCAGCTCGACCGTCCGGATCACCTCCTCGGTGGCCGGGTTGACCACCTCGAAGAGGTCTGGGCTGGTCATCAAGCACACTCCTTAACTGGCGGTTCGGACGAGGGCGTCGAAGAGCCGGGTGTCGGTCGGGTCGGCCTCGGGGTGCCACTGCACGGCGAGGACGAAGCGGTGGCCGGGCAGTTCGAGGGCCTCCACCGTGCTGTCGGCGGCCCAGGCGGTGGCGACCAGCCCCTCACCGAGCCGGCCGACCGCCTGGTGGTGGTAGCAGGGCACCTTGGCGGTGGCTCCCAGCAGTTCGCCGAGGCGGCTGCCGGCGCCGGTCGTGACCTCCTGCTGGTGGTACTGCCCCGGCGCGATCTGGTGGCTCTCGTCGCCGGTGCGCTCGGGCAGGTGCTGGATCAGGTCGCCGCCGAGGGCCACGTTGAGCAGTTGCATGCCCCGGCAGATGCCGAGCACCGGCAAGTCCCGCTCCAGCGCCCGGCCGAGCAGCTCGGCCTCCCAACTGTCCCGGCCGGTCTGCGGGTTGCCGGTACGCGGGTGCGCCTCGGCGCCGTAGCGGGCCGGCTCGATGTCGGCGCCGCCGGCCAGCACCAGGGCGTCCAGGCGCTCGAGCAGCGCCCCGGCGCCGTTGCCGTGCGGCGGCAGTACGACGGGGATGCCCCCGGAGCGGGTCACCGCGTCCAGGTAACTCCCGGGCAGCACGGCGGCGTCCTGCTTCCAGACGCCCCAGGCGGCCTCTTCCCGGTAGCTGGTGATCCCCACCAGCGGGCGGGCCGTCACAGCCGCTCGAATCCGCGTCGGCGCTCCCAGTCGGTCACCGCTGCCTCGAAGGCGGCGAGTTCGACCCGGCCGGCGTGGGTGTAGTGGCGCACCACGTCCTTGCCGAAGGCGGCCAGTGCCACCTCGCTCGCCTCGAAGGCGTCCACCGCCGCGCGCAGCGTGCTGGGCACCCGGGGCGCGTCGGAGGCGTACGCGTTCCCGGTGAACTCCGGCTCCAGAGCAAGCTGTTGCTCGACGCCGTGCAGGCCGGCGGCGATCAGCGCGGCCACCGCGAGGTACGGGTTGACGTCGCCGCCGGGCACCCGGTTCTCGAAGCGGAGCGAGGGCCCGTGGCCGACCACGCGAAGGGCGCAGGTGCGGTTGTCCCGGCCCCAGGCGACGGCCGTGGGGGCGAAGGAGCCCGGTACGTACCGCTTGTAGGAGTTGACGGTCGGGGCGAGCAGCAGCGAGAACTCGGCCAGGCAGGCGAGCTGCCCGGCCAGGAAGTGCTCCATCACCTTGGAGAACCCGCCCGGGCCGTCCCCGGCGAAGACCGGCGTGCCGGCCTCGTCGCGCAGGCTGAGGTGGATGTGGCAGGAGTTGCCCTCGCGCTCGTTGTACTTGGCCATGAAGGTCAGGCTCACCCCCTCCTGGGAGGCGATCTCCTTGGCGCCGGTCTTGTAGACCGCGTGGTCGTCGCAGGTGACCAGCGCCGGGCCGTACTTGAAGGCGATCTCGTGCTGGCCGAGGTTGCACTCGCCCTTCGCGGACTCCACAACCAGCCCGGCGCCCGCCATCTCGTTGCGCAGGCGGCGCAGCAGCGGCTCGATCCGCGCGGTGCCGAGAATGGAGTAGTCCACGTTGTACTGGTTGACCGGGGTCAGCTGGCGGTAGTCCTTGTCCCAGGCCTGCTCGTAGCTGTCCCGGAAGACGATGAACTCCAACTCGGTGCCGGCGTAGGCCTGCCAGCCGTAGGCGGCGAGCCGCTCGAGCTGGCGGCGCAGGATCTGCCGGGGCGAGACGGTCACCGGGTTGCCGTGGTGGTCGTGCACGTCGCACTGCACCATCACGGTGGCCGGGTGCCAGGGCACGGTGCGCAGGGTGCTGAAGTCGGGGGTGAGGACGAAGTCGCCGTAGCCCGTCTCCCAGGAGGAACTCTCGTACCCGTCCACGGTGTTCATGTCGATGTCGACCGCGAGCAGGTAGCCGCAGCCCTCGGTGGCGTTGGCCGCCACGTCGGTGAGGAAGTACTCGGCGGCGATCCGCTTGCCCTGCAGGCGGCCCTGCATGTCGGTGATCGCCACCACCACGGTGTCGACCGCGCCTTCGGCGACCAGCTCGCGCAGGCGCTCTAGGGTGAGTCGGGGGTCGGTCATCGCTTCTCCATATCGATGGGCTCGGCGGCCGGGGCCTCGGGCAGGCTCTGGACCTTCGGTCCGGTGAACCAGCGCCGGGCGGAGGCCAGCCACCACACCCCGGCGAAGCCGAGCACGGCGGCGACCGCGACGGGTGTGTAGTTGAAGCTCAGGGCGGTGATCGGGCTGACGGTGGGGAGCATGAAGAGCACGGTGATCAGGGCGGTCCAGCCGACCGCCACGCTACCGATCAGCTTGCTCCAGCGGCCCAGGTGCCACGGGCCGCGCTCGAAGGAGTCACCCTGACGGAGGCGGAGGAACACCGGGATGACGTAGGCGATGTAGAGGCCGATCACCGCGACGGAGGTGACGGCCGCGTACGCGGTGGCGTTCCACAGGTCCTGGGCGCCGAGCAGGAAGGCTCCGCCGGTGGCCAGCCAGACGGCACTGGTGGGGGTCTGGGTGCGCGGGTTGATCCGGTGCCAGATCCGCGAGCCGGGCAGTGCGCCGTCCCGCGAGAAGGCGTAGATCATACGGGAGTTGGCGGTCACCGAGGCCATCCCGCAGAAGAACTGGGCGCCGATCACGATCAGCAGCAGCAGCTTCGCGCCGGTCGGGCCGATCGCGTCCAGGAAGATCTGGGCCGGCGGCACGCCGGTCGCGCTGCCGACCGCGCCGTCGTAGTCCTGGATGGCGAAGGTGATGCCGAGCAGCAGGATCCAGCCGGCCACCAGCGAGACCAGGATCGAGTTGACGATGCCCTTGGGCCCGGAGCGGGCGGCGTCGTGGGTCTCCTCGGTCATGTGCGCGGAGGCGTCGTAGCCGGTCAGGGTGTACTGGGCGAGCAGCAGGCCGAGCAGGCTGACGTAGAAGGCGTTGTGGAAGCCCGTCTGGTTGACGAACTTGGTGAACACGAAGGAGGCGGAGGCGTGGTGGCTGGGCACGATCACCAGCACGCCGACGATCACGGCCACGCCGACCACGTGCCACCAGACGCTGACCGTGTTGAGCAGCGCGATCAGCTTCACGCCCAGCGTGTTGAGCAGGCCGTGCAGGATCAGCAGGACCGCGAAGATCTCCACGGTGTGCCCGGGCGTGGTGGCGAAGCCCCACTGGAGTTCGAGGAAGGCGTTGGTGAAGAACGCGGCACCGAAGTCGACGCCCGCGGTGACGGCGACCTGGCCCATGAAGTTGAACCAGCCGGTGAACCAGGCGTACGCCGGGCCGTGCTTGGGCGCCAGCTTGGCCGCCCAGTAGTAGAGCCCGCCGGCCGTGGGGTAGGCCGAGCAGATCTCGGCCATCGCGAGCCCGACGGCGAGCGTCATCGCGCCGACCAGGGGCCAGCCCCAGGTGATCAGGGCCGGGCCGCCGGTGGTGAGGCCGAAGCCGTAGAGGGTGAGGCAGCCGGAGAGGATGGAGACGATCGAGAAGGAGACGGCGAAGTTGGAGAAGCCCGACATGGAGCGGGCCAGCTCCTGGGTGTAGCCGAGTTCGCGCAGCCGCTGCTCGTCGGAGGTGGGTTCAGTGGTCTGAGTGGTGCTGGGTACTGAGGACAATGCGCACCCCTGGGGGTTCGGTGGGGGAGTCCGAAACGTGCGCCCACGACACTGTGGCCGGCCAATGGCCCGGAAGCAGACCATTGACGTGGTGAGCATGTTTCCGCCCGGGGACTCACCACGTCAAGGGGGTCTCCGGGTCTGCCTGGCGGATTACGTCGGAAAGCGGGCGTCGTTGGGGTGCGTGCATCGGCGGCGCCGAGGAGGAAGCCCATGCGGAGCATCGGCGACTGACGAGAAGCTGGCGAGGTGCGTGCCCCGGCGGCGACCGCCCGGCGTGATCCGCCAGGCAGACCCGCGACCTCATTCGACTTGGGCTCGCACCTGGGTACGATTCGCGGATGGAGCAGACGGACGGGCACGACACCCGGGTGGACTGGCAGGGCGGAGCGATCTTCCGCCCCGTCCGCACCGGCAACGCCTTCGAGGAGACGGTCGAGCGGATCCTGGAGGCGATCAAGCTCGGCGTCTTCGGGTACGGCGACCGGCTGCCCGCCGAGCGGGAGCTCGCGGCCCGGCTGAACGTCAGCCGGGAGACCCTGCGCGAGGCGATCCGCTCGCTCCAGCAGGCGCACTGCGTCGAGTCCCGCCGCGGCCGCTACGGCGGCACCTTCGTCACCTACCGCCTCCCGCCGCCCGACCTGGGCGAGCTCAGACGCGCCGTGCAGGACATGGGCGCCGAGCTGGAGGACGCCCTGACGTACCGTCAGGTACTGGAGATCGGCGCCTCCGAGCAGGCCGCCCGCCGCGCCCTCACCGAGGAGCAGCGCGAGTATCTCGCCGAGCGGCTGGCCGAGTTGGAGCAGGCCACCCCCGACGAGTACCGCCAGCTCGACTCCCGCTTCCACCTCGCCATCGCCGAGCTCACCGGCTCGCACTCACTGGCTGCCGGGGTGGCCGAGAGCCGGATGCGGCTCAACGACCTGCTCAACGCGATCCCGATCCTGGAGCGCAACATCGAGCACGCCAGCGACCAGCACCGCGCGATGGTCGAGGCGATCCTCGGCGGGGACACGGAGGCGGCCCGCCGGGCCACCGAGGAGCACCTGGAGGCGACCGCCGCCCTGCTCCGAGGCTTCCTGGGATGACCGCTGTCTGACATTGGACTAGACCTGATTGGTCCAGACCCTTGACCGCCCGGGCGGCTGGTGCCACCGTGTTTCTCGGCCCTCGGCGGGCGTCCCAGCACGGTGCCGTCTCGGTGCGTCCCCCCACTGTTCCGAGCCGGTGTGTCAGCAAGGTGCCTCGGCGCGGCGTGCCCTGCCGCTCTCGCAGTGCCCCCTTCGGCACGAGCCGATCCCGCCGCGGGTCGTCAGCTCGTCACGCGACCGAAGGGACCTTCTCCACCATGCGACTCCAGACCTCCAAGCGGGGGTTAGGCGCGAGCCTGGCCACCGTCCTGCTGCTCGCCGGCGCCGCGGCCTTCGCCGGCGGCAACCCGGCCGCCGCCGACCCGAACACCACCACCGCCGTCAGTGCCGGGCCCGCCACGTACACCCAGGCGGTGCCCGCCGGGCAGCCCTCGCAGTACAGCTCCCCGCTGGAGCGGTGCGCCAACGGCGTCAACCACCCCATCAGCGGCGCCAACCCGGTACTGAGCGAGCCGCTCACCACCCAGTTCGCCAGCAACGTCGGGCTGTCGGAGTACGTCACGTTCAACGGCAACCAGTACTACGGCAACTGGAACTTCGTCTTCACCAACACCTCCTCCCAGACCCTCTCCACGGACTGCGCCCTGCTGGTCTTCCGGGCGCCGTCCGGCTCCGACAACCACGGCTACACCGCCACCCAGCAGTACGGCCACCCCCAGCAGGACTACCTGGAGGTGCCGCGCGGCGACGGGACGTCCTTCTACATCGCCCGGATCGACTTCCACGACGTACCCCTGACGCAACGTCAGGTGGCGCCCGGCCAGTCCTTCACCTACTCGCTCGGGGGCACCCCGAACTCCGCGATCTCGCTCACCCAGATCCGCGACTCGCTGAAGTTCACCGCCGACCTGAACCTGCAGTCCAACGACGCGCTGGTCCAGCACTACGGCACCGACCGGCTCACCAACTGAGCCCTCGGGGCGGGCGCCACCACGGCGCCCGCCCCTCCCCCACGCTGCTTCAACCACCAGGAATGGAGCGGACGTTGCTCCGCGCACCGAACCGGCACCCCACCGGCCGGGCGGCCGCCCCTGCCCTCCTCACGGCCGCGCTGCTCACGGCCTGCTCCGGGCCCACCCCGCAACCCGCAGCCCCCGTCACACCGCCCACCCAGACCCTGGCGGCCGAGGCGCTCGCCCGCCAGGAGTTCGGCCTGCTGGCCGGCGGCGGCTGGGCCCAGGCCTGGCAGCTGTGGCCCCCGGACGCCCAACAGGCCATCTCCCAGGGTGACTTCGTCCGCCTGAACACCGAGTGCCGCCCGCTGCTCGGGCTCCCGTACGTGATCGACCGCAGCACCAAGACCGATCCGGACACCGTGCGGGTCGACTGGCACCGAGCCGAGCTGGCCGGCAGCAGCACCGTCGTCCACCGCGACGGCCGCTGGCAGTTCACCCCGGACGCGGCCGCGCTCACCGACTACCGGCTCGGCGTCGACCGCCTGGTCGAGCGGCGGAAGGCGGCCGGCTCATGCCACTGAGACGGGCGCTGCGCCGGTTCGCCACCCTGATCGCGCTCGCCCTCGCCGCACTGCTCCTGCCGGCGGGGTCTGCCTCCGCCCACGCGGATCTGCTCTCCGCCACCCCCGCCGACGGCGCTGTGCTCACTGCCGTGCCGCCGCAGGTGACGCTGCGCTTCTCCGAACAGATCACCCTGCGGCTGAGCTCCCTGAAGATGATCGGCCCCGACGGGCGCCGGATCGACCGCGGCGCCCCGCACAGCCCCGACGGCACCAGCCTCACCGTCGCCCTCGCGCCCGACGACCACCCGGGCACCTTCGTCCTCGACTGGCTGGTCACCGCGGCGGACGACGGGCACGCCACCTCGGGCGCGCTGCTCTTCTCGGTCGGCGCGCCCGGCCGCCCCGCCGTGACCGGCCCCTTCACCCCGCACAACCGCCTCACCGACGCCGTCCTCGACGCCGCGGTCTGGCTCGGCCTGGCCGGGCTGGCCCTGCTGATCGGCACCACCGCCGTCCGTCGCTGCTGCCTGCCGCCGCGTCACGCCGTCGCACCCGGTCGCCCCGCCCCCGGCCGCACCGGCCCGGGCGCCACTGGCTACGGCGCCACCGCACACGTGGCCGCCTGCCGCCCCGACCTCCGCCGACCGGCCGCGCTCGGCTGGGGCGCCGTCCTCGCCGGGGCACTGGTCCAGCTCTTCGTCCACGGCCCGGCCACCCAGGGCCTGTCGCTCGCCCACGTCGCCGACCGCAGCCTGCTCGCCGCCACGCTCGCCACCCACGAGGGCTACGCCCTGTCCGCCCGGATCCTCCTGCTCGCCGTGGTCGCCGCCTTCGGCGAGCCGCTGCTGCGCCCCGCCTGGGGCCCACCCGCCGCCGCTGCGCCCGCCCTCGCCCTCGCGGCCACCTGGAGCGCGACCAGCCACGCCACCACCGGCCCGCTGGTGCCGCTCGCCCTGGCGGCCACCACCCTGCACGTCGCATGCATGGCCCTGTGGGCCGGCGGGCTCTACGCCGTGCTCTCCCTGCTCCGGAGCGGCGGCGACGACGCCGAGCTGACCGCCGCCACCGCCCGGTTCTCCCTGCTCGCGCTCGCCGCCGTGACGGTGCTGGCGGTGACCGGCCTCTACCAGGCGCTCCGCGAGGCGGGCAGCCCGGCCCAGCTCGCCGACACCCCGTACGGCCGACTGCTCCTGCTCAAGACGGGGCTGGTCGTCCTGGTCCTCGCCGTGGCCGCCCGGTCGGCCACCGCACGCCGACGGAGCGCCACAGCCCTGCGGCGCTCCGTCCTGCTCGAACTCCTCGGCGTCACGGCGGTACTGGTCGTCACCATCCTGCTGATCGGCACCGCACCCGCCCGTGGAGCCTAGGCTCCACGCACCACCAGATCGGCCAGCAGCTCCCGGGTGGCGTCGGTGACGGCCTGCACCGCCCGGTCGAAGGCCTCCTGGTTGTGGGCGGCCGGGGCCCGGAAGCCGGACACCTTCCTGACGTACTGCAACGCCGCCGCGTGGATGTCGTCCTCGGTGACCTCGGGGGTCATCGGCGGTCTGAGGGTCTTGATGCTCCGGCACATGCTCCCAGTCTCCGCCATCCGACTGACAGCGGTCGCCGCCTCGGGCCCGCTCGCCCAGGCTGGGAGGGTGAGATCCTGGGCCGACGCCGTTCTGACCGCCCTCGGCGCGCTGCTGGCGATGACCGCCGTGGCCGCGCTCGCCCTGTGGGCCGCGCATGCGGGCGACCTGCCCGAAGGGGCCTTCCCCGCCGTGCTCGCGGCCACCGTGCTGACCGCGCTCGGGGTACCGGTGGACGTCACCGGTTCGGCCGCCTTCGTCGCCACCGCGCGCGGCGGCATCACCGTGCTCCCCCTGACCGTCACCCTCGTCGGCGCGCTGACCGCCGGGGTGCTCTTCCTGCGGCCGCTGCGCCTGCACGCCGTGGTCGCCCCGCGCGAGCTGGCCGCCCGCGCCGCCCGGACGGCCCTGCTCTGGCTGGTGCTGACCCAGTTGCTCCGGCTGCCCGCCCACCACGACTTCACCGTCTCCACCGGGAACGAGCTGATCGACACCCTCGGCGGGGCGTTCGGCGCCGCCCCGGTGGTGGGCTTCCGGGTCGGGGCCTGGCCGACGGCGGAGTACGGACTCGTCTGGCTGCTGGCCGTACTGCTGCTGGCGCTCGGCGTCTCCCGCCGGTCCGCGCTGCCCGGCGTCCTGGTCCGCCACCAGGGCGCCGTCCGGCCCGCCGGTCACGCCGTGCTCGGGCTGCTGCTGGCCTACTGCGGCCTCGGCCTGCTGGCCGGGCTGGTCTCGATGGTCGTGGACGGGCACCCGCGCGAGACCCTGGCCGTCCTGCTGCTCGGCCTGCCGAACCTCGCCTGGCTCGCCCTCGGCATCGGCCTCGGCGGCTCCTGGCACGGCCACGTGGACGGCGCGCTCGGCCTGCCGATGCCGCCCGCACTGGCCGGCGTGTTCCGCACCTCCGACACCCGCGAGGTCACCCTGAACCTCGCCGCCCTCGGCCAACAGGACGGCCGCGCCTGGCTGCTCCTGCCGCTCGCGGCCCTCGCCCTGCTGCTCACCGGCCTGGCCGCCGCCCGGCACTCCCCCGGCCTGCGGCTCTGGCAGTACGCCGTGCACCTGGCGGCGGCCTTCGGCGTCGCCATGCTGCTCGTCTGCATCCTGACCACCCTCTCGGCCGGGTTCGGGCTCTCCCTCCTCGGCCTCGGCGGCACCGGCGGCCTGGCCCTCAGCCCCGACCTGCTCACCACCGTCCCCCTGGCTGCCCTCTGGGGCGCCGCCGCCGGACTGGCCGGCGGCCTGCTGACCGGCCGGCGGCGCGCTCAGGGCCCCTGAGGCGGGTCGGCTCAGCCCTGACCCGGCCCGTCCCGGGGCTCGCCCTGCTCAGGCCTCCGCGAGGCCCAGCTCCTCCCGGGCGCCCGCGATCCAGCCGAGCACGCCGTGCGCCTCGGCGCCGCGCGCGAGGTCGGTGGCCTCGGCGAGCAGCGCCGCCGCGTCCTCCCGGCGCTGTTCCTGGTCGGCCAGGTAGGCCATCCCCAGCAGGTTGGCCGCGACCCCCGCGTCGAAGCCGAGGGCACGCCGCAGCCGGGTCGACTCCTCGAAGTGGGCCCGGGCCTCGGGCAGCCGCCCCGCCATGTGGTCGGCGAAGCCCAGGTGCCGCAGCACGTACGACAGCGTCAGATCGTCCCCGCTCGCCGTGGCGAGGTCGAAGGCGAGCCGGAAGTACGGCAGCGCCAGCTCGTGCGAATCGCGGACCACCTGGTGGAAGGTGCCGATCCAGAACGCCGCCTCGCCCTCGCCACGGGTGTCCCCCAGCTGCTTGTACAGCCGCGCGGCCTGCTCGAACAGGCCGAGTTCCCGGGCGTCCTCCACCCGGCCGGTCAGGAAGCGCGCGTGCACCACCTTGCCCCTGGTCAGCGCCAGCTCCGCCTCCACCTCGTCGAGGTGCCGCTCGGCGTCCGTCGTCGCACCCTTCTCGCCGCCGAACACCGCACGGTGGTAGAGGACTTCGGCCTGGGCGATGCGCTGATCGGTCGTCATGCCGTGATCGTATCCTCCGGGTTCGTCGCGGGCCCGGAGCGCCTCAGCCCCGCTGACTGCGCCGCCTCCCGCAGGGCCGCCACCACCGCGTCCGTCAGCGGATCGGCGCCCGAGGGCGAGGGTCGGCGCAGAGCCGCGATCCGGCGGTGGCCGGCGGCGGGCAGGGCCGGGAGCGCGACGGAGTCGGTACGCGGGCCGGCCAGGGCCAGGGTGGGGACGATCGCGGCGCCGAGGCCGGCGGCGACCAGCGCCGGCACGGTGGGGAACTCCAGGGCGGTGTGGGCGCGGTGCGGGGTGAAGCCATGCGCGGCCGAGACCCGCTCCAGCGCCCGCCCGCAGGCCGTCCCGGCCGGGCCGGCCACCCAGGGGCGGTCGGCCAACTCCCCGACGGAAGCAGAGCGGGGCAGCCAGTCGGCGGGCAGCACGACCCGGTACCTACCTGGACAGCCCCTTCCACCGCTTCGCCGACGGCCCGGACCTCGCGGGCCTGCCGCTGGCCGCCGTGACCGACCTGGACGCGCTCGTGGTCCGGCTCACCGGGGCCCAGGGGCGCGCGATCGACCGGTCCGCCCTGCTGCCGTACCAGGTCACCGGCCGCGCCGTCCTGCTCCACACCGGCTGGGACCAGCACTGGGGGCACCGACCACTACGGCTCCGGCGAGCACCCGTTCCTCACCGCCGAGGCCGCCGCCTGGCTCGCCGGGCAGCGCCCCGCCCTGGTCGGCATCGACTCCCAGAACATCGACGACACCGGCGACCCCGCCCGCCCTGCCCACACCGCACTGCCGGCGGCCGGGATCCCGATCGTGAAGCACCTCCGCGGCCTCGAACAGCTCCCCGTCGACGGCTTTCGCTTCCACGCCGCCCCGCCCGCCGTCGAGGGCTTCGGCACCTTCCCGGTCCGCGCCCACGCGGTCCTGCCCGCCACTCCCTGACGGCCCCAGCCGGTCTCCCCCACCCTGCTGCCGTACCCGACCCGGTCCGCCGTCCTTCCGCCGTGGCGGCCCCGTGGTCGAGCCCTGATCACAGACTCGTCAGCTCCGTCAACGAGGCGATCACCCGGATATCGGCGTCCACGGCACCGGAACCCCCGGAAGCCGAGCGGTCCACCCAGACGGCCTGCAACCCTGCGTCCCGCGCCCCGATCGCATCCTTCTCGTAGTCATCACCCACGTACACCACCTCGGCGGGCGTCAACCCCAGGGCCTCGCAGCCCGCCAGGAAGATGCTCGCCGCCGGCTTGGCGGATCCGTGTTCCTGGGAGCAGATCAACGGCTCCGTGAAATAGCCGAGCAGCCCGATCGCATCCAGCTTCGCGCGCTGCTGCGCGGTCACCGAGTTCGACACGACACCGAGGCGGAAGCGCCCCGCCAACGCGCTCAGCGCCGGCTGAGCATCGTCGAACGCCCGGCGGCTCACATTCCTCCGTACCGCGTAGCTCGCGAACCACGCCGTGGCCGCCTCGTCCGTCGACTCAAGTGCCCCGACCACCCCGGCATGGGCGAGGAATCGCCGTATTCGTTCGGCCTTCTGGGCGGCGAACGTCAACTCGCCGGTCAGGAACCGCGGGTACTCCTCCTCCCTGACTTCTCGCCACACCCGCAGCGCCTCCGCCGACGACTCGAACCGGTCGGCGAGCCCTTCGGCCACCAGGTGTTCGTGAAGACCGGCCTCCTCGGCCTTCTCGTAGTCGTACAGGGTTCCATCGACATCGAACAGCACTCCACGGATCGTCATGCCGATCATTCTGGCGGACAACCGCCGAGGGGGGACAACGTGCTGCATTGGCAGGACTTCCTGGACAGCCACCGCAAGCGGTCACGAGCGTGGTCAGCCGCAGTGCGAGTTGTACTGGTAGTTGACCTCGCCGTTGATGCTGCCCTGCCAGTCGATGCACGAGTGCGGCGCGTGGAGGCGCACCGGGCCGGCGTAGGTCGTGTAGAAGCCGCTGTCCTCTGTCCAGGTGCCGCCGGAGAGCCGGACGCCCTCCTGCTCGCCCTCGGCGCCGCCCTGGTCGCCGACCGCCGCAACCCCGACGGCATCGGCTGGGCCGTCCTCGCCGACCCGGAGGGCAACGAGTTCTGTGTCCTGCGCAGTGCGGCCGAGCGGGCCGCCGGAGGCTTCTGACCGCTGGTCAGAACCAGTGCAGGCAGTGCGGGGGCCGCTCGGTGCGGAAGAGTGCGTCGGCGAGGGCGGCGGCCTCCGGGCGGTGGGCGCGGATGTGGCCGGCCCGGACGAGGGTGCTGGGGGTGGTACCGCCGAGGTAGAGGGCGGACAGGTCACGGATGTCGAGGGTCAGGTCCGGGTCACGGTCGGTCGGGGTGCACTCGGCCTTGCCACCGCGGACGGCCAGCAGATGGCGGGCCCGCTCACCGAGGAAGGGGTCGTCCACCTCGAGGACCAGCTCGCCGTCGGCGAGCCAGCCGCGGGCGGTGAGCGCCTGCGGGACGTCGAGCAGCCGCACCCACAGCCAGTCGCCGTGCTGGGTGAGCTGACCGGCGCTGAAGTCGGCGAGCTGCCAGCGGAACGGGTGCTCCGGCGGGAAGTGCTTGAACACCACCTCGCTGACCAGGTCGTGCCCGAGCACGAACCGCGCCAGAGCGGTGAAGACGGCGTCGTCGGCGGCGACGGTCTCGTCCACCACCAGACTGTCGGGGTCGGCGATCGAGTAGCTCGCGTACCCGTCGGGCACGCCGTCGGCGTCCCGGTGGAGGGCGATGTACCGGGGCGCGCGGGAGACCGGGGGCTGCCCCGCGCCCCGGGCCCACCAGTGGTGCGGCCGCGACAGCGCCCCGGGCTGCGCCCGGCGGTACCGGTCGTACACCTGCTCCATCAGCTCGCCGCACTCGGAGCGCCGCAGCACCTCGACCGTCCCGGCCGCCGCTGTACCGGCCACCGCCGCGCCGGCCGCCCGCAGCGGGGTGAGCGTGCCGCGGTGCCGAGGGATCGTCAGGCGCTGGGTGAAGGCCGCCGGACCGTACCCGAACCGGCCGTAGATGGTGGCCTCGGAGGCCAGCAGCACGGAGAGGAACTCGCCCCGGGCCCGCAGCTCGGTGAGCTGGCGGCGCATCAGCGCGGTGAGTATGCCCTGGCGCCGGTGCGAGGGCAGCACGCCGACCCCCGTCACCCCGGTGACCGGCAGGATCACCTCCCCGGGCAGCGTGAGCTCGAAGCTGTACGCCCCGGCGGTGCCGACCGGCCGCCCGCCCTCGGCCACGGCGAACAGGCCCCGGTCCATCTCGTACGCCGACCACAGGACTCCGCTGCCGTCCTCGGCCGGGGTGTCGCCGAAGCGGCCGAACGCGGCGAGGACGGTGTCGACGAAGACCTCGAGGTCCTCATCGGTGGTGGGACGGATCTCCATGACTGCCTTCCTCGGGGTACCGCGCGGATCTTCGGGCATGGGCCTGGCTTCCGGGTCACGTCGGATGAGCGGGCGGCGTTGGGTGGCGCGCGGGCGGCGCCGAGGAGAGAGTCCATGCGGAGCATCGGCGACCGACGAGAAGCCGTCGAAGGGCCCCTCCTGCCCGATGCCGGGCAAGGAGGGCGCGTGCCCCGGCGTCGCCCGCCCGGCGTGACCCGGAAGCCAGGCCCAAGTTCAGCCCCGGCTCCACTGCTGGTCAAGCGAATTTAGCCGCCCGGATGCCAGGCGCACATTTCCGCCATGGGCATGACCAATCCATGGGGTGATCGACCTCAACCGGTTACCGGCGAGTCACCGAACGGCCAAGGAGCGCCGACAGAGTGACGGTCGTTCCGCAACCGAACCGGAGGTTTCCGATGCTCAACCGCACCCAGCTCTCCTGGCCGAAGCGCTTCGCCGTCCTGCTCGCCGCCGTGGTCTCCACGCTCGGCGTCTCGGTGGCCGTCAGCCCGGCCGCCAACGCCGCCGTCTACAGCTCCTGCTACGTCTCCCGCTGCTCCGCCGCCGCCTCCGCCAACTCGACCTGGGCCGACTTCGGCTACCCGACCAGCCGTGGCTGGTACGACTGGCCGAACGGCCAGTGCAGCTACGCGGGCGGCCAGTTCTCCAACTACGAGGGTGAGCTCCCGGCCGGCGACACCTACTACGAGTACGACGTCTACCCGCGCTCCTGCGGCGCCCACCGCGACGCCGTCCGGATCGTCGTCGACTTCACCACCGGCGTCGTCTACTACTCCCCGAACCACTACGCGGACTTTTACCAGCTCTGAATTCTACGCGCGATGACTGCCCGTCGGCCAGGCCGGCGGGCAGTCTCCTTTCCCCTTGCAGCTCCCTGACGTCCGACGCAGGCCCTGCTGGCCCCCCGGTCATCCGGCGGTCGCGATGACGGCAGCTTGTGGTCGAAATGCGGTCGGACGCGACCGGTTCTGACGGGCCGCCACTAGACTCCGCGGCTGAACACCAACTCTCCACGATGCGACCAGGCTTGGGAGAGGAGGTGAACACCGCACCGTCGCCGACCCCGAGGAGCCCCGTGAGAACCGAAGACGTCCCCCTGCTGTTCCAGGCGCTGGCCCGTGAATTCGCGGACGTGACCGGTATGTCGGTGGCGGCGACCGGCTCGATCGCCCGGGGCGAGCACCGGACCGGGCCGGACGGCGCCGTGGTCTCCAACCTCGACCTGGTCCACGTCCTGGCCGAGGCGGCCGAGGTGCCGCGGGCCCATGCCGTTTCCGGGCCGATCGCGCGGCGGATCTCCGACACCTTCCGGATCGAGACGACCGCGGTCTTCGCCGTGCTCCCGGCGTTCCGGCAGGCCGGCCACGCCCATTACCGGATGACCATGCGGCCCGAGTGGTTCTGCGACGGCCTCGAGCTCGGTCCGGCGGCCTTCGCCCCGCCCGGGCCGGCGGACGGCGACCCGCAGGCGGCGCTCGCCTGGGCCCTGCAGCCCGTCCCGTACTACCTGGCCAAGGCCACCGCCGTGGACCCGTCGACCAACCTGACCAAGGCCCGCAACCACGCGGCCCGGCTGGCCGACCGGTTCGGCCTGGCCGAGGTCCGCGACGGCCTCGACGACCTCCCGGGCGCTCTGCGCACCCTGATCGCGGACCGCGGCCTGACCCCGCTCGACTCCACCACCCGCTACCTCGAAGGCCCGACCCACCCCGCCGTCGCCCGGCGCGTGCGCGACGCGGTCTTCGTCGAGAGCATGGGCCTGCCCTCCGACGATTCGATGATCGTCACCGTGCCGTCCGTGCCGTCCGTCCCGAACTGACCCGATACCGGAGAACACCGTATGTCCACCCGGCAGCACGTGGAGATCCTGCCCCCGCACCCGTTGCGGGCCGGCTACGACCGGTCCCTGGACCGCGGGTCGATCGCCGACGACTTCCAGCGCCGTCTGGAGCCCGCCAACTTCAACCCCCGCTACCTCACCGCCCTGACCGAGCGGCTCGAGTCGGCCCTGCGCCAGGATCCGGCGGACGGCACCACGCGGTGGCGCCTGGCCTTCCTGCTGCTCCAGAACAACGCCACCGCGGCCGCCGTCGAGCGGGCCGAGGAGCTGCTCACCGGCGCCACCCTGCCGCAGGCCCGGCGCCTGGCCCACCTGGTGGCCGGCATCCGGGCCCGGGCCGACCTGCCCCGCGCCGGGCGCCTGGTCCGGCGGGTCAACTTCTCGATCAACAACCGCTGCCCGATGTCCTGCCAGGGCTGCTACAACCCGTTCGCCGCCGAGCAGATCGACCTCGCCCAGGCGAAGCGGATCGTCGGCAAGCTGGCCGCGCACGGCACCACCGACCTGGTCCTGGCCGGCGGCGACCCGCTGCTCTGGCCGCCGGTCTTCGACGTGGTCGACCACGCCATGGCCTGCGGCCTCAAGGTCGGCCTCGACACCACCGGTTACACCCTGGACGCCGAGAAGCTCCACCGCCTCCGGGGGATCTCCTCGCTGCGCCTGCCGCTGGACGCCGTCACGCCCGAGGTGCAGCGCGCCTTCCGCCGCAGCCCGGACGCCGACCTCCTCCGGGCCCTGGTCGGCTCCCTCGCCCTGTGCGACGCCGAGGGCTTCGACCGGGTGCGGGTGCACACCGTCGCGAGCGCCGAGAACCTCCACCAACTGCCCGAGCTCGCCGCCGAGGTGTTCTCCCACCCCTCCGTCGCCCAGTGGGTGATCTTCCAGTGGTGGGGCCGGCGGGCCTCGCCGGAGACCGTCCGCCGGCTCGGGGTGGAGGTGGCTCAGGTCCGTGAGGTGGTGGAGCGGCTCAGGGCGGACTTCCCCGGCCGGGAGATCCACCTCGCGGAGAGCAGCGAGCGCGAGCTGCTGAACTGGATGATCCAGTCCAGCGGCCAGGTGGTCACCTTCGGCTCCGGCCCGGAGGAGGAGTTCATCCTCGGCAACCTCCTGACCGACGAGGTCGACGAGATCCTCACCCACCCGATCCTGGACTTCGAGGCCATGTCGCGCGGGATCCCGGTCACCCCGGGCACCAGCTGGGCGGTCAGCTCCTGACGGCGAGGACGACGGCCAGCCCGGTGGCGAGGACGGTCACGATCAGCGCCAGCGGGTTGCCGTAGTTGACGGTCCAGCCGATGCCGAAACGTTTCGGGACGAGCAGCGCCGGGTCCTCGTGGTTGAGGTAGACCATGCCGCCGAGCCGCCAGTGGCGGTCGTCGTCGGCATGGACCAGGCCGCTGTCGGGTTCCTCCTGAACGGCCAGCCGGGCGCCGCCCTGGCCGGTGCGCAGCGCCACCAGCACGAGGACGGCGAAGCCGAAGACCAGCGGCGCGAGCACCGGTACGGGCGAGAGCGTGGTGGCCCCGGACCAGATCTTCAGGGCCGCCAGCAGCATGGTCAGGTCGACGGACGCGGTCAGGACCAGCAGCGCGGCGCCGAGCCGGGCCACGTACCGGCGGTGCCGGGCCGCGCTGGCCGCCGGGCGGGCCGGGTCGAGGTCGGCCCGGCCCCGGGAGACCGCCCAGACCACCAGCAGCATCAGCACGGTGACGGCGAGTTGGCCGATGACGGGCGCGAAGGCGCTCAACGGGGTCTTCGCGGTGAAGTGGTCCACCGCCCCGCCCGCGTCGAAGTGGGTGGCCAGCTGCTCCGGCATGCCGTCGTAGCGCACCGCCCCGACCGCCGCCGTACCCGCCGTCAGCAGCAGCGCCGGCAGCGCCCAGAGCCAGGTGACCCCCGGCGGGCCCGAGCGCAGCGAGGTGTCGGCGGCCACGCCCTGCCGCAGCCCCCGGTACCAGTGCCCCGCCTCCTTGGCCGCCAGCACGGCCCGCCGCGCCCGGACGTAACCCACCAGGATCACGGCCAGGGCGGCGAGGGCCGGCAGCAGCAGGGCCACCGCCGCGCCGCCGCCTCGGCCGCCGCCCGCGAGCGCCGTCAGCACGGCGCCGCCGACCAGCACCACGGCCCCCGACGCACCGAGCCACCGCCGGTAGGACCGCCGCTGTTCGGCGATCACCGGCTCGCCCTGCCGGGCCGCCGGCACCCGTGCGCCGAACGGCAGGTCCGGCGCGGTGAGCGACGGCATCACCCAGCCCAGCGCCAGTACGAACCCCGGGACCAACACCCCGGCCACCACTGTTGCGGCGTTCACCGCACTCCCCCCTCGTCGTCCGTGGCGGTCTGCCCCGCCCGGAACCCGTTCACCGTTGTCGTGCAGGCCGCGAGCACCGTCGGCCCGTCCAGGCCCTGCGCCGCCGCCTCGGCCAGCAGCGTGCGCAGCCGGCCGGCCCACTCCTCGGCGAAGCCGCCCTCGGGCGGCCCCGAGTGCGGGTCGCGCCGGACGACCGCGCCGCTCTTGCGGGTGAGCAGCAGCAGCCCCTCGCGGCGCAGCAGGTCGTAGGCCTTGTTGACGGTGTGGAAGTTGATGCCGAGATCACCCGCCAGCTGCCGGGTCGAGGGCAGCGCGCTGCCCTCGGCCAGTTCGCCGGTGGCGACGGCCACCACCACCTGGTCCCGGATCTGCTGGTAGATCGGGATTTCACTGCCCAGGTCAAGACTCAGGATCACCGGCCACTCCTCTAGCTGCTCTATTACTTATAGAACAGCTGGAGGAGTGGGGCAAGGCCTTTACGCCGCCACGGGCTCGCGCACCTGCGGGAGCCCTGCGGCCAGGTCCTCCTGGAGCAGCCGTTTGGCGATCGCGTCCACCGCCGCCCGCAGCTCGGCCCCGCCGGGGCGCCCGATGTCCTCGGCGAGCTGCTCGCCCAGCCAGTCGGACCAGGCGGCGGAGAGGATCCGGACCTGCTCGGCACCGGCCGGGGTGTGGTCGAGGTAGTCCTGGCTGCGGGTCAGATAGCCCTCGTCGGCCATCTGGTCGAAGACCGGGGCCAGCACCTCGGGCGGCACCCGCTTGCGGACGGCGATCAGGCCGAGCCGGGCGTGGCCCACGGTGCGGATCAGGCCCTCGACCTCCATCAGCGCCCACGCCCCGGCCAGGTCCACCGTCACGCCGGAGTCCCGCACCAGCCGCCGGGCGGTCTCCAGGTCGAACCGCCTGGCGATCCGCCCGACCGCACACTCCAGCCGCTGCCCCGAGCCGGCCCCGCTCGGCTGCGCGAAGCCCTCGCCGACGTCGGTCGAGGCCGAGCGGGCGGTGTCCCGCAGGGTGACCTGCTTGAGGAAGAGCGAGACGAGGAAGCCGAGCAGCGCGATCGGCACCGTCCACAGGAAGACGGTGTGCAGCGTGTCCGAGTACGCCGAGACGATCGGCGCGGCCTGGGCCTTCGGCAGCGCGTGCAGGCTCTGCGGGCTCTGCGCCGCCGTGCCGAGGGCGGCGGGGCTCGCACCGGTCAGCCGGGCGGCGGCGGCCACCCCGTCGGCCAGGTTGGGCTTCAGGGTGTTGACGTAGATGGTGCCGAACACCGCCGTGCCGAAGGAGCTGCCGAGGGTGCGGAAGAAGGTGACGCCGGAGGTCGCGGTGCCGAGGTCGGCGTACGCGACGGTGTTCTGCACCGCGATGGTGAGCACCTGCATGCACAGCCCGATGCCGAGACCGAGCACGAACATGTAGAGCGAGCCGAGCCAGACCCCGGTGCCCGGCTTCATCAGGGAGAGCAGCCACAGGCCGAGCGCCATCACCAGCGAGCCGGCGATCGGGAACAGCCGGTAGTGGCCGGTCTTGCTGACGACGTTCCCGCTGGCGATCGAGGCGAGGAAGAGCCCGGCGACCATCGGCAGCATCCGCAGCCCGGACTCGGTCGCGTTCACCCCGTCCACGTACTGCAGGTAGGTCGGCAGGAAGGTCATCGCGCCGAGCATCGCGAAGCCGACGATGAAGCTCAGCACGGCGCAGACGGTGAAGACCGGGTTGCCGAACAGCCGCATCGGCAGCATCGGCTCCACCGCCCGGGTCTCCGCCCAGCAGAACAGCGCGAGGGCGACCGCGCCGCCCGCGAACAGCCCGATGATCACGCCGGAGCCCCAGGCGTACTCGTTGCCGCCCCAGCTGGTGGCCAGGATCAGCGCGCTCGCGCCGACCGCGACCAGCGCGATGCCCAGGTAGTCCACCACCGGCTTCGCCACCGAGCGCACGGCGGGGATGGTCCGGGCCGCGACGGCCACCACCACGAACGCGATCGGGACGTTGACGTAGAACGCCCACCGCCAGGACAGGTGGTCGGTGAACAGGCCGCCGAGCAGCGGGCCGATCACGGTGGCGACGCCGAAGACGGCGCCGATCGCGCCCTGGTACTTGCCGCGTTCGCGCAGCGGGATGACGTCGGCGATCAGCGCCATCGAAGTGACCATCAGACCGCCGGCGCCCGCGCCCTGCAGGGCCCGCCAGCCGATCAGCAGCGTCATGTTGGTCGCCAGGCCGCAGAAGAAGGAGCCGGTGATGAAGACGACCGCGGAGACCTGGAAGATCAGCTTGCGGCCGAACAGGTCACCGAACTTGCCCACCAGCACCGTGACGACGGTCTCGGCGAGCAGGTAGGAGGTGACCACCCAGGACATGTGGGTGGCGCCGCCGAGGTCGGCCACGATGGTCGGCAGCGCGGTACCGACGATCGTCTGGTCCAGCGCGGCCAGCAGCATGCCGAGCACGATCGTCCCGAACACGATGTTGCGCTGCCTGGCGTCGAGCACGGGCGGGGCGGCCGCCTGCGGCGGGTCTTGGACGGTCGTCATGGACGAAGCGTCACACCGCGCCGCCCGGGCCGCGCGCCGGGTGCGCCCGGCCGGGGCCGGGCGCGGTCCGGGACACCTGCCCTAAACCCCAAGAGCTGTTCAAATCCCCGTCAGCCCCTGTCTGACCCGGTCCTCCCCTCGCTAAGCTCCGCTCCTGTCATTCGCACAGATCTTCGTGCGTTCATCCTGAGGGGGGATTCATGGCGAACAGTCATGCCCGGCGACGCGCCGCCCTGACCACGGCGGCCACCATGTCGCTGCTCGTCGGCACGCTCGCCTTCGGCCTTCCGGCGGCCCAGGCGCAGACCGCGCCGAACGGCCGCGCCGCGCTCGCGGGCACCCAGCCCGCGTGGACCAGCAGCGCCACCGACCAGGGCGCCACCGCGGCCTCCACCCGGGTCACCGCCCGGGTCTACCTGGCCGGCCAGGACGCGGCGGGCCTCACGGCCTACGCGCAGGCCGTCTCGGACCCGAGCTCGCCCAAGTACGGCCACTACCTGTCGCCCGAGCAGGCCCAGCACCGCTTCGGCGCCACCAAGGCGCAGATCGACGCCGTCACCGCCTGGCTGAAGTCGGCCGGCCTGACCGTCACCGGTGCCAACCAGCACTACGTCTCCGTCAGCGGTGACGCCGCGGCGGTGAAGGCGGCCTTCGCCACCACGCTGCACGACTACCACAAGGACGGGCACACCTACCGCGCCCCCGCGCAGGCCGCCTCCGCGCCGGCCGCGCTGGCCGACGCCGTGCTCACCGTGACCGGCCTGGACAGCGCCCCGCACCGGGCCACGCCCAAGGACACCCTGCCCGGCCCCGGCGACGGCTTCCGCAACGCGGGCCCGTTCTCGGCCTACTACGGCCAGAACGTCGCCACCACGCTGCCCGAGGCCTACGGCGCCAAGCTCTCCTACGCCGTGCACGGCTACACCGGCCACCAGCTCCGCGCCGCCTACGGCGCGGGCACCTACACCGGCAAGGGCGTGACGGTGGCCATCACCGACGCGTACGCCTCGCCGACCATGGCGGCGGACGCCGCGGCCTACGCCAAGCGCAACGGCGACCAGGCCTACCGCAAGGGCCAGTACACCGAGGTGCTGCCGGACTCCTGGAACAGCACCACGGACTGCGGTGCCTCCGGCTGGTACGGCGAGGAGTCGCTGGACGTCGAGGCCGTGCACGCGATGGCCCCTGACGCGAACATCGTGTTCGTCGCCGGTGCCTCCTGCCAGGACCCCGACCTGCTCGACGCCCTCAACAAGGTGGTCGACAAGCACCTGGCCGACATCGTCTCCAACTCCTGGTCCGACGTCGAGTCCAACGAGACCCCGGACAGCGCCGCCGCCTACGACCAGACCTTCAAGCTGGGCGCGATCGAGGGCATCGGCTTCTACTTCTCCTCCGGCGACGACGGCGACGAGGCCGCCAGCTCCGGCAAGAAGCAGGTCGGCTCCCCGGTCAACTCGGCCTGGGCGACGGCCGTCGGCGGCACCTCGCTGGCCGTCGGCAAGAACGACAAGTACCAGTTCGAGACCGGCTGGGGCACCCAGAAGGCGCTGCTGTCGGCCGACGGCACCAGCTGGGTGAACATGCCCGGCACCTTCACCGGCGGCGCGGGCGGCGGCACCAGCACCCTGGTGCAGCAGCCCTTCTACCAGCACGGCATCGTGCCGGACGCGCTGGCCAAGGCCAACGGGACGACCCCGATGCGCACCGTGCCGGACATCGCCGCGGTCGGCGACCCGAACACCGGCTTCCTGGTCGGCCAGACCCAGGCCTGGCCCGACGGGACGGTCAGCTACGACGAGTACCGGATCGGCGGCACCTCGCTGTCCGCCCCGGTCATCGCCGGCGTCCAGGCCCTGGCGCAGCAGGCCAAGCACCGCCCGATCGGCTTCGCCAACCCGGCGATCTACGAGCGGTACAACACCTCGGTGCTCCACGACGTCACCGACCACCCGTTCGGCCCCGACCGCAACCTCGCGGTGGCCCGGGTCGACTTCGCCAACGGCGTCGACGCCTCCGGCGGTGTGAAGACCTCCGTCCGCACCCTCGGCGAGGACACCTCGCTCAGCGCGGTCAAGGGCTACGACGACGTCACCGGCGTGGGCACCCCCGCCCCGGGCTACGTCGCCTCCTACGCCAAGCCGTTCCGCGGCTGACGCACTCCCGTCACACCCCGTACCCCCGGCTCCGGCCGGGGGTACGGGCGTTTGCGCCGCAGCGGGCGCCGCGAACCGTCAGGACGGCTTCTTGTCGATCTCCAGGTCCGCTTCCGGGGTCCGGACGGTGTCGCCGGGCGGTCCGGCCGGGTTGCTGGTGTTGTTGTCGGGGTTGGGGTCGGCGGTGCTGGAGCTCGCGGTGGCGATGTTGCGGATGTCGGAGCCGTTGCCGGTGTAGGCCGGGTCCAGCTGGACGGTGAACACCCAGCGCCGGGAGGTGCCGGTGGCGATGGCGGCCGGGCCGCAGGTGACGGCCCGTCCGCTCGCGGTGCAGCCGTCGGCCGAGGAGACGAAGCTCAGCTGGGCCGGCAGGGTGTCGCGGACGACCACGCCCAGCGCGTCGGAGAGGCCGTTGTCGGTCACCGTCACGGCGTACTGGAAGGTCTCGCCGGGGGCGACCGGCGTGGTGGTGACGGTCTCCTTGGCGGTGGAGATGTCGGCGCTGGGCGTGCCGGCCTTGTCGCCGGGCAGCCCGGTGGTGGAGCTGTCGTTGTCCGTCCGGGGGTCGATGTTGTCGGCGGTGACCTTGGCGGTGTTCTTGATCGCCGTGCCGTCACCCCGGTAGGCGGGGTCGAGCCGGACGGTGAGGACGTACTGCTCGCTCTCGCCGACCTTCAGCGGGGTGGTGCGTTTGCAGCTGACGACGGACCCGGTCTCGGTGCACCCGGCCGGGGTGGCGGAGACGTAGATCAGCTCCTTGGGCAGCTTGTCGGCCAGGGTGACGCCGTAGGCGTCGGAGGAGGGGCCGTTGTTGGTGATGGTGATGAGGTAGTCAACGGTCCCACCGGGGGTCGGCGGCGTGGTGCCGACGGGCTTCTTGGTGAGCGAGAGGTCGGCCGTCGGCGGGTTGACCTTCGCACCGGGCGGGCCTGCGGCGGCGCTGGTGTTGTTCGCCCGGTTCGGGTCCTTGGTCGCGGAGTCCACGCTCGCGGTGTTGAGGATGTCGGAGCCGTCGCCCCGGTAGCCCGGGTCGATCTTCACCTTGATCGTCCAGGTCAGCGAGTCGCCGGCCGCCAGGACCGGCTGCGGGCCGCAGCTGACGGTGGCTCCGGCAGCGGTGCAGCCGTCGGGTGAGGAGACGAACGAGAGCATCGCCGGCAGCTTGTCGGACGCGGTGACGGTGGTGGCGTCGGAGGGCCCGGCGTTGGTGGTCGTGATCCGGTAGTCGAAGGTCTCCCCGGGAGCGACCGGGGTGCTGGAGCCGGCCTTCTTGACCACCGACAGGTCGGCGCTGGGGGCGCCGAGCCCGCCCGGCAGGTCGGCGGGCTTGCTGGTGTTGTTCCCCGGCACCGGGTCCGCCGCATCGGACTTGGAGGTGGCGGTGTTCTTCAGGTCGGTGCCGTCCCCCCGGTAGGAGGCGGCCAGCACGACCCTGATGGTCCAGGCGGTGGAGCTGCCGGCGGCCAGCCGCTTGACGGGCCCGCAGCCCACCGCCTGGCCGGTGGCGGTGCAGCCGTCCGGAGAGGAGACGAAGGTGAGCGCGGCGGGCAGGTTGTCGGTCACCCGCGCGTTCGGGGCGTCGGACGGGCCGTTGTTCTTGGTGGTGATCAGATAATCGAACTGCTCACCGGGGACGACCGGGCCGCTGCCGACCCCGGCCTTGGTGGTGGCCAGGTCGGATTTGGGGGCGAACGGCCCGTCCGGGCGGACGGGTGGGTTGGTGTTGTCGGCGGTGGCGGGGTCCTTGGCGTCCGACTGGGTGCTGGCGACGTTCCCGAGGTCCGAGCCGTCCCCCTCGTAGGAGGGGCTCAGCCGCACCACGATGCTCCAGCTCTTCGTGGCCCCGACCGCCAGGTCCACCGGCCCGCAGGTGACCTTCTGCGCCACGGCCGTGCAGCCGTCGTCGGAGGAGACGAAGGTGATGCCGGTGGGCAGGGTGTCGTGCGCCATGACGTTCTTGGCCACCGAGGGGCCCTTGTTCTTGGTGCTCAGGGTGTAGGTGAAGGTCTCGCCCGGCGCCACGGCCGGTGCGGCGACGGCCGCCGTGGCGGCGGGCCAGAGGGACATCACCGCCGTCAGCACTCCTGCCGTCAACTGGCGGGTGGTTGGTCTCGTCGTCCGCATCGGTTCCTGTTTCATGTCCTGGCCGGGGCTGGGGATGGGTCGTGGTCCGGGTGGTCGGGGTGGAAGGGGGGGAAGGGGCGGGGTCAGGGGGAGGTCTTGGTGAGGCCCAGGTCCGCCTCGGCGGCCTTGACCGTGCCGCCGGGCGGCCCGGCGGCCGGGCTGGTGTTGTTGGTGGTGTCGGGGTCGCGGGTGGTCGCCGACGCCGTCGCCGTGTTGCGGATGTCCGATCCGGTGCCCTGGTAGGCGGGGTCGAGCCGGACGGTGAACACCCAGGACCGCGCCGCTCCGGGCGCGAGCGCGGCGCCGCTCGGGCAGGTCACGGTCGAGCCGGTGGCGGTGCAGCCGTCGTCGGAGGAGACGAACGAGAGCATGCTCGGCAGCTGGTCGACCGCCTTGACGCCCACGGCCTGGGAGGGCCCGGCGTTGGTCACCGTCACCTGGTAGGCGTAGGTCTCCCCGGGGGCGACCGGGGTGGTGGTGACGGGCTTCTTGGTGGCGGACAGGTCGGCCTGGGGTGCCGCCACGCCGCCGGGTGGTCCGGTGGCGGCGCTGGTGTTGTTGTCGGGCTTCGGGTCGGTGGCGTCCGAGCCGGAGGTGGCGGTGTTCAGCACGTCGCTGCCGTCGCCCGTGTAGGCCGCGTCCAGCCGCACGGTGATGGTCCAGGACAAGGACTGGCCCACCGTCAGGCTGGCGACCGGGCCGCAGGTGATGGTCCGCTTGTTCACCGTGCACCCGGTGGGGGTGGCGACCAGCAGCAGCGGGGTGGGCAGCGAGTCCGTCATGGTGACGTTGGTGGTGTCGGCCGGGCCGAGGTTGCTGGTGGTGATCTTGTAGCCGAAGGTCTGCCCCGGCACCACCGGCCCCTGACCGGTGCTCTCCTTCGCGGTGGCGATGTCGGCGGGGCCCGCCGTGACGGTCGTGTCGGCCGTGGCGGTGTTGTCGGCGGTGTTGAGGTCGGTCCGGTCGGCCGGCGGCGTGACGGTGACGGTGTTGCGGATCGTGGTCGGCGAGGTCGGGGCGGTGCCGGTGACGGTGTAGGTGACGGTGCCGCTGCGTTTCAGGTCGGCCGTGGTGTCGAGCACGTTGCCGGACCCGGCGGCCTGCCCGCACGCGCTGCCGCTGGAGGCGGTGCAGGTCCAGGTCACCTTCGTCAGGGCGGGCACCGTGTCGCGGATCCGGGCAGCGGTCAGGTCGTTGGTGGCGTCGTTGGAGACGGTGATGGTGTAGGTCACCTTGTCGGCCCCCGCGCGGACGGTGACCGGTGCCCCCGTCATGGCGACGGACAGGTTGACCGGGACGTTGACGCTGAGGCTGTTGACGTCGTGGTTGTTGGTGGCCCCGCCGGTGCCGGCGGAGAAGCCGACCCGCAGGGTGGTGGGCAGCTTCGGCTGGTCGGTGATGGTGGTGACGTCGAAGTCGGTGATCAGCGAGGCGAGCGTGGTGCCGGGGCCGCTGTCGGACCAGAGGGAGAGCAACACCTTGCTGCCGCTGGGCCGGACGGAGATCCGGACGGTACGGAGCTTGTCCCGGCTGCCGGTCTCGACGGTGCTCCCGGGGCTGGCGACGCCCTTGCCGAAGCGGTAGCCGGTGGTCCTGTTGCCGCCGCCGCGCAGCACGATGTTGTTCGCGGCCGCGCCCGGCCCGCCGTTGCCGATGGCGGAGGACGAGAAGTTGCCGAACTCGTCCAGGCCGACGCCCAGGTACGCCCCGGGGACACCGTTGGTGCTGCACGTGGTCGAGCTCCCGCTGCACGCGTAGCCCAGCGCACCGCCGAGCGCACCCGTCCCCTGCGCGGCCGAACCGTCGGCGAGGAAGAACGCCATGCCGTCCCCGCGCTTGCCGTCGAAGGCGGTGCCGCCGAAACTCGCGTACTGGAACTCGGCGATGATGCCCAGGTCCGACGGGAAGGCGTCCTTCATCAGCCAGGAGCCGGCCTGGCTGGTGGCGGTGCTGGTCAGTCGCATCCAGCCGTTGTCGAAGGTCACCGAGCCGGTCGTGCTGCCGCTGTTGGTCGCGGAGTCGAAGTTCTCCTGGTACGGGAAGGTCACGGCCGCCCGGTGGGACGTGGCGCCGGTGGACGGGGTCGCGCCGAGGAGGAGGCAGGCCAGGAGCACGGTGTACAGCACCCGGAGCGGCCGCACCGCCCGCGGCCGGTTCACCGCCCGGCCCGGCGGCGGCCGGGGCGGCGCAGCCTGCGGGCCGCCAGCAGGCAGCCGGCTCCGGCGAGCAGCGCCACGCCCGCGGTCACGGGCAGCTGGGCGGGCAGCCGGCTGCCGGTCTCCGGCAGCCGCCAGCGGTCGGGGCGTGGCCCGGGCGGTACCGGCTCCCTCGGGATGCCGAGCGGCAGCGGGCCTCCGTCGGGGCCGGTGGTGCCGGGCGGGTTGGCGTTGTTGGCCGGCACCGGGTCGCTGGTGGCCGAGCTCGCGGTGGCGATGTTGTCGACCTCCGCACTGCCGCCACGGAACTGTGCCGCGAGCCGTACGGCGAAGGTGAAGTCGGCCGTCTCCCCGGCGGGCAGGTCGCCGACGGTGCGGCAGGTGACGGTGCGTCCGGTCGCGGAGCAGCCGTCCGGCGAGGAGACGAAGGTCAGCGGGGCGGGCAGCGGGTCGGTGACCGTCACGGCGCGCGCGTCGGACGGTCCGTGGTTGACGATGCTGACGCGGTAGCCGAAGACGTCACCCGGCACGACGGCCGTCTTCCCGGCCGGGAGGACGGCCCGCTTGGCGGTCTCCAGGTCCGCGCTGCCGTCCAGGGCGGCGGCCGTCCAGTCGGCGGAGTCGTTGCCGGGGTTGCGGTCCTCGGGGCTGCGGACCACGGCTCTGCCCCCGGTCAGTGTGGCGCCCGGGGGCGCGGAGGGCACGAGGGCGACCGGGAAGTCCACGGCGTACGGGCCCTCCAGGGCACGCCGTCCCGGTGCGACGGTGCAGCTCAGCTGCCGTCCGCCGTTCTCGGCGGTGCACTCCGGGGGGAGGCCGGAGCTCGGCACTGTGGTGTGCTCGGGCATCGTGACGGTGACCGAAGCGGGCTTGCGCCGGGTCGAGGGGCCGAGGTTGGTGACGGTGAGCCGGGCGGTGCTGCGCCCGCCCGGGTGGACGGCGGCGGCGGAGCTGACGGTGACCGTGTGGTCCGCGTTCGGGGCGGCGGGGCCGATCGTCGTGTCCGGGTTGGGCAGGCCGGTGGCGACGGCGGTGTTGTTGCCCTGGGCCGGATCGAGGGTGGTCGAGCCGACGGTCGCGCGGTTGACCACGTCCGCCCCGTCACCCCGGTAGGCCGGATCGAGCCGGACGCGCAGCGGGAAGGCCTGCGAGCCGGTGGCCGCGAGGCCGGCGGGGCCCGAGCAGGTCACCTTGGCCCCGTAGCCATCGGCCGGACCGCTGCAACCGGCCGAGGAGGAGACGAAGGCCAGCATGGGCGGCAGCTGGTCCGTCACCGTCACCGCCTTCGCGTCCGAAGGGCCGTGGTTGACGACGGTGATGACGTACTCGAAGGTCTCGCCGGGAGCCACCGGCGCCGTCCCCGACGGCTTCTTCGCAACCGAGAGGTCGGCCGTCGGGCCGGTCACCGCGCCGCTCGGCAGGCCGGCGCCCGGGGTGGGGCCGGTGTTGTTCGCGGGGACGGGGTCGGTGGTGGCGGAGACCACGGTGCCCTGGTTGGCGATGTCCGACCCGTCGCCCGTGTATGCGGGGTCCAGTCGCACCAGGATGACCCAGGAGGCCGTGGCCCCCGGGGCGAGCAGCGGCAGCGGCCCGCAGGTGACCTTCTGCCCGTGGGCCGTGCAGTTTTCCCGGGTGGAGACGTAGGAGAGGGCACCGGGGAGGCGGTCGGTCACCACGACGTCCCGGGCCGCCGAGGGCCCGTGGTTGACCACCGTGATCGTGTACTTGAACGTCTCCCCCGGAGCGATCCGGCCGCCGGAGATCCGCCCCACCGCCTGGAGCTGCGACCGCGCCGCGGCGGGCACGGCCGACCCGGCGGACGTCCAGCAGCTCCCGGCCGACGCCAGCACCACGAGCACCAGCACCTGTGCGGTACGGCGCAGCCGGCTCGCCGACGGGTGCTTCGGTGGAGTACCCGCTCCGGTACCTGCCATCACGCGTCATCTCCAGGTCGGGCCGCTCTTCGGTGGCTCCTCGATACCCAGATGCGATACGTCAATATGACAAGCACTCAGCCTGTCACCGGTCCGGACGAACCGTCAGGCAGGGCGGCACCCGATCCCACTCAGTCCACCGGTCCGCTGCGGTCCCGGCCGATACCGAAGACCGGCAGGGCCCAGGCGGGCGGCATCGGGGGTGGCGGCGGTTCGGCCCGCAGGACGGGCACCTTCTCGGTCGGGGTCGGCATCGCCTCGCCCAGCGCGGCGACCCGCAGAGCCGCGACGAAGGCCAGGCAGCTGTCGTAGCGGCCCTCGGGCTCCTTGGCGAGGGCGCGGGCGAAGACGGCGTCCAGGCCGGGCGGCAGGTCGGCGCGGACCGAGCTGATCGGCGGGGCGGTCTCGTGCAGGTGGGCCCAGAGCAGTGAGAGGTCGTCGTCGCGGCGGTAGGGCGGGCCGCCGGTGAGCTCCTCGTAGGCGACGCAGGCCAGACTGTAGACGTCGCACCGCCCGTCCACCGGCCGCCCCGCGATCTGCTCGGGCGCGACGTAGTCCACCGTCCCGACGAACTGGCCCACCGTGGTGAGGCCGGTCAGCGACAGGGACTTCTTGGTCAGTCCGAAGTCGGTCAGGTAGACGTGCTCGGGGTGCTCGGAGTCCGTCCCCTCCGCGACCAGCACGTTGCCCGGCTTCACGTCCCGGTGGACGAGCCCGTGGGCGTGCGCCGCGTCCAGCGCGGAGGCCAGCTGGCCGGTGATCCGCGTGGTCTGGGTGAGCGAGAGCACCCCCTGAGCGTCGATCAGCGCCCGCAGGTCGCGCCCGCGTACGTACCGCATCGCTATGTAGAGCACCCCGTCCGCCTCCCCCGCCTCGTACACCGGCACGATGTGCGGGTGGTCGATCGCGGCGGCGATCCGCGACTCGCCGGCGAAGCGGCGGCGGAACACGTCGTTGCGGGCCAGCTCGGGGGCGAGCAGTTTGACCGCCACCGTGCGGCCGAGCCGCAGGTCCTCCGCCTCGTACACCACGGCCATCCCGCCCCGGCCGATCACCCGGCCCAGGCGGTAGGAGGCGAGCTGCTGGCCGCTCAGGTCCGCCGGGGCGACGGTCATCCGTCACCAGCCGGGTCAGCCGCGTCACCGGCCTCCACCGTCGCGTACGGGCTCAGCCGGGTGCCGTCGCAGTAGTACCAGCGGCCCCGCTCGAGGTCGAGCAGCCAGGCGGACGGGCCGTCCACCACCGCGCCGATCCGCGCCGAAGCGCTGCGCTCCCGGAACTCGGAGAGGTCGATCGCACCGGTGGCCAGTTCGTCGAGCAGCGCGTGGTAGGCCGCCAGGGCCTCCTGCAGCGCGGTGATCAGCGGGCGCGGGTCGGTGCGGGCGCCGAGCGGCTGGGCGGTGCCGGGCGGGCGCTGCGGGAGGGAGACCAGCAGCCGGCCGTCCACCCAGGCCGTCCAGCCGTTGGAGCAGATCACCCGGGCCCAGTCCCCGGCCGTCTCGGCCAGCCGCAGCGGCAGCAGCGGGTCGAGCCGGACGGTGGGCGGGCCGCCGGGCTCGGACCAGGTGGGCAGGCCGTCCGGCGGGGCGACGTGGGTGGGCTCGAAGTCCACGGGGTTCACCGCCGCATCACGGCGGGCTCGTGCCGCCGCAGCAGCCGCAGCACGATCAGGCCGAACAGCACCGAGAGTGCCAGCAGCATGCCCATGTCGAGCAGCCAGGTGGAGGCGTGGTGGGCGAACAGCGGGTCGTCGGTGAGCTTGCCGGGCACGATGGCGTGCAGGTCGAGGGTGCTCGCCATCGCGCCGAGCGCCCAGCGGGACGGGATCAGCCAGGAGAACTGGTTGAGCACCGGCACACCGTTCAGCTGGAGCAGCGCCCCGCAGAAGACAACTTGCACGATCGCGAGCAGCACCAGCAGCGGCATGGTCACCTCCTCGCGCTTGACCAGCGCGGAGACCACCAGGCCGAGCATCATCGCGGTGAGGGAGAGCAGCGCGACGGCCAGCGTGAGCTCGAACAGCGGTGGCATGAAGACGCCACCACCGCCCTGCGGTTTCAGGCGCACCCCCGCCAGCCCGACCATGGTGAGCACCACGGCCTGCACCACCGTGACGGTGCCGAGCACCACGATCTTCGAGCCCAGGTAGGCCGAGCGGGAGAGTCCGACCGCGCGCTCGCGCTGGTAGATCACCCGCTCCTTGACCAGCTCGCGCACGGCGTTCGCCGCGCCCGTCAGCACGCCGCCGACGCACAGGATCAGCAGGGCGTTGAGCGCGCTGTTCTGGTCCAGCTTGCTGCCGGCCAGCGCGTGCGCCATCGCGCCCATCACGAACGGCAGCGCGATCATCACGGCGAGGAAGGTCCGGTCGGCGGCCAGCGCGGTGGCGTATCGCCGCACCAGGGTGCGCAGCTGGGCGAACCAGCCCTGCGGCGGCGGGGGTTCGGCGGGGGCGGGGGCGTTCCCGTCGGCGGGGCGCGGCCGCTCCATCCGGTCCGCGATGTAGTGCCGGTACTCGCGGGAGCGGCGGTACTCGCCGGCCCAGTCCCGGGCGGTGTCGTTCTCGAAGGCCTCGAAGGCCTCCGGCCACTGCTCGTGGCCGGTGAACGGCAGGGTCTCCTCGGGCGGGCCGTAGAAGGCCGTCCGCCCGCCGGGGGCGAGCAGCAGCAGCCGGTCGCACAGGTCCAGGCTGAGCACACTGTGGGTGACGACGATGACGGTGCGGCCGTCGTCGGCCAGCGTGCGCAGCATGTGCATCACCGAGCGGTCCATCCCCGGGTCGAGGCCCGAGGTGGGCTCGTCCAGGAAGAGCAGCGAGGGCTTGGTGAGCAGTTCGAGCGCGACGCTGACCCGCTTGCGCTGACCGCCGGAGAGGCTGGCGATGGTCTGATCCGCCCGCTGGTCCAGGCCCAGCTCGGTGATCACCTCGGCGACCCGGGCCTCCCGCTCGGCGGGGGCGGTGTCGCCGGGGAAGCGCAGCTCGGCGGCGTACGCGAGCGCCCGGCGGACGGTGAGCTGGGTGTGCAGGATGTCGTCCTGCGGCACCAGGCCGATCCGGCGGCGCAGCTCGGCGTAGTCCCGGTAGAGGTCACGGCCGTCGTAGCGGACGGTGCCTTCGTCGGCCGGGTGCAGGCCGGTGAGCGCGTTCAGCAGGGTGGACTTTCCGGCGCCGGACGGGCCGGCCACCGCGAGCAGGCACTTCTGGCCGACCGGGAAGGTCACGTGGTCGAGCAGGGTGCGGCCGCCGTCGGCCCGGACCACCAGGCCCTCGACGTCCAGCTCCACGTCCCCGCTGTCGGTGAACTCCTGCAGCTCGTCGCCGACCAGGCAGAACACCGAGTGGCCGATGCCGATCAGGTCCTGCGGCCCGACCAGGGCGTTCAGCACGGGCTGGCCGTTGAGGTAGGTGCCGTTGTGGCTGCCGAGGTCGGCGATCTCGTACCGGCCGTCGGGGCGGGCCCGCAGCTCGGCGTGGTGCCGGGAGACCGAGAGGTCCTCGAGCACCAGCTCGTTGTCCTCGGCCCGGCCGATCCGCACCACCCGGGCGGGCAGCGGCCGCACACTGGTCGGCGGCCGGTACGAGCCGGTGATCGAGGTGAGCGCGGAGGGCTGCTGCCGGACGGCGGTCGGCTCGGGCAGCGCGCCCAGCCTCGCACAGGGGCCGTCGGGGGCACCGAAGCGGACGCTGGTGCCGGGCGCGAGGTCCAGGTGCTGGACGCGGTGGCCCTCCGACCAGGTGCCGTTGGTCGACCCGGTGTCGTCCAGCGACCAGTGGTCGTGGTCCACGTGCAGCAGTGCGTGGTGCCAGGAGACCCGGGGGTCGGTGAGCACGATCTCGCCGGTCGGGTCACGGCCGATGTGGTACGCGCGGCTCGGGCTGATCAGCTGCGAGTCGCCGTCCGTCTCCAGTACGAGCTGCGGCGCCGTGGGCGCGAACGGTCGCTCTCCCATACGGCCGATGCTAGTCTCCGGGCCACCGGCCCGCCTCCGCCGTCTGCACGAGCGGCGGGTACGACAGGCGCTGGTTCCGGTTGCCGGGGGTCACCTACCGGCCACGCCGCGCCCTCGTACAGGTGACATCCAAGCGGGACGGGTACGGTGGCGGGTAACTCTTGACGCATGTTCAATCATGGCCGACGGCCGCAGACCGGGGAGGCGTTGTGAACACCTGGGCGACCTGGACCACGCAGTCCATCCACGCCGGGCACGGCGGAGTGACGACGGAGGAGATCGGCCCGATCACCGGGGACCTGACCTTGCACACCATGTGGATCGACGGCGAGGCGCGGCTGACCATCCAGTACACCGGCTCGATCGACTGGTTCACCGTGGCGGGCAGTCCCGTCCCGGCAGCCGACGAGGCGACGGCCCGAAACGTCCACCAGGCCATGGTGGAGGCCGCCAAGGCGGGTGGGGGCGCACGCGCTCCGCAGTGAGCGCCCCCGTTTCGTCCCCGCACCCGCTCGTTGACGAACCTCCTCCGTAACCGGGCCCGCCGACTCTCGTTGGCAGGGCCCCGGCACTTTTGCCCCGGCACTTCAGGAGGCGTGCATGTCCGCGAGGGCCATGATCGAGAAGGCCGAGAGCTACCTCGGCTACCGCGAGGGCGCGGCCAACCGCAACCGCTTCTCCACCGAGCTCGGCCGCCCGGCCGAGCCCTGGTGCGCCGACTTCGTCTCGGCCGTCGCCCGGGAGAGCGGCAACGGCTCCGTCTTCCCCGACACCGCCTCCTGCTCCGTCGCGCGCAACTGGTTCGACCAGCGCGGGCGGCTCTCCGTCTACCCCGCCATCGGCGCCCAGGTGCTCTTCGGCGCCCCCGGCAACCCGTACGGCCCGGGCGGCGAGCACACCGGCATCTGCATCTCCTACGACGCCGACACCCTCACCGTGATCGCGGGCAACACCAACGACGACGGCTCGCCCCAGGGCGACGGGGTCTACCGGCGGGTCTACCAGCGCCGCTCCGACTACGTGGACTCCTACGGCTACCCCGCCTACCCCGAGGGCCTGGTCTGTGCCGACCCGGCCTGGCGCGGCCGCCCCGGCGTCACCTACTTCGGCCAGGAGGCGAGCATCGACGACCTGCCCGCCGCCGGGCTCACCATCCCCGGGCAGGGGCGGCCGGTGATCGTGGACGGGCTGGCGTACGGGCCGGGGGCGAGCGGGCCGCACCTGGTGGCGATGCGGGCGATGCTGGCCGCCGCCGGGTGCGGGCGGCCCGGCGCGGCCGACCTCGGCACCGACTGGACGGAGGCCGACACCGACAGCTTCCGCCGCTTCCAGCTCCAGCTCGGCGACACCGGCCCGGCTGCCGACGGCATCCCCGCCCCCCGCCAACTCCACCACCTCGAACGCGACTTCGGCGCCCGCCCGTACACCGTCCAACCCGGCGACACCCTCACCACACTCGCCGCCGAGTTCAACACCACCCCCGAGCTCCTCGCCGAAGCCAACAACCTCACCCCCACCACCCCCCTCACCCCGGGCCAGCTCCTGCACATCCAGCGCTGACCGGTCAGCCCGCGTCCCGTCAGCCCGCGTCCCGGCGGCGGGCGGATTCGGCGGCTTCGGCGGCGACTGCGCCGGCTCGGATGAGTTGGTGGCCGAGGTCGGCGAGGGCGCGGCCGGCGGCCAGTTCGTCGCCGATCAGGGAGGTGGGCTGGTCGTGGGGGCTGCGGAGGGCCTGGCCGTCGGCCTGGAGGTGGGCGGCGGCGGTGGTGAGTTCGGCGTGGGCGGTGGTGAGGTCGCCGGACTCGGTGAGGCGCAGGGAGAGGTGCCACTCGGTGGTCTGCGGTGCGGTGGCCGCGAAGGTGCCGGTCATCGCGCCGTGTCCTCGGGGTGCTCCTCCCAGGGGGCGCCCTCGGCGGCCTCGTGCTCCTGGGCGTGGGCGGTCTGGTAGGAGGTGATGCCCTCCTCGGGGTCCGCGGCGCGGACGTTCTCCTCGTCGCGCTCGGTCTTGTCGCTGAACTTCTCGCTCATGTCGGACATGGCTGTGCTCCCTCGCCGGGTACCACTCCAGCCTGCTCCCGCCCCACCCGCGCGTCCAACCCGCCGGGCGGCATCGGCGAGGATGGGCCCGTGAAGGTGACCCCGATCTCTCCCGAACGGCTGGCCGAGCTCCTCGCCGACCGGATCACCGCGCTGCCCACCGAGGACGGCCGCCGGATCCGGGTGGCCGTGGACGGCGCCCCGGCCGCAGCGCCGGGGCGCCTGGCGGACGCGCTGGTCGAGCCGCTGCGGCTGCGCGGGCGCCCGGTGCTGCGGGTGTCGGCCGACGGCTTCCTGCGGCCGGCCTCGGTGCGGCTGGAGCACGGCCGCGAGGACCCGGACGCGTACCACGACCTCTGGCTGGACGACGGTGCGCTGGCCCGCGAGGTGCTCGACCCGCTGGAGCCCGGCGGCAGCGGCCGGGTGCTGCCCAGCCTGCGGGACAGGGTGACCGACCGGGCCACCCGGGCGCCGTACCGGGACCTGCCGCTCGGCGGTGTGCTGGTGCTCGACGGGCCGCTGCTGCTCGGCCGCTGGCTGCCGTTCGACCTCACCGTGCACCTGACCATGACTCCGGCCGCGCTGGCCCGCCGGACGGAGGCCGCCGAGCAGTGGACGCTGCCCGCCTTCGCCCGCTACGACGCCGAGACCGAGCCGGCCGCCGAGGCCGACCTGACCGTACGGTGCGACGACCCCCGGCACCCGGCGCTGGTCCAGCCGTGACAGCACCGAGAGCGCTGTCAGCGGCAGGTCGTAGGGTGGGCGACCGTGACGGAGGAGTCTTCGGGGTGGACAGCGACGGGCCTGCGGTGGCGTGAGGGCCGGCCGCTGCTGACGGCTGCCCGCGGCGAGCTGGTGCACCAGCGGGAGGTCGCGCCCGGCACCGAGATCGGCTGGCGGCTGGCGGGCCCGCGCCGCTGCACCGGGGCGCGGACGGCCGCCGGGCACCGCCCCTGCCCGCACCGGGCCGAGATCGATCCGGCGGCCAAGTCCGCCCAGTGCGGGCCCTGCCAAGGGGCTGACCTCGGGCTCGCCCTCGCGCGGGACCAGATCGTGGACGACGGCCGCACCTACCGGCTCTACCTGGCCTGGTTCGGCACCGGCCTGCTCAAGGTCGGCCTCACCGCCGAGGAGCGCGGCACCACCCGGCTGCAGGAGCAGGCCGCCCTCGCCTACGCCTTCGTCGGCCGGGGCCGGCTGCCCGCCGTGCGCCGGGCGGAGCTGACGGTGGCCCAGTCCGGCCTGGCCCGTGAGCGGTTGACCGGGCGGCTGAAGATCGACCGCTGGTGGGGTCTGCCCGGCGCGCCCGAGCGCCACGCCCAACTGGCCGGGCTGCGCACGGCCGTGCTGCGCCTGCTCGGCGGCCACGGTCTCGAACTGCTGCCGGACGAGCCGGTGGTGGACCAGTGCGCCCTGTTCGGCCTGGCCGAGGAGGGCGCACCACCCGCGTACCAGATCGTCACCGCGCTCGCCGACGGCGCCACCCTCTGCGGCGTGCTGCGCGCCCCCGTCGGCCGGTACCTCTTCGTGGACCCGCACGGTCCGCACGGTCCGGCCGGTCCGGCCGGTCCGGCCGCCGACGGCGAGCCGGCGCCGCTGCTGCTCGACACCGGCCTGCTGACGGGCTGGCGCCTCACCGCCACCCCGCCCGGCCCGGCCGGCCTGCCGCAGGGCGTCACCCTGCGCGCCCGCCGCCGCCCGGAGGAGACCGGCGAGCAGACCGCCCTGTTCTGAGCCGGGAGTTTCAGGCCGGGGCCAGGAATCCGGCCAGCGTCGAGACGAAGCGGTCCGCGTCGTCCTGCCAGGGGTAGTGGCCCGCGCCGGCCTGCACGGTGAAGGTCGCACGAGGGAAGAGGTCGGCGTAGTCGGCCAGCAGCCCGGGCGGGCTGTTGACGTCGAACTCACCCGCGAGCACCAGGACTCGGCCCTCGAAGGCGGCCAGCGCCGCCCTCGTCCCGGCCGGTTCGAAGGCGCCGGCCGAGGCGAAGATCCCGGCGGCCTCGGCGTTACGCTGCACCTCGGCCGCCGCGTGGTGACGCCGGGCCTCGGCATCCCACCGGCCGTGGAAGAACGGCGCGACGGCCCCCCACTCCGGCCCGCCGCCCCGCCCCGCGGTGACGGCCTCGAGGGCGGCGTACGCCGCCGGGTACCACGGCTCTCCCGCGCGGCAGCGCGCGAGCGCGAGCCGCTGCTCGCCCGAGGCGCTCAGCCCGACGGCCGCCGTACCCGGCGTGACCAGCGTCAGGGTGGACACCCGCTCCGGGTGGCGGGCCGTGTACAGGGCGGCCAGGTTGGCCCCGGCCGAGTGGCCGAGCAGGTCGATCCGGTGCAGGCCGAGGTGCTCGCGCAACGCCTCCACGTCATCGACCAACCGGTCGCATCGGTAGCTCGAGCTGTCGGCGGGGTGCTCGGACCGGCCGGTGCCGCGCAGGTCCGGCACGGTCAGACGGCGGTGCCGGGAGAGCCCGCCGAGCTCCTCCAGGTAGGCGGAGTCCTGCATGGGGCCACCCGGCAGGCAGAGCAGCGGGGCCCCGTCACCGACAGTGCGGTAGGCGAGGCGGGTGCGGTCGGGCGCGAGGTACGTGGGCACGAGAGTGGATCTTGGCAGCCGGCCGCCCGGCCCGGCAACCGGAATCCACTCGCCCGTCATCCTGCTCGCCCAAAGTGTTCATGTCATCACTCTTCGTGTGACACAGCGCACAGTGACGACTCGGGCGCTGAGTGCATATAGTCGGCAGCACGGGCCACAAGCCTTTATTTCTTAGGAGATTGACAACTATGAACATTCGCATTGCAGTCGTTGCGACCATCGCGGCCGGGTTAGCTGCCACCGTTGCCGGACCCGCCCAGGCCGTCACGGCCGCCACCGCCCAGACCTCGGCGACCCCGGCCGTCTGCGCGGCGGAGTCGGTCGCCGGTCACCCCTGCGTCTGGCAGGAGAAGGACACCACCAGTGTCACCGGGCGCGCGCAGGTCACCGTGAGCGACCTCCAGCCCGTGTTCGTGAAGGTCGAGTTGAAGACCCAGAAGGCGTGGGGCAGCCCCTGGCTGACGGTGGCGTCCACCACCTCGCTGCGGGCGGGCTCGTTCCAGGTCGCCACTCCCAGGGTCGTGACCGACCTCCGCACCATCGTCTGCGCCACCACCGCACCCGCGCTCGACCTGACGCAGCAAGTCACCACCTGTACCAACCCGTACTGACCGAGCCCGGCAGCTGAGCCGCTCCCCGGTACTGTCCGGGTGGGCCCCGCCTCCCCCGGGGCTCACCCGGGCCGCCTCCCGGCGGCCTGCGGCGTCGGGCCGCGCTGGCAGCGCGGGCACCAGTAGGCCGGCCGCTCCCGGTCGTGCTCGGCTGTCAGGATGCGGCTGCCGCACCGGGCGCAGGGCCGGCGCGCGTTCCCGTACACCCAGTGCTGCCGGCCCCGCTGGGACGTCCCGGTGGTGAGGTGGCCGGGCCGGAGCTTGTTGAGTTCGAGCAGGTACTGGGCCTTGGCCAACAGCCGCTCCAGGACGGTCACTTCGCCGACCGGGGTCCAGGGTGTGACGCCGGCCAGGAAGCACAGCTCGACCGCGTAGACGTTGCCGATACCGGCCAGGTTGCGCTGGTCGAGCAGGGCCGCGCCGAGCGGGCGGGCCGGGTCCGCCGACAGTCGGCGCAGGGCCTCGGCGGCATCCCAGTCGGGGCCGAGCAGGTCCGGGCCGAGGTGGCCGACGGCGAGCTGCTCCTCGGCGGTGCGCAGCAGTTCGACCACCGGCAGCCGGTAGCCGACGGCCGTCCGGCTCTCGGTGCCGAGCACCGCGCGGATCTGGTGCTCCGGCCCGCCCGTCCAGCGTTCGCCGGGGCGGTAGAGCTCCCACCGGCCGTCCATCTGCAGGTGGGTGTGCAGGGTCAGGCCGCCGCCGAGCCGGGTGAGCAGGTGCTTGCCCCGGGGCACGACCTCGATCACCTGGCGCCCGGTCAGTTCGGCGGTGGCATGGGCGGCGACGCGCAGCTCGGCGCGGGTGAGCACCTGGCCCGCGAGCGCTTCGTGCAGCTGCGCGGCCACGCGGTAGACGGTGTCTCCTTCGGGCACCCACCCATCATGCCGTGCCCGGGCCCACCGGGCCGCTCCCGAGGTGACGGATCCGGCAGCGCCTGCTTGCCTAGGCGCGCCGCGCGGCGGCTTCGGCCAGCTGGTCGAAGGTACGGTTCAGCACCGCCCGCCGCTCCTCCTTGAAGCCCGGCGAGGGCTCCAGGCCGTCGATGGTCCGCTCCCAGACGGCCATGAAGGTCCGCTGCCAGCCCTTGACCACCTGGGCCTTCGGCAGGTCGGCACCGCCGTACCCGGCCCGGGCGAGCGCGTGCAGCAGCTCCAGGTTGCACGGCACGGCCACGCCCCAGTACTCGTCGGGCTCGAGCTCGACCGGGTCGCCGGCCATCGCCTCGGCGATCTCGGTGACCAGCCGGTCGACGACGGTCGACAGGTGGTCCAGTGCCGTGTCGCTCTCGAAGTTGCCGCTGCCCCAGGTGCCCATCAAGGTCTCCGTCCGAAGGATGCCGTCATGTCTCCGGGGCATCGAAGCAGTCCGGAGTGACACTCGCCCGCCGGGACCTTACGGACCGCTGACGGCACGTCCGGCCACCGCCCCGCCGCGCGGTGCGGCGGCTAGCGTCGGGGGCATGGAGATTCTGCTCACCGGCGGGGCCGGGTTCATCGGGGTAGCGGTGGCGCGACGGCTGGCCGCCGCCGGGCACGGGGTGCGGGTGCTGGACGCGCTGCTGCCCGCCGTCCACCCCGCCGGGCGGGCGCCGCGGCTGCCCGAGGGGGTGGCGTTCGTCCACGGGGACGTCCGCGACCGGGTGGTGGTCGAGCGGGCGCTGGCCGGGGTGGACGCCGTCTGCCACCAGGCCGCGATGGTCGGGCACGGGCTCGATCTGGACGACGCGCCCGAGTACGTGAGCTGCAACGAGCTGGGCACCGCGGTGCTGCTCGCCGCCATGGCCCGGGCCGGGGTGGAGCAGCTGGTGCTCGCCGGCTCGATGGTGGTCTACGGCGAGGGCAGCTACCGCTGCCCTCTGCACGGCCCCGTCTCCCCCGGGCCCCGACGGCCCGCCGACCTGGACGCGGGGCGGTTCGAGCCGCCCTGCCCCCGCTGCGGCGCGGCGCTCCTGCCCGGGCTGGTCGCGGAGGACGCGCCGGGAGACCCGCGCAGCGTCTACGCGGTCACCAAACTCGCCCAGGAACAGCTCGCCGCCGCCTGGGCCCGGGCCTGCGGGGGCCGGGTCCTGACGCTGCGGTACCACAACGTGTACGGGCCGGGGATGCCCCGGGACACACCGTACGCGGGGGTCGCCTCGATCTTCCGCTCGGCGCTGGCCCGGGGCGAGGCGCCCCAGGTCTTCGAGGACGGCCGCCAGCGGCGCGACTTCGTCCACGTCGAGGACGTCGCCGCCGCCAACCTGGCCGCCCTGACCGCCGTCCCCGGCCGCCCGCCGGGCAGCTCCCGCGCCTACAACGTCGGCAGCGGCACCGTGCACACCATCGGCGAGATGGCCGCCGCCCTCGCCACCGCCCACGGCGGCCCGGCCCCCGTCACCACCGGCGGGTACCGCCTGGGCGACGTCCGCCACATCACCGCCGACTCCACCCGCCTGCGCACCGAACTCGGCTGGCAGCCGGCCGTCCCCTTCGCCGACGGGATGGCCGAGTTCGCGGCGGCGCCGCTGCGCGCGGCGACCTGAGGCGGCCGGTCAGGTCAGGACGATCGGGTTGGTGAGGGCGGCCATCCGCCCGTCGGGCCGGCGGACCTCGATCCGGACGAACGCCGAATCCCGCGCCGTCGTACGCCACCGCACCGCACCGTCGCCGGGGAGAGGCACCCGGAGGACCTGCCCGCGATCGGTGTGCACGGAGACCGTCCCCGACGGCACGCCCTCCACCTCGACCCGCACCTCCACCCGCCCGCCCCGGGTGACGAGGAGCCCGCCCACCTCGGCGACCCGGCCGTCCGCCGCCGCGGTGAACGACAGCCCGACGGCCGCCGACCCGGCGACCCAACTGCGACCGGCCCGGAGCCCGGCGAGCACCGCGGCCGTACTGAGCTCCTCGGCGCGGACCACGGTGTGCGGGATGCCGAGCTGGCCTTCCAGGTGGGTGTCGCTGCTGCCGATCGCGGGGCGCCAGGAGCCGGCGCGCAGGCCGGCGGCCAGGCCCCGCCCCCACTCGGCCAGGGTGGCCTCGTTGTCGGCGTTCCAGGGCAGGTCCGACGCCCACTGCCCGTTCCACACCTCCACCAGGTCGAAGCCCTCGACGGGGAACTCGAGGTCGCCCGAGGGGTAGGGCGCATGCGGGTGCGCGGCCACGCACAGCCCGCCCGCCGCCCGGACTTCCTCGAGGCGGCGCCCGATCTGCCCGTCCCCGGCCCGGTGGTTCCAGTCCACCACCCGCCCGGGAGCGAGACCGAGCGCGAGCCAGTGCCCGGTCTCCGTGGTGACCTCCTCGCCCAGGACGACCAGGAGGTCGTCGGCGGCGGGCCCCGCCCACACACCGGGTGCCGCGGCGCGGTTGTGCTCCGTCGTCGCGATGAAGTCGAGCCCGGCGGCCCGGGCCCGCAGGGCCAGCTCGTCGGGAGTGAGCTCCCCGTCCGAGTGGACCGAGTGCACGTGGCAGTCGCCCCGGTACCACGCCGCGCCGCGTCCCCGTGCCCGCGTCGGCGGGTAGTCCGTGGTCAACTGGGCCTCCTGGCAGGTCGGTTGACCAAGCCTAGCGCTCAGGCGCGGGCGGCGGCCGGGAGGGTGATCTCGAAGCAGCAGCCGCCGTTGACGTTGCGTACGCTCGCGCGGCCCGCGTGGGCCTCGACGATGCCGCGGACGATCGCCAGGCCGAGGCCGGCGCCGCTGTCGCCGCCCCGGGCGGCGGGCGAGGCGGCGCGCGGGGTACGGGCGGGGGCGCCGCGCCAGCCGGTCTCGAAGACGCGGGGGAGGTCCTGTTCGGGGATGCCGCCGCAGCCGTCGGTGACGGAGAGCACCACCTCGTCTCGCTCCCGGCGGGCCGCCACGGCGACCACGCCGTCCTCGGGGGTGCAGCGGATCGCGTTGACCAGCAGGTTCCCGAGGACTCGGGTGATCTCCCGCCCGTCCACTTCCACCGGCTCGGCCGCCACCTCCGCGCCCTCCAGCCGGACCCCGCGCTGCCGGGCCAGCGGGTACGCCCCCGCGATCGCGTCGCCGACCAGGTCGTAGACCGAGACCCGGGCGAGCGAGAGGCTCAGCGCGCCCGCCTGGATCCGGGAGAGCTCGAAGAGGTCGTCCACCATGCCGGTCAGTCGGTCCACCTCGGTGCGGATGCCGCGCAGGTAGCGCGGCGGGTCGTCCGCGACGCCGTCCTCCAGCGCCTCGGACATCGCGCGCAGGCCCGCGAGCGGGGTGCGCAGGTCGTGCGAGATCCACGCGATCAGCTCTCGCCGAGAGCGTTCCAGCGCCTGCTCGCGACTGCGGGACTCCGCCAGCCGCGCACTGGTGGCCGCCAACTCGGCGCTGAGCTCGGCGAGTTCCGTGCCGAGCGGCTGTGCCGGGGCGGCGAAGCCGGTGTCGCTGCCGACGGTCCGGGCGGCCGCGGTGAGCGCTCGGCTGCCCGCCACCACCTGGCGGCCCAGCAGGGCGGCGGTCAGCAGCGAGACCACGGCGGCCATCCCGAGCACGGTGATCACCACACCGAGGTCGTGGTGCGAGAGGAACATCGCCTGGGCCACCGCGAAGGTGCCCGAGGTGACCGCGAGCACCGTGACGACGGCGACGCAGAACAGCGACAGGGCGACCGAGCGCCGCCGCAGCAGCCGGACGGCCGGCCAGCCGAGCAGGCCGGCGCCGCCGGCCCCGAGCGCGGCGAACAGGGCGATGAGCAGCAGGTCCTTCACGGTGCACCGCCCGCCGGATCGAAGCGGTAGCCGACTCCCCAGACCGTGGTGATCAGGGTGGGCGCGGCGGGATCGTCCTCGATCTTCTCCCGCAGGCGCCGGACGTGGACGGTGACGGTGGACAGGTCACCGAACTCCCAGCCCCAGACCTGGTGCATCAGCTCCTCCCGGCCGAAGGCCTTGCCGGGCCTGGCCAGCAGGAACGCCAGCAGGTCGAACTCGCGGAGCGTGAGCGAGAGTTCGCGCTCCTGCCGGTACGCCCGGCGGGCCTGCGGGTCGAGGGTGAGGTCACCGGCCGTGAGCGGGCCGCCGGGCACCGGCGCGGCGGTGGCGGCCCCGGCCCGGCGCAGCACGGACTGCACCCGCAGCACCAGCTCCCGGGGGCTGAACGGCTTGGTCACGTAGTCGTCGGCCCCCAATTCCAGCCCGAGGATGCGGTCGGCCTCGTCGCCCTTGGCGGTGAGCATCACCACCGGCAGCCGTGCCCCGTGCGCGGTCGCCCGCAGGCGGCGGCAGACCTCCAGGCCGTCCAGCTCGGGCAGCATCAGGTCGAGCACCAGCAAGTCCGGCCGGAAGCTCTCGGCCAAGGCCAGCGCGGCCGGCCCGTCGGCCGCCCGCTCGACCTCGTACCCGGCCCTGGCCAGGTAGCTCGCGACCACCTCGGCCACGGTGGGGTCGTCGTCGACGACCAGCACCCGGCCGGCGGGCGCGGCAAGAGGATTCTCTGTCACGCCTTCGAGGATAGGGACCCGCCGGCCCTGGCCGGTCCTGAGAGCGCCCGCCGTACGACTTCCGTAAGAGGTCGTGGCCTCGCGTCGTGGCCTCGCGTCGTGACCACGTTCGACCGCGCTGAGGCCCTGGGCTCTCGTCCGACTTCCGTAAGGTCGTGGCGCGGTCACGGCGGGGCGGCTGCTGGGTAGCGTCGCCGGTGTGACCCCTCCTTCCTCCCCCCTCCCCGCCGTCGAAGTCGTACTGCCCTGCCTGGACGAGGCCGCGGCGCTGCCCTGGGTGCTCGGGCGCCTGCCCGCCGGGTACCGCGCGGTGGTCGTGGACAACGGCTCGCGGGACGGTTCGGCGGAGCTGGCCGCCTCGCTCGGCGCGACCGTGGTGGCCGAGCCGCGGCGGGGCTTCGGCGCCGCCTGCCATGCCGGACTCCTCGCCTGCACGGCCGAGTTGGTCTGCTTCATGGACTGCGACGGCTCGCTCGACCCGGCCCAGCTGCCGCTGGTCACCGGGCCCGTGCTGGACGGCACGGCGGATCTGGTGCTCGGCCGGCGCCGTCCGACCACCCGGGGTGCCTGGCCGCCGCACGCCCGCCTCGCCAATGCCGAACTCGCCCGGCGGCTGCGGGCCCGCACCGGCGCCCGGCTGCACGACCTCGGCCCCATGCGGGCCGCCCGGCGGTCCGCGCTGCTGGCCCTCGGGCTGGGCGACCGCCGGTCGGGGTACCCGCTGGAGATGGTGCTCAGCGCCTCGGCGGCGGGCCTGCGGATCGCCGAGCGGCCGGTCGACTACCTGCCGCGCGCGGGCCGGTCCAAGGTGACCGGCACGCTGCGCGGCACCCGGCAGGCGGTCCGGGACATGCGGGCGGTGCTCGCCGCGCCGCCGCCCACCCTGCTGCTGATCGCCAAAGCCCCCGTACCGGGGCGGGTCAAGACCCGCCTCACCCCGCCCTACTCCCCCGAGCAGGCCGCCGCTCTGGCCGAGGCCGCCCTGGCCGACACCCTGGCCACGCTCTCCACCGTGCCGGCCGGGCGGCGGCTGCTGGTGCTCGACGGCGAGGCGGGCCGCTGGCTGCCGCCGGGCTGGGAGGTCCTCCCGCAGTCCGGCGGCGGGCTCGACGCCCGGCTGGCGGCGGCCTTCGCCCACGCGGGGCCGACCGCCCCGGCGCTGCTGCTCGGGATGGACACCCCGCAGGTCACCGCCGCGATGCTGGCCGAGCCGCTGGCCGCCGCTCGGCGCGGCGGGGTCGACGCCTGGTACGGCCCGGCGGCCGACGGCGGCTTCTGGGCGCTGGGCCTGGCCCGGCCGACCCCGGCGCTGGCCCGCCGACTGCTGCTCGGCGTCCCGATGTCGACCCCCGAGACCGGCCCGGCCCTGCTGGCCCGCCTCGCCGCAGAGTACCTGACGGTCAGTCATCTTCCGCTGCTCACCGACGTCGACACGGCCACCGAGGTCGACCAGGTGGCCGCCCAGGCTCCGGACAGCCGCTTCGCCGCCTGCCGCCGCACCATCGTCCGCACCCCGGGGGTGACCGGGTGACGCCGCAGAGCACCGGGACGGCCCGACCCGTCCTCGGCGGAGCGGAGGTGCTGCCCTGGGCGGACGATCCGTTCGCCGCGGCGATGCGCAGCGGCCGCGGACCGCTGTGGCTGCGGCGGACGGACGGGGGTGGGCGGGTGCGGCTGGAGGTGGACCGCTGGTGTGCGCCGGCGGCCGGGGCGGACCACGGTCTGCTGCTGCGGTGCCTGCAGCTCGGCGGGCCGGTGGTGGATCTCGGGTGCGGGCCGGGGCGGTTGGTGGCGGAGCTGCTGGCCCTCGGGGTGCCGGCCCTCGGGGTGGATCTCACGGGTGCGGCGGTCGAGCGGACGCTCGGACTCGGCGCCGCCGCGCTCCGGCGCTCGGTCTTCGACCGGCTGCCGGCCGAAGGGCGGTGGGAGGTGGCCCTGTTGGCGGACGGGAACCTCGGCATCGGCGGCGATCCGGACGCCCTGCTGCACCGGGTGGCCGAACTGCTCGCCCCGGGCGGCGTGTTGCTCGCCGAGGTCGAACCGGCCGACCTGGACGAACGGTTGACCGTCCGGGTCGAGGGCCCGGACGGCCGGCTCGGCCCGCCGTTCTGCTGGGCCCGTCTCGGCGGCGCCGCGGCCGCCCGGCACGCCGCCCGGGCCGGCCTCACGGCGGTCGAGCAGTGGACCTCGCACGGGCGGCACTTCCTCGCCCTGCGGCGGCGGTGAGCCGAGGTGGGGCCCCGACGAGCGCCGGGCCCCACCTCGGCACCTCAGGAGAAGACCACCGAATGCATCAGCAGACGCTCCGAGGCACCGCCGCCGGGCCGCAGCACGAAGTAGGTCTCCCCCGCGCAGTCGGCGTCCAGGAAGACGGTGGCTGTGGAACGCGTGCCGTTCTTGGGGGCGTAGGCCGGCTCCTGGTCGTCCGACTCGGCACCGGGCAGGTTGATGCACTCCCCGCTCGGCGGGTAGAAGAGCAGGCCCGGGTGCTCGTACCCGTCGGCGTCGGCGTAGGTGTACCGGAACTCGCCGGTGGCGGCCATGGCCGAGCTGGGGAGTGCGACGGCGAGCGCAACGGCGGCAGCAGCGGCGAGGACGGCGTTACGGAGGCGCATGAGCGGGGTACCTCTCGGGGAAAACTCTGGATCACATCTGGGGACGTCAACCAGCGTAGAGATGGCCGTATCCGCGGAAACGTTTCTCCCAACTCCTCCCGCGCATCACTCGGTTGACGCCCGATCGAAGCCACATAACTGCAGGTCAGAGCCGTTGCGCCGACACCCGTCGACCACCTCCGTCACCCCCCTTGATCACCCCTTCCGGTGATCACCCGCATCTTTCCCGTGCGCCGCCGCACCGCCACCCCGGCCAGCACCGCCGCCAGCGCGACCCCGTACGCCGCCCGCTGCTCCGCCTGGCCGCCGGTCAGGTAGAGCACCTGCCCGGCGGCCGGTACGGCGAGCCACTCCCACCGGCCGTCGAGCGCCACCAGCGCGACCACCAGCAGGCCGTACCAGGGGTACGCCGGTGAGACCACCAGCAGCGCTGTGCCCGTCACCAGCAGCGCCCCGCCCCACGGCCGCGCGGGGTCACCCCGCCGCAGCACGTACAGCACCACCGCCGCCAGTACGGCTCCCGCCAGGTACGGCGCGAGGCTGTCGGGCACCACCAACCGCAGCAGGGCGAACCGCTGAATGCTCCCCTGCTCGTACCCCTCCTCCCGCAGGTACCCGGGCAGGTACCCGAGCACGCCCACCCCCGAGGCCAGCACGTACGGCAGGTACGCCGCCACGAAGGCGCCCAGCACCGCGACCGCCAGCCGGAGCCGGCGGCCCGCCAGTGCGCCGGGCAGGGCCAGCGCCGGGAGCAGCTTGGTGGCCACCGCCGCGCCGAGCAGCAGCCCGCCCGCCACCGGCCGCCGCCCGGCCGCACACCCCAGGCCGGCGACCATCAGCAGCACCCCCAGGGTGTCCACGTGCGCGTCGTTGACGGCCCACACCACCACCCCGGGGCTCCAACCCCACAGCGCAGCCCGCCAGTTGCGTCTGCGGACGGCCAGCAGCGCCGCCGTCGTCCCCACGGCGAGCACCGCCCCGCCCGTCTGGACCCCGCGCACCCCGCCGCCGAACGGATGCAGCGCGAGGAACCACGCCTCGGCCACCGGCGGGTAGACGGTGTGCACGGCGGGCCGGTTGATGTGGGTGCAGTCGCCCGCTGCCGTCCGGCGTTCGTCCCAGGCGGTGCAGGGCCCGGCGGGGAAGAGCCCGGGGTCGCGCAGCCGGGCCAGCGCCGGGTCGTCCGGGGTGTAGCGGTACGGGGAGATCCCGGCGGCCTGCACCCTGCCGTCCCAGACGTAGCGGTAGGCGTCGTCGCTGGTGCGCGGCGGAGCGAGCAGGCCGGTGACGGCCACGGCGGCGCTGCCCAGCAGCACCAGGGCCGTGACCTGCCCGGCGGGAATGCGGCGCAGCAGCCGTACGGCGAGTGCGAAGAGCGCGCAGTCCGCCGCGTACCAGCCGAGCAGGGCGCCGTGGTCGGCCAGGGTGCCGCCGGTGGTGACGGTCGCGGCCAGCGCCGCGACCAGGGCGGCGAGGGCGAACAGGCAGGGCAGTGCGTTACGGGTGGTCACGCCGCTCACCCTGCCACCGCACCCCGGCCCCTGACCGCCACGGCGGGCCGCCGTTCGCGTTCCGTAAGCACGCCGGCCCGAACGGTTCTGGGCCGAGCCGGCATCTACGCCTCGGCGAGGGTCCTCGCGGCGTCGCGGATGACGTCGAGGACGACGTCGGGGTGCGACAGCATGGGGACGTGGCTGCTGTCGACGGCGTACGTCTTCGCGTTCATGCGCTCGGCGGCGGCCCGCTGCAGGTCCGGGTTCACCGTACGGTCGGTGTTCGCGACGATGTACCAACTCGGCTTCGTACGCCAGGCGGCGCCGGGAACCTGCTGGGTGAACAGGTCGGGGACCGGCACGGCGCCCGTCGCGAGGACGAGCTTCTGCTCGGCCGCCGGCAGATCACCGCAGAAGTCGCCGAGGCCCGACTCGAGGAGCCAGATCCGGCCGTCGGTGACATCGATGTGCTCGAAGACGGGCATACCCGCGAACTTGGCCTGCTGGTCCTGCGAGGTCTCGTCCTCGTCGGGGGCGAGAGCGGCGATGTAGACCAGAGCGCCCACGCGGTCGTGGATGCCGGCCTTGGTGATCAGCGTGCCGCCGTAGGAGTGACCGACGAGCACGACCGGGCCGGGTACGTGGTTGATGGCGCGGGTGACGCACGCGACGTCGCCTTCGAGCGAATCGAGGCCGTGCTGCGAGCTGAAGACCTCGTGCCCTTCGGCCTGCAGCGTGGGGATGAGCTTGCTGAAGCACGACCCGTCGGCCCAGAGTCCATGGGCGAAGACGATGCTGGCCTTGCTGGTCATGACTTCCTCTTTCATAGAAACCGATCCGCGCCGACAGAATCACGCCGGGTGTCCACGCTATTACTCTTCGGAGTCGGCTGCGACCTCCGCTCGGGCAGACGGCGTGCGGGACGCGAACGCACGCGCACGGGAGTCGAGGGCCACGCCGAGAGAGCATGCCGTCATGGACATCGAATCGCTTGTACGCACCCGCCGCGCCTTGCACGCGGTCGCGGAGCTGGTCCTGGCCGGACCGCAGTTCCGAACCAGTGGCACGATCAGGCTGCGCGCCTCCCTCGGCGGCTTCGCCACCCTGGCCGAACCGAACGTGCAGGTCACCGGCACGGATCTGGTGGCTTTCGGGCAGCGCCTCTCTCTGGGGCGGACCACCTGCGCCGCGCTGGCGGCTGCGATCGGGGTCACGGCCGGCGCACCCGAAGGGCTCTACGAGGACGGATCCGGTGTTGACCCCGAGGACGTGGTCGAAGCCGATCCGCAGTCGGCGCACTTGATCGCGCACGGTTTCGCGGTCGGCGATGCCGTACTGCGCCGGATGTTTCCCGGGGCGGATCCGGTCATCTGGCCCGAGCACTTCGACATCGGCGTGACCATGGCCTCGGTCAACTACGGGGTCTCTCCGGGCGACGGCTTCCAGGCGGAGCCGTACGCCTACGTCGGCCCGCACACCCGTCAACAGGGGACGTACTGGAACGCGCCGTTCGGCGCGATGGCCACGGTGCGCGAGCTCGGCGGCGTGGACGGAGTGTTGGCCTTCTTCGAGAAGGGCCGTCAGTTGGTCGGCTAGGCACCTTCCACCGCGCCGGCGGCCGTTCGACTTCCGTAATCGCGTCGAACCACCCATGCGCGGCCTCGACGCAGTCTGATGGAGCGGTGGACGACAAAACCTCCCGCCGCAGGCCGTACGACCTCCCGCTGCCGCTCCCACCGGATGCGCTCCGGCGCGGGCCGCTACGTGAGGGCACCTTCCCGTCCTCGCTGCACGAGCCTCGCACCGCGGTCGTGCTCGGGCGCTGGCTCGGCGCTGCCCTGCTCACCTGCTTCCTCACCGGTCTGCTCAGTCATCTGCTCCAGCAGCCGCCCACTTGGCTGCGCGATCATCTGCCCAGCAGACCGGTCGACGGATACCGGGTGAGCCAAGGGTTGCACGTGGTCAGTGGTACCGCTGCGATCCCACTGCTCGGGGCGAAACTCTGGACGGTGTACCCCAGGCTCTTCGAGTGGCCGCCGGCGCGCAGTGTGGCGCACGCCCTGGAGCGACTGGGCATCGCCGTCCTGGTCGCCTCGATGCTGCTGGAGGTGTTCACCGGCCTGCTCAACACACTGCAGTGGTACCCCTGGCCGTTCCCCTTCCGGCAGACCCACTTCTGGCTCGGCTGGCTGGCCACCGGCGGGTTGCTGCTGCACGTGGCGGCCAAGGCCCCGCTGATCGCGGCGCACTGGCGCCGCCCCCGCCCGGGGCTCGCCCAGCGCCGGGCCTTCCTGACCGCCGTCACCACCGCCGCGGCGGCTGTGACCCTCACCACCGCCGGGCAGTCCGTGCCCTGGCTGCGCCGGCTCGACCTGCTGGCCCCGCGCCGCCCGGACCTCGGCCCCCAGGGGCTACCCGTCAACCGCACCGCCGCCCAGGCCGGCACCACGACCGCCCCCGCCGACTGGCGGCTGCGCGTGGACGGCCCGCGCCCGCTCGAATTGACGATGGATCAGCTCCTCCAACTGCCCCAGTACAACTCCGAGTTGCCGATCTCATGCGTGGAGGGCTGGAGCGCCTCCGCGCACTGGTCCGGGGTGCGGATCACCGAGCTCCTCGACCTCGCCGGGGCGCCGAACGGTGCTGGGGTGCGCGTCACCTCGCTGGAGGCGGACGGGCCGTACCGGGTGATGGACATGCCCGCCCACTACGCGCGTCACCCGCTGACCCTGCTCGCCCTGCGGGTCAACGGCCAGGTGCTGACACCCGACCACGGCTACCCGGCGCGGATCATCGCGCCGAACCGGCCCGGTGTGCTGCAGACCAAGTGGGTCTCCCGGCTGGAGGTGCTGTGATGGCCCGGCTGCTGCGCACCACGACCGCCCTCGCGGGGGCGGCGCTGATCGGCTACGGCATCTACGGGCTGCTCCACGACCCGTACATCACCGACCCCTTGGACGTCCTGGTCTGGGCCGTCGGCGGGCTGCTCTGGCACGACGCGCTGTGGGCGCCGCTGGTCTGCCTGGTCGGCGCGTACCTGGCGCGCGGGCCGGTGCTGCGGGGCTGGCTGATCGTCGCGGCGGCCCTCATGGCCGTCGGCCTGCCCGCCGTGCTGCGCTCCGGCGAGGACCACGGCAACTCCTCGCTGCTGCCGCTGGACTACCTGCGCAACCTGCTGGTCGTGCTGGCCGCCTCCGCCGTCCTCGCCCTCTCTGCGGCCGGCATCCGAAGGTGGCTGAGGCGGCACCACCGGCACCGGGTGGAATAACCACTTGCCAGCCGCGCCGACGGGCCCGAAGACTCCAGTCCCGTGACCACCTTCAACGCTCCCGACGGCACCCGGCTCGCCTACCACCTGCTCGGCTCCGGCGAGCCCCTGCTCGTCCTGCCCGGCGGCCCGATGCGGGCCTCCGCCTACCTCGGTGACCTGGGCGGCCTCTCGGCCCACCGGCAGTTGGTGCTGCTCGACCTGCGCGGCACCGGCGCTTCGGCCGAGCCGGCCGACCCGGCGACCTACCGCTGCGACCGGCAGGTCGAGGACGTCGAGGCGCTGCGGGCGCACCTGGGGCTTGAGCAGGTCGACCTGCTGGCTCACTCGGCCGGCGGCGATCTGGCGCTGCTGTACGCGGCCCGGTACCCCGAGCGCGTCCGGAGCCTGACCCTGGTCACCGCCCGTGGCCGGGCGGTCGGGGTCCCGTTCACCGACGAGGAGCGCGCCGAGGCGCGGGCGCTGCGGGCCGGCGAGCCCTGGTACTCCGCCGCCTGCACGGCCTTCGAGGCCGTCGCGTCCGACACCGCCACGGATGCGGACTGGGAGGCCATCACCCCGTTCTACTACGGCCGTTGGGACGCCGCCGCCTCGGCCCACGCGGCGGCGGACGAGGAGCAGACCAACTACGACGCCGGCGACCTCTACCCTGCCGAGGGCGCCTTCGACCCGCCGGCCACCCTGGCGGCGATCGCCGGCCTGAAGGCCCGAGTCCTGTTGCTGGCAGGCGAGTTGGATGGCGGTCCGCGCCCGCAGGTGGCAGCCCGGATGGCGGAGCTCTTCCCGTCCGCCGAGCTGGTCGTACAGCCCGGCGCGGGTCACTTCCCCTGGCTGGACGACCCGGAGTTCTTCACCCGCACGGTGGCCGCGTTCCTCGCATCGGCCTGACCAGCGGCCCGAGCAGGCCGTCATCCTCCCGCCCGCGCCCGGGTTCCGGCGTGACGTGTCACCGCGCGCTACGCGGACCGGGCCCGGGCGCGCCCCCGGGCCCGCGGGCCGGTCACTGGCCGAACAGGCCGGTCTCCAGACCGTCGAGCGCGTGCGAGCAGACGCAGTCGCGCTCGCCCGGCAGGCTCTCCAGGGCCTTGAACAGCACCGTCCGCAGCCGGTCGACATTGCGCGCGAAGACGGCCAGGACTTCGGCGTGGGTGACGCCCTCGCCGGCCTCGACGCCCGCGTCGAGGTCCGTGACCAGCGCCAGCGAGGTGTAGCAGAGGCCCAACTCCCGTGCCAGCACGGCCTCGGGGTGGCCGGTCATGCCCACCACCGACCAGCCGTTGGCGGCGAACCAGCGGCTCTCGGCGCGGGTGGAGAAGCGCGGGCCCTCGATCACCACCAGCGTCCCGCCGTCCACCGGCTCCCAGGCGCAGCCGCGGGCCGCCGCGACGGCGGCCCGCCGCCCGTCGGGGCAGTACGGGTCGGCCATCGAGACGTGCACCACCTCGGGCAGCCGGCCGTCCGGCAGCGGCAGGCCGTCGTAGTAGGTCTGCACCCGGCTCGAGGTCCGGTCCACGAACTGGTCCGGCACAACCAGGGTGCCCGGCCCGTACTCCTCCCGCAGCCCGCCCACCGCGCAGGGCCCGAGCACCTGCCGGACCCCGACCGAGCGCAGCGCCCACAGGTTGGCCCGGTAGTTGATCCGGTGCGGCGGCAGGCTGTGCCCCCGCCCGTGCCGCGGCAGGAAGGCCACCCGGCGGCCGGCCACCTCGCCGATGAACAGCGAGTCGCTCGGGGCACCGTACGGGGTCTGCACCGGGACTTCGGTGACGTCGTCGAGCAGGGCGTACAGTCCGGAGCCGCCGATCACGCCGAGGTCGGCCAGGGGCGGGGTGCTCGGGTCGGTGGTGCCTGAAGCGCTGTCAGCCATGGGGCCCTGCCTTTCGGTCGCGTCCTGGCCTTCACCCTACGAGGCGCCGCGCCGCCGCCGGGGCAGCCCGGCCTTACGAATCCCGGACGGTCGAATCCGGGACGGTCGAATCCCGGACGGTCACCGGCCGGCCGAGCGGCGCACCTTGAGCGCCCAGAGCACCAGCGGCACCTGCAGCGGCAGCCGCCCGTACGCGACCGCCCGCTCGGCGGCGCTTCGGCCGCGCCAGTCGTACGCCATCTTGACGTTGCCGGGGAAGACGGCGGCGAACAGCCCGGCCGCCGCCAGCCCGCCCGTACGGCGGGTGGCGGGCAGCGCCACGGCGGCCGCGACGGCCAGCTCGGCGGCCCCGCTCGCGTACGTCCACGCCCGGGCGCCGCCGGGCAGCTGCTCGGGGACGAGCGGGTCGAAGAACTCGGGCTTGCGGAAGTGCAGCACGCCTGCGGCGCCGAGCAGTGCGGCGAGCGCCAGCGGCGCACGGTGGTTGCGGGACACGGTGGCGGTACTCCTTCGGAACGGCGGGACTGCCGGGGGCGGACGGACCGGGCGGAGCGGTCGGGTGCAGGTCGGTCGGTGCTGTGTCGATGGGCTCGGCGGAGCCGGGCGGCTGCGCCGGGCCGCCCCCGGCAGGGAGCGGCTGCGGGCGAGCCTACTCGCCGGTAGGTGGGCGGTACAGGGCGCTCGCCCGGCGGGGCGGGCGCGGCGTACAGTGGCGGCGGGGTGGTGGGGCAGGATGGCTGAAGGAGCGGGTATGTGCCGGGGCGAGACCAGAGTGACCGGCCATCAGGCCCTGAGCTGGCGGGTGCGCCCCGAAGCGCCGACCGCCGCCGTACTGGTGCTGCACGGTGGACAGGAGACCAACGAGCGGGCGCCCGGGCCGGTCAACCTGCCGGGGCTGCGGATGCGCGGCTTCGTCCGCGCGGTGGCCCGGGAGACGGCCGGGGCCCAGGTGGCGGTCGGGGTGGTGCGCTACCGGCACCGGGGGTGGAACGGTTCGCGGGCGGACGCCGCGCGGGACGCCGCCGCCGCGCTCAACGATCTCGCCGAGGAACTGGGGCCGGTGCCGACCGTGCTGATCGGGCACTCGATGGGCGGGCGGGCGGCACTTCGGGCCGCCGGGCACCCGAGCGTGACCGGGGTGGTGGCGCTCGCACCCTGGTGCCCGGAGAGCGACCCGGCCGGGCAGCTCGACGGCCGGACCCTGCTCACCCTGCACAGCGACGCCGACAAGGTCACCGACCCGGGCGCCACCCGCCGTTTCGCCGCCCAGGCCCGCGCGGCCGGCGCCCACGTAGCCGGATACACCGTGCACGGCTCCGACCACGCCCTGCTGCGCCGCTCCCGCGACTGGCACCACGCCACCGCCCACCTCACCGGCGGCCTCCTCGGCCTGCGCCCCCTCCCCACCGAGGTCACCACCGCTCTCACCCTCGCCCCCACCTCCCCCGACGGCCTCGACCTCCCCCTCCCCCGCCGGGGCTAGGAGCTGACTTCCGGGCCACGCCGGAGAGCGGGCTCTGCCCCGGCGTGACCCGGCTTCGTCCGAGCTGCCTGAACCTGGGTCAGACCATCAGCGGGACGGGGTGGATCTCGTCGGCCGGGTGGCCGGAGCGTTCGTGGACCCGCTGCACGGCTTCCTTGGAGGGGGCCGTGGACAGGCAGTAGACGGTGCCCGACTCGGGGTCGGCCCACGCCTGCTGGAAGTGCACGCCTTCGTCGCCCTCAATGGCCAGGTCGGCCTGGTGGGCGGCGCGCAGCTGCTCCTCGGTGATCCCGCTCATGCCGTGGTGAACATCCATGAATGTGGCCATCGCACTCACACCTCCGTCGGTCGGATGTCTCGCTCCTACCAGCGTGCGACGCGGCGCGCGCGTCGGCGCGGCGAGGAGGCGGTGAGGCGGCGGTGAGGCGGCGGCGAGGCGGCTCAGTCCGTACGCCACTGCGGCCGGCCGCTGCCCTCGACCTCGGCGATGCTCGGGTGGCGGACGGCGTCCAGCCCGTCGGCCGCGAGCAGCTCGGCGATCAGGGCGGCCGGGCCGAGGACCTCGGTGGCGGAGAGGTCCCAGTCGGTCAGGACGAACCAGGAGCCGTCCACGGGCCACCAGTGCGCGGGGAACTGCGTCCCCAGCGTGCGGGCCGGCCAGGCACAGGCGTCGTGGAGGGCGAGCGCTTCGTCCAGCCGCCCCCGGCGGGCCGGGACGGGGCTGCCGAGGTCCTCGATCGCCGCCTGCGCCCAGTAGCACTCGGTAGCGGCCCCGGCCGGGCTGTGCCGGGCCAGGATCTCGACCAGCCGGGCCAGGCTGCCGCGGTCGATCTCCCCCAGGTCCGGCCCCTCGAAGCCCTCGGGCCGGTCGAAGTCCTGGAACACCAGGTACGAGGGGGTGTACTGCCAGTCCGCCAGCCGACGCCCGGCCGGCGCGAGCACCTCCGCCCACCGCACCCGCCGCCCGCCCACCGTGACGGCGTGCAGCACCCAGCACCGGTCCGGGTAGCCCTCCTGGGGCTCGTACCCCAGCACGGCCTCGCCCGCTTCGAGCGACGGCCGCAGCCCGCCCAGCCCGTCACTGTCCGGAACCTGTTCCACCGCCGACTCCCCGTGACTCCGACCGCCGGGTGACGAACCGTGACATTACCGCCCCGGGCAGCGGAACCTGCCCTCCGACCTGCCCCCCTGCCCGTCCGTCACCGAACGGACTGTGGCACGCTGCTGCCCTGCACAGTCACGGGGGAAGTGATCGGCTTTGGGCAAGACCAGTACGGGTGGGCGGCCTCACCATGCGCTCGGCCAGCCCGGCCAGCCCGGCCAGCCCGGCCGGCCCGACCAGCCCGCCCCAGCGCTCGGCCGCCCCGGCCACCGGTGGGCCCGGCCCGCGCTGGCGGGGTTCGGGGTCGCCGGGCTGGCGCTCGCGGCGCTGGCGCTGCGCGCGGCCCCGGGCCGGCCGGCCTGGCACGCGGGCGGGGTGCTCGGCGAGCGGGCCGGGCTGACCACACTGCTCGCGCTCGCCCTGGCGGGCGGCGGGGCCGCCCTGATCACCCACCTCCGGGCCGTCCGGAAGGCGGAGCCTGAGCAGGGCCCGCTGGCCGAGCGGCTGGTCTCGGCCGTCGGCGTGCTGCTGATCCTGCTCACGGTCACCGTGCCGCTCACCCTGCTGCTCCTGCCGGGCAGAATCGTCAACCCGCAGCGCCTGCAATCGGGCCTCGAGCCGCAGCCGTTGCTGAGCCTGCCGCCCACCACCGCGCCGCCGCAGACCCTGACGGCCCCGGCGGCCCAGACGCCGGCCACCGAGCACCACAGCGTCGGCTCCCTGCTCGGCTACCTCACGCTCACCCTGCTCTCCGCCGCCGCCCTGTGCGCGGCCGTACTGCTGTGGCGCCGGTACGGGCACCTGCTGCGGCGCGGCGGCGCGGCAGCACTGGTGACCCTCAGCTTCCCCGAGGACGAACCCGGCCAGGCCCTCGCCGAGGCCGTGGACTCCGGTCTGCGCGCCCTGCACGGCACGGACGTGCGCGCCGCCGTGATCGCCTGCTACGCGGCGATGGAGCACTCCCTCGCCGAGTCGGGCCTGCCCGGCCGGGCCTCCGACAGCCCCTCGGACCTGCTGGCCCGCGCCGCCGCCGACGGACTGCTCACCGGTGAGCCGCCGCAGCGGCTGGCCGAGCTGTTCCGCGAGGCCCGCTACTCCAGCCACCCGATGGCGGCGCACCACCTCGACGCGGCCCGCGCCGGCCTCGACGCCATCGCCGCCCAGCTCGCCACCACCAGCGTGGCGAGCCGATGAACCACCGAGGTGGACCGATGACCCGCGCCCTCGCCCTGCTGCTGCTCGCCGCGGCCTGCGCCGTGGCCGCCCTCGCCCTGGTCGGCGGGCCCGCCACGGCCGCCGTCGGCGCGGGCGTGCTCACCGCCGCCGCCCTGGTGACGGCCCGGTACGTGACCGGCTTCGCCTCGCAGGACAGCGGGGTGCGCCACCTGGTGCGGTTGCTCGACACCCGCCGGCCCGGCCTCGGCGACTGGCAGCGGGTGGTCGAGGCCGGCCTGACCGGCCGGGGCGACCAGGCCCCATTGCTGGTCGACCGGCTCCGCCGCCTGTACGCCGCCCGGCTCGCCGAGCAGCACGCCGTCTCGCTGCAGTCCCAGCCCGAGCGGGCCGCCGCGCTGGTCGCCCCCGAGGTCTGGGCCCTGATCGCCCCGGGCGCCACGCCCGAGCTGCCCGTCCCGGCAGCCACCCTGCGCGCGGCCGTCGACGGCCTGCGCGCCCTCTGACCTCTCCACCGCCACCGTCCGAAACGAGGACCACCGTGACCACCACCCACCCCGCCCCGACCCTGACCCCGCAGCAGGCGGGGACGCGCGCCCGCCAGGTGCTCGACGAGGTCGCCCGCGCCGTGGTCGGCAAGCCGGAGGCGCTCGAACTGGTCATGCTCGGCGTGCTGGCCGGCGGCCACGTGCTGATCGAGGACCTGCCGGGCCTGGGCAAGACCCTGCTGGCCCGCTCCTTCGCCACCGCGCTCGGCCTGGACTTCCAGCGCATCCAGTTCACCCCCGACCTGCTGCCCTCGGACGTCACCGGTGCGCCCTTCTACGACCAGCGCACCGGCGAGATGGTCTTCCGCCCCGGCCCGGTCTTCACCCACCTGCTGCTCGCCGACGAGCTCAACCGCACACCCCCCAAGACCCAGGCGGCCCTCCTCGAGGCGATGGCCGAGGCACAGGTCTCGGTGGACGGCGTGACCCGCCCGCTGCCGCAGCCCTTCGTCGTGCTGGCCACCGCCAACCCGATCGAGTACGAGGGCACCTACAGCCTCCCCGAGGCGCAGCTGGACCGCTTCCTGCTCCGGGTGCGGATGGGCTACCTGCCGGTCCACCAGGAGGCCGCGATGCTCCGGGCCCGGATCGACCGGGCCGCGCCGGAGGCGGTGCTGACCAGGCTCACCGACCCGGCCGAGGTGCTGGCCATGCGGGCCGCGCTGGAGCGGGTGGAGGTCTCGGACGCGTTGGTGGACTACGTGGTGGCCCTGGTGGACGCGACCCGCTCGCACCCGCAGCTGCAGGTCGGCTCCTCGCCGCGCGGCGGGCTGGCGCTGCTCCAGCTCGCCCGCGCCAAGGCCGTGCTGGCGGGCCGGGACTACCTGATCCCGGAGGACGTCAAGACGCTCGCCGTGCCCGCGCTGGCCCACCGGGTGTCGCTGCGGCCGGAGCTGTGGGTGCGTCAGATCAACGCGGACGACGTGATCGCCGGCCTGGTCGACACCGTCCCGACCCCGGCCACCGTCCCCACCGCCCCCGCGCACCGATGAGCTCCCGCACACGGACGGCCTCCCGCCCGCCCGCGACCCGCACCCTGGGCCGCCCCGCCGCCCCGCCGCTGGTGCTCACCCGCCCGGCCGCCCCGCCCCCGCCGCTGTGGCGGGCCACCGAGCGGGCGCTGCGCCTGGCCACCGTCGCCGCCGTCGCGGGGGCGGCGGCGCTGGTGACCGGCCAGGGGTGGCTGCTGGCGCTGGCCGCCGGGCCCCTGGTGCTGCTCGCGCTGGCTGCCGCCGGGAGCAGCCGTCCGTCCCGGCCGGCGGCCACGGCCGAGGTCGACCAGCGGCGCTGCTTCGAGGGCGAGCGCGTCACCGTACGGGTGCGGCTGGCCTTCGACGGCACGGTCAGCCTGATCGACCCCGTCCTGCACCCGGGCCCGGGGCTGGCCCTGGACGGGCTGACCGTGGACGGCGCCCTGGTGGAGCTCGAGTTGACGGCGGCGCGCTGGGGCCGCTGGACGCTCGGCCCGCTCGACCTGGACCTGTACGACCGCGGCGGCCTGGCCCGGCGGACCTTGCGGGTCGAGCTCGGCGAGATCGAGGTCTTCCCCTCCGCCGCCCGGGCCTCGCTCACCCCGATTCCGGTCCGGCTGCCCGAGTACCTGGGCGAGCACACCGCCCGCCAGCGCGGCGAGGGCCTGGAGATCCAGGGGGTGCGCCCGCACGTGTGGGGCGAGCGGCAGCGGCGGATCCACTGGCCGTCCACCACCCGCCGGGGCAGCGTGCAGATCACCCAGTTCGCGGCCGAACGCGCCGCCGACACCGTGGTGGTGATCGACGCGCTGGGCGACTTCGCCGATCCCTCCTCCGGCCGGTCCAGCCTGGACGAGACGGTGCGCACCGCCGCCGGGATCACCCGGGCCTACCTGGGCAGCCACGACCGGGTCGGCGTGGTCTCGATCGGCGGCACCACCCGCTGGCTGCGCCCGGCCACCGGCGCCGGGTACTTCTACCGGCTGATCGAGACGGTGCTCGACGTCCGCCGTGACCTCGGCTACGAGGTGCCCGACCTGGAGCGGCTGCCCCGCCCGGTCATCCCCCCGGGGTCGCTGGTGTACGTGGTGACCACGCTGACCGACCAGCGGGTGCTCGACCTGCTGCGTGACCTGGGCAGCCGGGGCTGCGCGGTGGTGGTGGTCGAGATCCCGATCGGTGACCCGGTGCCCGAGACCGGCTCGAAGCTGCGCGACGTGGCCGGTGAACTGGCGTTGGAGTTCTGGAAGTTCGACCGGGAGGCGATGCGGTACGCGCTGCGCTCCCGGGGCATCCCGGTGCTCGCCGCCACCCCTGGCGAGAGCCTCGACCTGGCGCTCGCCCCGCTGCTGCGCACCCGCATCCAGGGCGGTGTCCGATGAATCCCACCTCGACGGAGGAGGCCGCCATGACCGATGACCCGCCCGCCCCGGACGCCACCGCGCCGCTGGCCCGCGCCGTGGCGCTGGCCCTCGCGCTGGCCGCCGCCGACCCGAGTCTGTTCGTCCGGACGCCCCGGCTGGCCCTGCTGTTCGCCGTCCCGGCTCTGGCGGCGGCCTGGTGGGCCGGGCCGGTGCTGGTGCGGCGGCCGGTCCAGCACTCGGCCCGGCTCGCCGACCGGCTGGCGCACCACCGCAACACCGTCTTCGCGGCCGGCTCCGTGGTGCTGACCGCCCTGACCACCCCGCCCGGCTGGGATGTGGCCTGCGTGGCGGCACTGCTGCTCGGCTACCTGCTGCTCGTGGACGCCGTCGCGGCGGGCCCGGCCGGGCAGCGGCAGTGGCGGTCGCGGCCGGTGGTGGGCAGCGCGTACGCCGCGAGCGGCCTGGTGCTCGCGGCGGGTCTGGCGCCGCTCGGGGGGGTGGTCTGGGGCCCGGTGCTGGCCGCGCTGGCCGTCGCGGGGGCGGCCGGGGTGGCCGGGCTCGCCCTCTGGGCCCGGGGCGCGCGGAACCGGCCAGGGGCCTGAGGGCGTCCTTGGCACGTATCTCCCCGGGGGGACCGACACCATGACCGCGCACCACCGCGCCACCGCCCTCGCCCTGCTCGCGGCGGCGGGCCTCGCGCTGACCGCCTGCGAGCCGGCGGCCGCGCGTTCGCGCGGGCACACTCCTCCGTCCGCCGGGGCATCCGCCTGGACGCGGCGCCTGGCGCCTCGTTAGGTTCCGAGTGCCGAGCCGGATCTTCGCCTGGCCGGGTGAGTCCGTCAGGAACGAAGGAGCTTCACCGTGGCCGTCCACCGCCGTCCGAAGCAGCCGAGCCGGGCGCGGGTCTCCGTGCTCACCACCGCTGCCGCCGCCACGGTCGCCCTGTCGGCCCAGACCGGCGCGCACGCCGCGCCCGCGAGCCCGGGCAAGGACGAGGTGAAGGCCCAGGTCGACAAGCTCCTCGAGCAGCAGGAGCAGGCGACCGAGAAGTACAACGGCGCCAAGGAGCGGGCCGACCGACTGCGCGGTCAGGCCGGTCAGTTGCAGGACCAGGTGGCCCGCGGCACGGCGCAGCTGACCGAACTCGCCGCCGGGCTGGAGGCGGTGGCGGCCGGGCAGTACCGCCAGGGTGGGATCGACCCCTCGGTGCAGCTGATGTTCTCCGCCGATCCGGACCGCTATCTCTCCCAGCTGTCCTCCTTCGACCAGGCGGCCGACGTCCAGGCGCAGACCCTCAGGGCGCTCCGGAGCCAGCAGCGGCTGCTCGACCAGCGCCGGCAGGAGGCCGCCACGGTGCTGGCCGAACTCGACGGGCAGACCAAGGCGTTGAACGACGCCAAGGGCCAGGTGCAGTCCAAGCTGCAGGAGGCCCAGCGGCTGCTCGGCACGCTGACCGCCGCCGAGCGCGCCGCGATCATGCGGGACGCCGACGGCACCGCCTCGCGCGGCGCCTCCCGGGTCGACCTCAACTCCCTGCCGCCGGCCGGCGGTTACGCCGCGACCGCCGTGGCGGCCGCGATGAGCAAGCAGGGCGCGGACTACGAGTGGGGTGCCACCGGCTCGACCACCTTCGACTGCTCGGGCCTGATGCTGTGGGCGTACGCGAAGGCCGGGGTCTCGCTGCCGCGCACCTCGCAGGAGCAGGCGGGCGTGGGCACCAACGTCGGCACCGACTGGCACCACGCGCAGCCGGGTGACCTGGTGATCTACAAGTCCGACCGCAGCCACGTCGGGATGTACATCGGCAACGGCCAGGTGGTGCACGCCCCGCGCGCCGGGGAGACGGTACGGGTCATGCGGGTGGACGCCATCTCGATCAGCGTCATCCGCCGCCCCTGAGCGGACCTGAGCGGACCTGAGCGGACCTGAGCGGACCTGACTGTCCCTGCGGGCCCCTGGCCGCCCGGCCGGTCCCGGCAGTGGCCGGCCGGGCACCTTCTTCGCCAGGTCACCAGACGGGCGGCTCCAGGATCTCCAGGACGGCCGCCGACCACATGAAGCCGATCCCGGCCCCGGCCGTGAGCACCAGGTCGCCGGGCCGCAGCCGCCCGCTCTCGGCGAGGTGGGTGAAGCCGATCAGCTGGTCACCCGCGCCCATGTGGCCGAGGCTGCGGCCCCAGTCGTAGACGGTGCGCGCGCGGTCGATGCCGAACTGGTCGTAGAACGCCCACTGCGCGATGGTCTGGCCCAGGTTGGCGTGGACGAACCAGTCGACCTCCGCCACGGTGGTGCCCGCCTCGGCCACCACCCGCTCGATCACCTCCTTCATGTGCCGGCCCATCCGGGCCACCGCGCCCTCGTAGCCGTCCTCGGTCTTCATCAGGTGGTCCCGCTTGCGGGCCCGCAGGTCGATCGGCTTGCCGGAGGCGAAGGGGTGCGGGGTCCAGGCGTCGGAGCCCCGGTAGAGCGGCTCGAAGGAGCCGTCGCCGATCGAGACGGTGGCCCGCAGCCGGGCGAAGCCCGTCCGGGAGGAGAGCACCACGGCCCCGGCGCCGTCACCGTAGACGAGCTGGACGTCGGTCTTCCAGCGGTCGAAGTACGGCAGGTGGAAGGAGTCGGCGGCCGTCACCAGCGCGGCCTGCCCACCGCGCCGGGCGGCCACCCAGGAGGCCGCCAGCTCGACCCCGGCCAGCCCTCCGTTGGAGCCCTGGCGGATCTCGATCGCGGCCGCCTCGCCGCCCACGGTGTGGTCCTGCACGTAGGAGGCCGGGGTCCAGTAGTCCTGCCCCTGGTGGCCGAGCCCGGCGTGCAGCACCAGGCCGAACTCGCCGTCCCGGTGCCCGGAGCGGGCCACCGCCTTGGCGGCGGCCGCGGCGGCCATCTCCACCGGCGCCTCGCCGGGCCCGGCGATCCGCACCGCCAGGATGCCGTTGGCGAGGTTCTCGGTCGGGTCGTAGAGCCCCTCGGCCACGGCCTGCTCGGAGGTCATCTCGGTCTGCGGCAGGTAGGAGCCCAGACCGGCGACGTAGACGTCGTCCCAGCGCATCGCCCTCGCCCCCGCTCAGGCCGCGGCCGGTGCGCTGACCAGCTCGTAGACGTCCCGCAGGCTCCGCTGCATCAGCAGCTTGCCGATCGGCAGCCGTCTGCCGGTCTCCCGCTCCAGCACTGCGACGAGTCTGATCATGTGCATCGAGTCCCAGTGCACGACCTGGTCGAAGTCCCGCTCCAGATCGGCACTGGCCAGCGGCAGGTCGAGCTCGTCCCGGACGATCCGGATGAAGTCCCCGGTACTGATCACAGCCATCTCCCTCTGAGCCGAGCGGTCCGCAGACCCGGCTTGCCAGCAGTTCCTCGTACCGCTGTCCGGCCGCGTTCTCCAGGACCAGCCCGAGCAGCCCGCAGCCGAGGCT
>NZ_JBEOWY010000048.1:0-63763 GCF_040296285.1 Kitasatospora sp. NPDC002227
CTCTCCAGGCCTTCGACATCGCCTTCGACGGTCGCCTCTCCGTCGGCCGCCGGTAACTCACACAACACGAGATACACCAGTCGCTGGACACACCCCAACCCGGCGGCGGGGTCGTCCTTCGCGTCCGCGAGGGTCGAGAGGCTCGGCGCCCGGCTGGGACCGCTTCTCGGCGGTCTTGCCCTCACCGGCGTCAGATCCACCTGCCGGGCTACCCCGGACGGTGCCACCGGCAACGGCACCATCGCCGGCGGTACCGTCACCCTGCCGTTCCCCCTCCCTTCCGTCTCCCTCGCGGCCGACGCCGCCCCGAACACCGGCGTCAGCCTCCCGCTCGTCGGCACGGTCCTACTCAACGAGCAGACCAGGGACGCCCGAGGTGTCCTGACCGTCAACGCCCTGCACCTCACCCTGCTCCCGGTCCTCGGAGGCACTGACGTGATCATCGGGCACGCCCGGTGCGGCGGTGCCGCTCCCGTCGTCCCGGTGCCCATCGCCGACCCCCAGATCCTGACCGGGGCGGCCGCGCTCGCCATCACCGTCACCGTCCTGCGCCGCCGTCGCTCGGGTATCTCCAGCTCGACGAGACCGTCGGGCTCTGCGATCTGCTCCGGTCCCTGGACCGAAGCGGCACGAACGATCCTGCTCGAAACCGGCGGGAACACCCACGACCCGGTACGCGGCGACCGCCGGTCGGACCCTAACCGCCGCAGCTCTCGCAGCAGACAGGGGTGACCGTGACCCCGTCGAGGACCGGGCCGTACCCCGTGGGTGTGGTGCTCACGAAGCTCAGCACCGTCTGCGGGTAGCTCGCGACGAATTCGAAGCCCTGGGTGCTGTAGCCCATGTCGGTCACGGTCTTGCCGGTGGTGTCGAAGCTGAAGTCCTGGACGTCGAGTCCGTTGACCCGTACCAGCCCGGTCTTGACCGTCGGCGCACCGGCCGGGTTGCCGGCCAGCGCGTAGTTCACCAGGTAGCGGGCGCCGGGCCGGGTCGCGAAGGTCTGGGTGACGGCGCCCGCCTGGTAGCCGCTGAGGTCCACCGACTGGTCACCATCGGCGGCCGCCCAGAATCCGGCACCGATCAGGTCGACCGTGCCATGCGTGACCCGCCACGGTCCGATGTCCCGCCCCACCTCCAGAGTCGTGAAGCCGTACGCCGTCGCGAGCGGCGTCTCGAAGCTGCCGTCGCCGAAGGAGGACGGCGCGGTCACGGCGTGGGGCTGGGAGACCGCCCCCGCGGGCACGGCGCCGGCCGTGCCTAGCAGTGCGACGGTCAGGAGCGCGGTGCCCAGCATGGAGCGGTGGCTACGCATGGCATGTCCTCCGGGGTGACTGTGGTGAAGGGCTGAACGGCCCTGCCCTTGTGGAGTCGCCAGAACGACGGTCATGACGTGCGATCCGGGTACCAGCGGGCCCGGAGCGACCGGACGCTCATCGGGAGCAACCCCTGCTCCCAGGTGCGCCACCGTACACACGCAGGGGGACGCCCAGGACCGCCGCGCGGTTCACCAACTCCTCTTCTCAAAGCCCGAGTCGGCGTGGGACGGGGTGCTGCTGACAGGGATCCGTCCGGCAGCCGATCGAGTTCAGGGGCCGCGGACCAGGCGGCCGCGGTCACCGGGCGGTTGGCGTTCGGGAGCAGGACGAACCGAACCCGACCATGCGACGCGAGGCACCGCTCCTGGAGGTGATCTGCCCAGGGCAGGCGCACAGGTTCCGTCCCCGGCATCACAGCTGCCGGGGACGGAACGCTCACCCTAGCGGGCCCGGCAGCACACGCGTCCAGCGGTGGAGCGGGCGAACGGAGCAACCCCCCGCGCAGCGGACGGCACCGGGCGACCGCTGGAGGCTGAGGAGGCCGAGGAACGGACGTCACATGACGGAGGCCGACGAGCGCACGAGCGAAGCTGACAGGCGGGCAGCGAAGGGCGGCTCCGCCGCCAACGGCGATGGTGCTTGCTCCCCGGTTGCTGATGGTCCTGGACGGTACAGCGGCCGCGGGGGTTCGCAGCGTGGTGACGGATCTGCGGCCGGCTGCCGAGGAATGGCCGGCCGGCGCCAGGACACCGATCGCCATCCCGGCCTGTGCCGTCCCGGATCGAGAACGCGGCGCTGCTCAGGCCGTCCACGCCCCCTGGCACCCGCTCTGCACCAGGGGCGGGCGGGAACCCCGAGGAGGACGGCCGGAATCGGGGAGAGCGGCCCGGGAATCCGGGGCGGCCGGTCCTCCTCCGGGCCGACCGCCCCGACGCGCATCCGGCCCGGATGAGCGTACGGACCGGATGACTCGCATGCCCCGGAAGAGGCCGCTCGAGCGGACCAACGACCGCATCGAGCACAGGATGCGCCTCCACCCGGCCGAACCTGGCACCGGCGGGATCGCCCACCGCGCCACGCACCCCGACCGGCCCGGCCTGACCGCCGGGGGCACCAGCCGCTCGGTCCGATGGGAAGAGCGCGCCCAGGCCGTCGATCACCTGCGAGCCTCCTCCGGCCCGTCCGCGACCACGACCCGCACGCGTGAGCGCACAATCGGTCAGCCGATCGAGGCGGCGGCCGGGGCAGGACCGGCGACCGCAACGCGGCCGGGCGCCGGGCTGAATCGGCGGAGCGGGCTCCGGGCAGGCAGCCGAGTCGGCGGCGCGACACGCGTAGACGACCCCGGCGTGTGAGTTCGGCAACCACCGCGCCGACCTGACAGCATGTCAACCTCTGGAACGATGTCAATGGGAGTACCGATGAATCGCAGTGAGCTGGTGACCGTCCTGTCCGAGCGCGCCGAGGTGACCCGCAAGGACGCCGACGCCATCCTGGCCGCCTTCGCCGATGTTGTCGGCGAGGTCGTCGCCAAGAGCGACGAGAAGGTCACCATCCCCGGCTTCCTGACCTTCGAGCGCACCCACCGTGCCGCCCGCACCGCCCGCAACCCGCAGACCGGCGACCCGATCCAGATCCCGGCCGGCTACAGCGCCAAGGTCAGCGCGGGCTCGAAGCTCAAGGAAGCCGCCAAGGGCGCCTGAGCACCCGTCGTCGACCGCGGCGGTCCGCAACACACCACCCGGGTGGCGGCGAGACCGTCGGCGGGAACTCCGCCTCCCGCGACACCGCTTGCGCAGTGACCGGTGCCGGCCCACTCCGATGGCCCCTGACCAGCTGCGTCAGCGCCTCCGGACAGCCCCGGGCCTACAACTGCGCCCCACGGCCGAATCCAGTGCCCGAAACCTTGATCCCGTTCCTGTGCCGGGACACCGGGTGAGGCCGCTCATCCGCACACCCCCCGGGCGGGCAGGGAGCGTCATTCGGTGACGGTCCGCCCCCTTCCGCGCGCCGGATGCTGGAACTGACCGGCCGTCAGAGCTCCGGGCGGCGGCAGGCAGGGCGGCCGTCGTACGGAGGGATGTCGTCGGTCCTGGACGACAGCACGGTCCAGCACCGACGGCCGAGCGGGTGGATACAGCGCGAGGAGCACCTGCGCGGACGAGCCGTCGCCCTGGATCCCGTCCGCACCGGCTGCAGCGGGTTTCGCGGCCGGCGCCGGACGTGGCCAACCGCCACGTACCCGCGCAGATGCTGCACATCCCCCGATCACTGCGTCCGGCCCGGATCCCCTGTGCAGCGCGCCGTCGGACAGCAGCGGGGCGCCAAGTGGCCGTCCGCAGGGACTTCGTGCGCGGGCGGGATCCTGGCACTCGCCCTAACGTGAGAACGAAAACAGCTCAAACCGGCATCAAGTCCCTGCAAGGAGTCCACGTCATGAACAAGGGCCAGCTCGTCGATGCGGTCTCCGGCAAGCTCGGCAGCCGCACCGCCGCACAGGACGCCGTCGACGCGGTCCTCGACGCGATGGTGCGCGCCGTGGTCGCCGGCGAGCGCGTCTCGGTCACCGGCTTCGGCTCCCTCGAGCCCGTCCAGCGCCCCGCCCGTTACGCCCGCAACCCGCAGACCGGCGAACGCGTGCGGGTGAGGAAGAGCGTCGTGCCGCGCTTCCGTCCCGGACAGGGATTCAAGGACCTGGTCTCCGGTGCCAAGAAGCTTCCCAAACAGGGCCCGTCCATCATGAAGGCCCCCAAGGGCTCGCTCACCCCCCTCAGCACGACCCTGAGAACAGCCAAGCGCGCGGCCGGCAACGCTCCCTCGGCGGTGAAGAAGACCGCTGCCCGGAAGACCGTCGTGGCCAGGACCACCACTCAGCGCACCGGCGCCGCAGCCGCACCGGCCCCGAAGAAGAAGGCCACCACGAAGAAGACGAGTGCTGCCAGGGCCACCGCGAAGAAGGCGAGTGCTGCCAAGCCCGCCACCGCGGCCAAGAGGTCGGCGGCCCCGGCCCGCAAGAGCGCCGCGATCTCGAAGAAGGCTGCCACCGCCAAGAGCCGCGTAGCACGCTGACCACGATGGCGGCGCAGCGCCGGGAGCCTGCCGGACGGTGGGCGGTGTCGTGTTGCTCTGCGTCCTGCGCCGACCAGCAACCGGTGCAGGGGGTCAGCCGATCCAGACGATGTCGATGACGTGCAACCGGCCGGCCGTCCTGTTGACCAGGTAGACGAGAGTGAGCTGGCCGACAGCCGCGCACCTGATGTCCTCGCCGTCGCTGTCGGTGGCGTCCCACTGGGGCCATCCCCAGGGGGTGCCGGCGGCGTTGTCCAGCAGTACGATGGCGCGTCGGCTGTGCATCCGGTCCCGAAACATCGCGGCTCTAGCGTCCAGCCCGGCGGGGATGTGCTGGGCGGGGACTTCCAGGGCGCGCAGGAACCCGTCCAGCACCTCGGCCGGGTCGGCCGGTTGCTGCCCGGGGTCGAACCCGCGCAGGTTCACGTACAGCTGCAGGTCGCGGTAGCGGCCGCGGCGGACCAGTTCATGTGCGGCGTGCACGGCGAGCCGGGTCTTGCCGATCCCGCCCATCCCCTCGATCGCCGACAGCACCACCGTTCTCGGCTGGCCGCCCGCCGGGGCCTCGGCCGCTTTGAGGAGCTCCCGCAGTGCGGCCTCGCGCCCGGTGAACGTCGCCAGATCCGCCGGCAGTTGCCGGAACACCCCGGCCGGCCCGCCGGTCCTGGCCTCGGCGTGCAGCCGCACGCACGCGTCCCGCCACCGGCCGACTACCGGCTCGTCCAGGCCGAGCGCCCGGACGATCCCCACCACCAGCTCCAGGTTCAGCCGGCGTCTCGTGGGTACGAACGCGTCACTGATCGTCGACTTCGACAGCTCCTGCGGCGGCCGCAGAAGCGGCCCCACCCGCCTGGCCAGCTCCCGGTGCGACGGCGCACCCGCCCACACCACCAGCTTCCCCAGCTGCCCGATGAACTCAGCCAGATCAGCAGCCTGACCCGGATCCGGACATTCCTCGCTCAACCCCGTGCCCCCGTCGTGATCGCTAAAACTGCCGCACAGAGTGTAGGGGCGGATGGCCGGAGTTGGCCGGGAAACGTGACCACGGCCGGCGGCGAGCGGGACGCTTTCCCGTGAGGACGGGTCAGCGGGACTCGTCGACAGGAGGTTTCGAAGATGAAGAAGAAGCTGTTCGTCGTGCTGGCGGTTGCCGTGGGCCTGTCCCTGCCGGCCGCGACGGCCTCGGCCTGGGCGTCCGGGCCGGTCAAGCCCAACTGCTTCGTCAACATGGCACAGCCGCAGAACGACACCGTGACCCCGAACGTCTGCGGCTGACCTCACACCCTCACCGCTGCTGTGCTGCACCCACTGGCGAAGACGCCGAGCGCGGCGAGACCGAGCAGGATGCGGCGTACCTTCGTGGTCACTGTGATCTGTCCCTGTCGGTAGGGGCGTTGGCCGCCCACCAGCGTGCGGCGGGCGGCCAACGGAATGTCTGGTCAGCTGGTCCAGGTCTGCCAGCCGACATACCACGGGCTCCACGCGGTGAGAGCCGCCGAGGAGGTGGAGCAGTCTTCACGCTGGATGTTGTACGTGCCGTAGGTCCTCAAGCGCCAGACCCCGTAGATGGCGTAGGCGGTCTGACCGGGCTTGGCGGTGACGGTGGTGGAGTTGCCGAGCGAAGCGGTCAGGGAGACGGAGAGGCTGGCTCCCATCGTCATGCTGGCGTCAGCCACGACGGTGTTGGCATCGGCACTCAGGCTACTGCTGATACTGGCAGTGACCGTGCCGCTGACCTGGGCGGAGAAGGTCGAGGTCGCGTCCGACCCGGTGCCGTTGTAGTCCGCCTGGGTGGCGCCGACCGCCTGCATGGTCTTGCCCTGGTTGCTGACGGAGCTGTACCACTCGTCGTAGTGGCAGAAGGTGGAGTCGGGCCCCGCCTTGCCCGAGGGGCTGGCGACCGGATCGAGGCCTTCGCCGCCTGGGCCACCACCGAAGCCCATGCCCACCGTCTGCTCGGCGAGACGATCCCGCCCGACCCCCACGGCGCCATCGGCACCGCCCGCTTCCGCCGCACCCTGGCCTGGCACATCGCCCGCCGCCCGATGCGCAGTGCCGAGAACAGCGCCTCCTCCGCCCGGACCTGCCCGAGGCGGGGCTGGGCAACGGGTCACTGCCAGGCCGGGGAGATCGAGGGGCTCCGGGGCCCACCGGACAGCTGCCGGACGCTCCGGGCCCGATGCGCACCGTTGTGGGGCGAAGCCCAAGCACCAGGTGGAGGGCCGGCCGTACGCTGTGGTCGGGCCCCTCGCGTCGACGAGCGTGAGGGGCCCGACCATCTCCCGGCGCGGTGCTGACGCGTCCGCCGGAGTCGGAGGTCGAGTTGGTGTGGGCGGGCACCGGGATACCGAGCCGCGGGTGGACCGCCAGGCGCTCGACGAGCTTCTCGGCCGCGTCCAGCTCGCCGGGGCGCAGCGTGGCGAGGGCATGTTCGGCGGCGTCGGAGAGGAAGACGTGCAGCGGGCTGGTCGGTCACCGGTTGCCGTCGGCGGCGCGGAGCCGGGCGAGGACGCCGTGGCCGGGGTCCACTGCTGGCTGCCGATCGGCGCGGCGAGGGAGTCCATGGCCTCGGTACTGGTGCGCAGGGTCAGGCGGTGGCGGTAGGCGGCGATGACCTCGGCGAGCTTCCCGACCTGGGAATCACAACCAGGCCGCCGGTTCCCAAGTTGGGCAGCCTCCACCAGCTCGTCGGCGGCGTCTCCGCCGACGTGGCGCCAGTCGCTGAGAGACCGGACGATTCGTCACCCCGCGGCTGGCCATTTCGCCGGTGGCCCAACGCGGCGTCAACTTATCCCGTTCGGTTGAATGCCCGGGGCCGGTGGGGGCGGGGCCAGGAGGTCGGCGGCGCGAGGGGTCTGCCGGTACAGGACGTGTTGTCCGGTGCGGGTGCGGGTGACCAGTCCGGTGCGGTGCAGGATTCCCAGGTGGTAGGAGACCGTACTGGCAGCGAGGAAGTGCCGCTCGCCCAGCTGCGCGGTGGTGCGGGCGGTGTGCAGGTCGGACAGCAGGCGCGCCCGGGTCGCCCCGAGCAGGGCGTGGACCGTGGGTCCGGGGCGGGTCTGGGGCCCGGGCCGGCAGGGGTAGGCGAACATGGGCTGCCGCTTGGCGGGTGCTGGTATCGAGTCGATGGCGATGCGCAGGTCGGTGGTGAACACCGAGGGAGTCAGAACCAGGCCGGTACTGCCGGGGATCCGGGCCTGGAAGCGGCTGACCAGGCTCAGTTGATCGTCGTCCCAGAGCATTCTGGGGTGCAGGGTGGTCAGCATGCCGGACAGGCCGTCTCGGGCGATGGTCCGTGCCCGGTGGGTGATGTCCTCCTCCATGCGGGTGCGCAGGGCCGTCCACTGCGGGGCGAGGGCCGACTCCCACAGCTGGTGCAGCTCCCCGGCCACCTGCTCGGCGAAGTTCCGCTCACCCAGTTCCAGGGCATTGCGGAGGATCACGGGGATGACCCGGCCCGCCAGACGTTCCTCGCTCACCCCGTGAGCCATGGTCTGCAGTTCCCAGCACAGACGGGCTGAACCAGTGGTGGCGACGGTGTGCAGTTCCTCGTGCACCCCGGTTTCCGGAGCTTGTGGCTGCGGTGTCAGAAAGTCCGGCACGTAGTCCCACGAACCGCTGAACATCGAGCCCAGCAGAGCGAGCCTGCGGTCGCGGACCGCCTCCTGGACCCTGCCCCTCCAGCCCTCTCCGCCGGGCTGGTTGTCGCGCAGGAGACGGAGCGCGCCGATCACGGTGCTGAGCGGCGAGATCGCGAACCGGGTGTTCGCAAGTGCGGCGCGGTCCATGTCGAGGTAGAGCACGACACCCCCGAGGTCAGCTGTCGGCCGCCCGAGCGGCCGGCGTCCTGGGTCTTCGAACCTGATCGAATCACTCGAGGGGCAGGCCTGTCTTCCGTTTCCCTTGAGTTGTCGGGAACGGGCGGCACGACCACCGATCGCGTCCACCGTCCGTCCCACCGGCGGGTCAGGGACCACTGACTTCCGCTCGTCAGGGTGAACCGTCCCGATCAGGGCAGCACGGCAGGACTCGGACCACCTCGATCACCGACATGGGATCGGGGCCACCGCAAAGCACAGGAGATGATCTTGATAGTGCGCAGGAAGCTCTCGGCCGTGGCCCTCATCGGCGGCATCCTGGCCGGCGGCGTGGCCGCCACACCGGCCAGCGCCATCGACCAGGTCGCGTGCCCCACCCAGAACAGCAGCTACCCCATGAGCCACGGCCTGGAAGTCTGGACCACGCATGGGAACTTCTGCTACGCGGGCACCCCCGGCGGGTGGAACGTCAACCAGGGCGGCGTCTACAGGATCACGGCCGACTGGAACCACGGGACCTTCATCACCGACCTCGGCGCCATCGGCCTCGGGCCGACCGGTACGCGGGCCAACGAGCGCGACTTCTCCTCCACCACCTACGTGTGGAGCGTGACGATCCTCAACGGCTAGAGCGGGCCCTGGTGATGACCTGAGGACGAGCCTGGCGCTGCCACGGGCAGCGCCAGGCAGCCCCGCGACCCGATGCGCTCCTACTCTCGACTGCTTCCACCGTTGCGGTATCAGGTAGATCAGTACGGTTCACCCTGACGCGTCGAAGTCAGTAGCGCGGCGGGCGTCGGCCGTCGTGGTGGAGGGACGGTTGGTCTGCCGGGCGAACTGGTGGATCTCGTCCACGGTCTGGCGGGGTAGACGACCAGGGCGGCCTGCTCGGCCAGCGTGTGCCGATCGGTGACCACGTCCGCCAGCTCGTTGGCCCAGTCGACTGCCGACTCGTCGAGGACCAGGCTGTCCCGGTGTTCAGGAGCAGTAGGCACGCCTGCCGCACCCGCTCGAACCGCCGCCGCTCACGGGCGTGCCGGTCCCGGCGCTCCTGCCCCTCGGCGGCTTCGCGTTGCTCGTAGCCCCGGACGAACTCCGGGCTCCGCCGCTCGCCCGGGCGGGTCCGGACCTGAGCGGCCTTCAGCCGCCGGCCCGCTGGCACGCGCCCTGAGAAGCCGTTGTCTTTCCGATAGTGACGGGTGCATTTCCGCTGATCAGGCATAGTGCCGCCGCCTTGGTGGCAGAGACGGGGCGTTGTTTCGTCTCTTCGATGGAGGTGCCGGATGCCGTCGGTGATGGGGCTGCTGGAAGAGCGTGAGCGTGCTGCCCGGCAACGGGTGGAGGCCCTGCAGGCCGAGCTGCAGGAGGCGGAAGCCGCGTGGGAGCGGTTCGTGATCGCCCGTCAGACGGTGGCCGAGGTCCTGGCAGAACCTCCTGCAGGCGAGAAGAAGCCGCTGGCCGAGGTGGCCATTCAAGGGCCTGCGCGGGGCGCAAAGGCAGTGCGCGGATCGGTGGTTCCCGCCTGGAGGGAAGGGCTCGCTCTCGACTCGCTGGCGCGGGACTACCAGCGGCTCGTGGAGGTCCTGGCCGATCGGGGCCGGGAGGCGATGGACTGTCGGCAGCTCGCGGCGGCCTTGGGCCTGGAGGTGGTCGCGGCGAAGGTGGAGGGGGTGCGGTCGAAGGTGAAGCGCTTGGCGGTGCGGGGCTGGCTGGCCGAGGGCAGCCCGGGGATGTTCAGCGTGATTGCCGGGCGAGCCGGCGGCTCATGACCATGGTCATCGACCAGCGGATCATCGCCTCGGAGGTGTCGGTGCGGGTCTCGTAGTCGCGGGCCAGGCGGCGTGAGTGCATCAGCCACGCGAACGTCCGCTCGACCAGCCACCTCTTGGGCAGCACGGTGAAGCCGGTGGCGTCGTCGCCGCGTTTGACCACGCTCAGCGCGATCCGCAGAACCTCGCGGGCGAGGTCGACCAGGCTTCCGGTGTAGCCGCCGTCGGCCCACACCGGCGTGATGCGCCAGTGGCGCTGACGCAGCCGCTCCAGCAACGTCCCGCCGGCCTCGCGATCGGTGACGGATGCGGCGGTGACCAGCACCGTCAGCAGCAGCCCGAGGGTGTCCACGACGATGTGCCTCTTGCGGCCGTTCACCTTCTTCCCGCCGTCGAAGCCCCGGCTCGCGGCCGGTAACGACGCCGCCGCCTTCACCGACTGCGCGTCGATGATGCCCGCGGTCGGCTCCCGATCCCGGCCCGCAGCCTCGCGGACCCGGTCGCGCAGCTGGTCGTGGAACTCCGCGACCAGGCCCTTGTCCCGCCAGCGCCGGAAGAAGGCGTAGACGCGGTCCCAGGCGGGGAAGTCCGCGGGCATCGCCCTCCAGGTGATGCCGCCCGCGACCAGGTAGCGCACCGCGTCGACCAGCTGCCGGTGGCAGTAGCCCTCCGGCTGCCCACCGCAGCCCTCCAGCCAGGCTGGCACGGGCATCGCGTCCCGCACGACGGCCCACTCCGCATCGGTCATGTCCGAGGGATACCTCGGACGCCTGTACGGGTTGTTCCCGGCGTTCCCGAACCGGCGGGCGAGACAATCACACTCCCGGGCAAGCGAGTTGGACCCGACCGGCGTGAAGGCGTACAACTGCGGCATCAGGACCTCCTGGCGCGTTTAAGGTCTCGACAACCACGAGCTGCACCAGAGGCCCTGTCTTCATGCTCGGCACGCGGCAAGACCACCCGACCGAGCTGGTGTAATCGAACCCATGCCCACCGCGATCGGCACGACAACGACCGGCCAGGTCACCGAGTCGGGGCCGGCCGTTGCCCATGCTCGTGGGCTCACCGCCGAACCTGCTTGGACCAGTCACCCTTGAAACGGTAAGCACGGCCCTCACCGGCCTGCCTCAGCCCGTCCGGGACGACGTCCTCGTGGTACGGGTACTGCTCCGTGACCGTCGCCAACAGGAACTCCAGGAAGCCGCCCTCGAACAGGTCCCACTCCCGCATCGAGTGGAACTTGGCGGCGACCGGCCATCGGTCCGGGTCTGGGCCCCGCATCAGCCAGAAGAAATGGTCGGAGTTGCAGTTGTTTCCCCACTTCAGCAGTCCGCCCTCGGCTGGGAACAGCGGATATGGGCTCTCGTCGTAGTCGCCGTCCTGGTAAGCCTCGGCCAGCCAGGCGCAGTACCCGTAGGGTTCCGTCGTGTTGTACAGGAATCCCTCGAAGCCGACCGGCTCCGCGATCTGGGGACTGACCGCCGCCGATGGTGTGTGGATGTGCAGTTCGTCGCTGATGCTGACCGACCCGTACCGGTCGGCGAACGCTCGGTAGTCCGTGGGCAGCTGGAAACCGAGTGCCTTGGGCCCGAGCTCCCACGGGACCGGGACCACGCCGTCCGCAGGCGGCGGCCCGATCACCGCGCCGAGCCGGTCCAGCATCTCCTCGATCTCCACGTCCGCTCCCGTCAACCGCCCGTTTCCCGCCGGAGGCTATCCGCTTCCGGTGACACCGTCGGCAGAAGGCCCCACTCACGCCCGGCGCGCTTGCCCTCACCGATCACCCTGGTCCCGCCGATGCGACGGCTGGACCAGGGGCGTCGCTGCCCCGTCGCTCAGCAGCGAGTACATGAACATGTCCCGACGCTCGGCCCCGACCTGCTGCCAGCTCCTCATCAGGCCCTCGCGTTGGAAACCGACGCGCTCTGCGGTCCGCATGGAAGCGCTGTTCCACGGCTCCACATAGAGCTCCAGCCGGGGAATGCGCAGTTCCCGCCGAGCCCAGCCGGCAACTGCCTCGAGCGCGAACCCGGCAGCACCCCGACCTCGGGCTGACTTGACGACCCAGTAGCCAAGTGACGCGCGGCCCTGCCCCAGGTCCTTGAGCCACAGCCCCACGTTGCCGACCGGCTCACCGGCAGGATTGACGATGACGAACGAGTACCCAGCCCTGGTCGTGGCCCGCTCCCACTGCCGCTCGACGAACGCGACGCCCTCCGCGTCGGAGAACAGCGAAGGCACCGTCGTGATCAACGGAATGTGATCGTCCTCTGCCGCTTCACGGACGAGGTCAAGGTCCGACAGCCGCCACGGTCGCAGTGTGAAACCCTCACCCGCAGCGAGTTCGGGCACATCAAGAGGTTGCTCCATCCGCCCATCCTGCCGGGATCCACGCCCGACCTCACTCAGGTATTCGACCACGCTCCGCACTCGTCGCTCCCCAAAACTCCCCGCGTGCTCCGAGAGCGTGACAATCCGGCTGTCAGAACCGTCTTGCTGTGGCGCTTCGGCCGAGACTCCATTCGACCAGCGCCCAGATCGGAACGACAACAGTCACTGAGGCCAAGGTATATCGGCCGGCTTCGCTCCTCCGTGGTCGCCGGCAACTTCAGCGGGACGGCTCCTGGCGGCGGCGGCCGGTCAGGAATTCGCGTGTCCTCTGGGTGAGACCGTGCGAGCATCGACGGGTGATCGACGATGAGGAGCTGCTTGCCGCCGGCCTGATCGGGAGGCGACTGCTGAAGGTGACCACAGCTTGGCATCACTACGCTGACGACGATCCGTCGCTGGTGCACCTGTGGCTTCATCTGGAGGGGCTGGGCCCGGTTCTGTTCCACACACCCTCGACCGGCGTGTCTCTGCGGGCCGACCAGCCGCACGGTCCGTACTCGATGGAGGAGTACGGAAGCGTCTCCGTGATCGACGATTCGCCGGATGTTCCGGTGACCCAGTTTGTCGGACAGACGATCCGGTCGGTTCGGCAGACCGACTACAACGACGGCCGTGTCAGCTTCACGGCCGGCCTCACGCTCCAGTTCCCCGGCGGAAGCGTCCGCCTGCTCGGTCTCGTGGACGACCTCCTCATCACCCACGACCAGCATCTGGGCGCTGTCGAGGCCCACCTGCACGAGGATGTGACCCTCGCGCGGGTGGTGCAGACCTCCGGGGGCTGCCCGTCGCAGTGGGACGCCTGGACGACCACGGGTCAGTACCTGTACCTGCGGTACCGGCACGGCGAGGGGACGGTCGAGCAGCATCCGAGTCAGGACGTCGACACCTGGGACGGCGAGGAGTCGAGGCTCTGGACCAGCTGGGACGGCGGAACCAACGGCGGCTGGATCGAACTCACCGACTTCCTCGCCGCGGCCGGTCTGCGGCTGGCCCCGGACGCCGAGGTCCACACCACACCGCCGATCGGCCCGAAGGCATGAGAACGATGGCCCCGCACCCCAGCAGGGACTACACGATCACCGCGATGTACTCCGTGCCCGACGACGCCTGGTACCTGGAACTGGACCTCGTCCGGGAGCAACGGGCCGTCGTGACCGCGGTCATCCCCGACGAGGACCCGGCGCGCGAGCCGACGGTGTGCTTCGATCCCCGAGGACGGCACCTGGACATCCCGTACGAGGTCATGCGCTGGTTCATGGATCAGGTCGCGGAGGAGATCCGGACGTCCCGCGCCTGGATGCGGCTGAGGCCCGAGCTGGTGGAGGTCATCCACCGCTTGCGCCAGGAGTATCTGGGCGCCATCGATGACGTCGGCTTTCCTGATGTCCTCGCGGAGCTGCGCGTCGGTGTCCCCGAGGCCGATCTCCCCGTCATTCTTGCGGCCGCATTCGGGCTGCATCCCGATGGCACCCCGATGGATGGCATGCAGGCGTTCCAACTCGTCGCTGCGGGGGCGGTGGGAAGTGATCACTGTCCCACCGCCCCCGCGTCCGAGGCCAGTGGCTCGTGTTGAGCCGGCCGATCAGCTGGCGGTTGGCAGCTCGGCGCCCTGGAGTTCTTCGTTGCGCTCTTCCAGTTGACCGGTGAGATCGACCACTTACGGTGCGTCCGTATGCGAAGTCGTACATGGCACTGGGAACCACGGAGGCCACAGCAGCAGCGTTTACGGCTTCCAGCCCTTCGGCGAGGGCGAGCGCTTCGACAGCTGCCATGATCGCGGTTTCATCGCGGGGCACGCCCGGCCGACCGGCGGGTCGGCGGGTCGGCGGGTCGGCGGGTCGGCGGCGGCGCTCATAGCGGGCCCGCGTCGCCGCCGCCCAAGGCACAGCTGGCCGAAGCCGCACACGGCACCTGCCTGGCCCGGTGGCGCGCCCGGGCCGAAGATCTGGGCCTGCCAGGGGACCTGGAGCGGCTTCGCCGAGCCATGTCCGAGACTCGGCAGGCCGGGCGAGACCTGACCGAGGTGGCCCAGGGGCTGGGCTGGCTGCTCGACCGGGGGCGCGCCCTTGCCGTCCGCGTCGCCGATGGCGCACTCAAGGTGGTCGGCCATGCGACCAATCCCGATGCAACGCCTGCCCTGCTGGAACACCTGGCCCGACACCAGCCGCCGGTGCAGAAGGCGTTCCGCGAAATAGCCCGCCACCGCAACCCGACGGCCCCGGCCCTGCTCGCGTGTCTGACCGACCGGCATGCCAGGCCGATCGCCGCCGGCCATCCGGCCCTACCGCCTGCGGCCATCGTCGAACTACTCACCGACGACAACTGGCAGGTAGTGGAAGCAGCCGCGGCCAACCCGTCACTGCCACTGGTATCGATGCTGGAAATGGTGCCGCTGACCGGCCCGGCCGCAAGCTTGCTCTGCTCGCCGCCGCCATCGCCGACGACGTACGGGCGTGAGCCGACACCCTGCGGCACGGCGGACCCCGCGCCCAGCGACGCAGCCTGACGCCCTGCGCCATTACCTCGCAGCCAGCGCGTCGCGCCGCCCGGTCAGGCAGCCCCACCCGCCCCGGACCGGGCCGACCGCCGGGCTCGAAGAACAAGGGGGCCGCCACCCGCCACGAGGTCGGCCGCGTCCTGGCCACCGGCGAGGCCTACGCCCAGCCCGCCCACCACAAGAAGGGCACCAAGCCCCGGCGGTCAGGCTGACAGACAGACCTCAGGTCCGCCAGACTGCCGACGTGCGAATCGACGAGACAGCCAAACGGGCCGCGACCAGGGTGTTGGTCTACACGGGGATCATCATCGCCTCGCCCGTCCTGCTGCTGGCCGGGGCCCCGATCCGTACCCGATACCTCCAACACATCTACCGAGAAGACGCGCCGCCAGTCGTTGACAAGCCGAACGGGGAAGTCAGCGTCCACTACTACGTGGTGACGAACCCGCTCCTGTACCGGCTCTGCAGGCCCTCAGAAACCGTGATCTACCTCGCTCGGCGAATTCGTTAAACGACAAGGTGAGAACGTGTGCCGGAACGCGGTCGACGGTCGGCCGGACATCTCGGCTCTGCCTGCGCTCGCCTCGCAGCTGGCTCCTGTCCGCGGTCATCACGCCGGATCGCTAACACAGCTGCGCGGGATCGACGCCTGGCGGAGGCCACGTTCCTGCGGGTCGGTCAATTCCGTCGGTCCCTAGGGGATGACGAGAAGCTTGCCGGTGGTACGCCGAGCCTCCAGATCGCGGTGAGCCTGGGCGACCTCGGCGAGCGGGTAGCTGGCCGTCACGGTGGTCTCAAGTGCCTTGGTGCGCACCAGTTCAAGCACGTCGGCGGCGCGCCGGAGCAGCTCGGACCGATCGGCGATGAAGTGCCCGAGGCTCGGCCGGCTCAGGGTCAGCGAACCGCCCTGGGCGAGCCGGATGGGGTCGAAGGGCGGCACTGCGCCACTCGCGGCGCCGAAGAGCACCAGGTGGCCGCGGGTTCGCAGGCTGGCGAGGCTCGCATCGAAGGTGTCCCTGCCGACGCCGTCGAAGACGACCGGCACTCCCTGGCCGCCATGGAGCCGCTTCACCTCGGCCGCGAGATCGTCCACTGCAGAGTAGAGGATCACCTCGGCGGCCCCGGCGCGCCGCGCCAGCTGGGCCTTCTCCGGTGTCGAGGTTGTGCCGATCACTCTGCCGCCGAGATGGGTGATGAGCTGGGTCAGCACAAGCCCCATGCCGCCGGCGGCAGCGTGCACGAGCACCGTGTCGCCTGGCTGGACCGGGTAGGCGTCCTTGACGAGGTAGTGCGCCGTCATACCCTGCAGCAGCACGGCGGCGGCGGCCTCGAAGTCGACGCCGTCGGGCAGGGGCACGAGACGAGAGGAGTCCACGACGGCCTGCTCGGCATAGGTGCCGGGAGTCTCCACCCAGCCGACCCGGTCTCCCACAGCGACGTGGGTGACGCCGGGTCCGACCTCGAGGACCGTGCCCGCGCCCTCAGTGCCCGGGGTGAAGGGCAGCGGGAGGGTGTACCGGCCCTGGCGGTGGTACACGTCGAGGAAGTTGACGCCGGACGCGGCGACCTCCACGACCGCCTGGCCCGGGCCCGGCACCGGTTGATCGATGTCGACCAGTCGCAGCACCTCAGGACCGCCCACTTCGGAAACCTGAATCGCTCGCATGACCCCTCCTGAAACGGCTTACCTCCCTCACCAACTCCGGTCGTGGCGATCCGATTCCCGCTCACGGTGAGGTGTCGTAGCCCTCTCGTGCCCACGTGGGAGAAGGGTGCCACCGACGGAACGGGCCTGCTCAGGTGACGAAAACACGGTCGACGGCCGGCCGGGCAATTCGTCTCTGCCTGCGCTCGCACCGCAGCTGGTTCCCGTTGGCGGCCATCACCCGGGATCGCGGAGCGTTCCTGCACTGCCGCGTACCGTCCTTGGGTACGGGCGACCACGCGCCACGGGCGGCCGGGGCAGTCGCGCGCCCCGTCGGGAGGTTCGAAGGGTTGTGCTGTGTCGGGCGCCCGCCCGGCTCGGCGGCCGGACCTGTCGCGGTTCTTCCTCCGCCTGTCCCGGATCGACCACCGGCCCGAGTACCTGGACGCCGCGCGCATGGCCGCCGCCACCACGGTGGCCGCGATGCCCCACCGCCCCGCCTCCGGTCTGTGCCCTGGGACCGCGGGCGACGGAGACCTCCCCCTCGGCTGCCACCTCGCCCTCAGGGACCGGGCCCTCCCCGGACCGGCCGCGGCCGCAGCCCGTGAGCCTCTCGGCGCTGTCGGTATCGGCTGGATCGGGGTGCCCCGGCGCCGAGTTGCAGCCTCACGCCATGGCCAGGGTGCGCTTGATGCCGCGCCGTACGAAAGCGCGGGCGCGTATCGCTCGGCGGATCCGCTGTGGGCGGCTGATCGGTACGGGGGTCGAGTAGCGGCGGGCGTGGATGTCTCGGACCACGTCGGCCGGTGCGCCGATCTCCAGGAGCTCTGTGAGGGCTTCGCCCTTCGTGATCAGCCGGCCGTCGCGCAGGGTGACGGTGGCGCGGGCCAGGACCAGCAGGCCAAGGTCCACCCAGATGTCGCGGAGCCAGAGGAGGGGCTTGCCGGTGGCCGGGAGCCAGAACTCTCTCAGGTCACGGCGGATGAAGTCCTCCAACTGGCCGGGGAGGAGCGGTGGGAGGAGTTCTGCCGCCGGCGGGCCGTAGAGGGTGAGCCCGCCCTGGAGCAGCTCTTGGCGCGTCACCGGGGTCACCGGGCGTTCCAGGGTGTGGTTGTGGGCCCAGGTGAAATGGTCGGCCTCTGCCTCGGGGAGCACTGCTCTGACGATGTACGAGCAGTGCAACTTGGCTGCGGCCGGTTCTTCCTCCAGCAGTCGCTGGTGGAGGGCGGCCAGCCTGGTCCGGTCGTCACCGTTCAGGGTGGTTTCGACGATCGCGAGGAGGTCGAGGTCGCTACGGCCGGGTTGGAAGTCGCCCAGTGCGAGTGAGCCATGAGCCCACACGGCTACCGTCGGCACCGTCTGCTGTACCGCGGAGACGAACCGTTCGAGTACGAGATCCGTTTCGGTTGCAGTCATGACCGAGATCCTCGCACGCGGCCGCCGGAGCGCCGACCGTGGCGTAGTAGCATCGGGCCGACGACAGAAGTTGATCACCGGTGGCGTGGCCGAGGCGTTCTCGGGCCGCCCGAACCGCCGGCGCCTCGGCTGTCATGACATCGGGGGAGCGGCGGCGGCTCTCAATGCTCGGGCATCACTGGCCAGTTGGCGTTCATCGATGCCCGGCGGGTCGCCGGTACCGCCATCAGTGAGGAGATCGCTCCATGGAACCTGTCACGTTGATCACCGGCGGTTCGAGCGGAATCGGTGCGGCCACCGCCCGCGGCCTGCTCGAGCAGGGTCACCGGGTGGCGGTCACCGGCCGCGACGCCGACCGGCTGGCCGCGTTCGCCGCCGCCACCGGCGCGGGGGAACGGCTGCTGACCATCAGCGGGGACGCCGCCGACGAGCACCACGTCGCCGCCGCCGTGCGTCAGATCACGGACTCCTGGGGCCGGTTGGACACGGTGGTCGCCAACGCCGGGTTCTCCCTGCCCGGCACCCTGGAGAACCACGACGCCCAGGCCATGCGCACCATGGTGCTCACCAACATCCTCGGCCCGGCCCTGCTGGTGCAGCAGACGCTGCCGTACCTGAGGCAGTCCAAGGGCCGGATCGTGGTCGTCGGTTCGGTCGCGGGGATCAGGAACACGCCCGGCAACATGTACTCGGTCACCAAGTGGGCCGCGCACGCCCTGGTCGAGAACGTCCGGCTGCTGGTGGCCAAGGACGGCATCGGCGTGACCCTCGTCGCCCCGGGGGTCGTGGATACCCCGTTCTGGGACGAGCGCGGCGGCTGCCCCGACGCGGCACCGACCCTGACCGCCGAGCAGGTCGCCGAGACGATCCTGTTCGCCGTCAACCAGCCCGCCGGTGTCGACATCAGCCACCTTGTGGTGCGGCCCGCCGGCCAGGTCAACTGATCCCGTCCGGGCCGGAACGCAGCGAGGAGTGACAGCGTGGTCGAGGTGCCGGTGCCCCCGCTGGGGAGTTACGAGTCGGGGCAGCTGTTCCACCGCTTGCTGCTGCTCTTCCTGCGGGATCTGAAGGAGGCCGGGGAGCCCGTCGGCCGGCATCAGTATCTGCTCGGGTCCGTGGTGGAGCTGCACGGACCGGCCTGGGCGGAGGGCGGTGGCGCCGAGCCGAGGCAGCCTCGGTGTGCGTGCTGCCGTACGCCCTACCCGTGCCGCACGGTGCTCGGGGTGGCGGTGAGTGCCGGGCTGCCGATCGCCTGGGGCTCCCCCGCCGCGGTGGTGCCTGCCCTGCGGGACGTGGGCGTGGAGCCTAGGGCCGGGGGCGAGGTCACGGCGGAGCACGTGTACTGGGCCAACGGCTGGGGCGCACGGCGGCTGGCGGACGGGGGTTGGGAGGTCGGCGTCATGGTCGACCGGGGCGAGGTCGAGACCAGGGCGGTGTCGGACGACGCGGCCATGGCCGACTACCTCGCCACGGCGGCGGTGGGCCTGGGCGGCCCTTACCCGTACGGCTGGGTCGAGGACGGGACAGCCGTGGCGGCGGTCCGGGCGGCGGCGTACGAGCGGGCGGCCGACTGGCGGGAGCGGGTGCGGCTGCCGTACCTGGACGCGCACCGGGAGTTCGGCGCGAGCTGACGCCGGGGCAGGAGGCCGTCAGCCCTGTGGGCCCGGAGAGGCGGGCTGCGGGGCCGGGTCGGCCTCCGTCGTGTGCGGTGGGAGCGGGGCGGACGGTTCTGCGGGTGGAGGTACCGCGACCGGCTTCTGTGCGGTGGAGACGCGGGACTTCTGCTGGTATCCCTCGCTGGGCATGGTGGGTCTCTCCTGTCGACTGGCTCGGCTGACGTGAGGGGCTCGTTCCCGGCCTCGGGGCCTGCTATCCCACCGGAGTCCGCGGAGCCGCTCCCCCGGCCGTCAGGACGGAGGAGCGGCTGCGGGTTGTCAGGACTCCGGGTGGTACGGCGGGGTGAGGCCCCAGCCCCACCGGGGCATGGGGGTGTGGGTGGGGCGGGCGGCTCCTGGGGCGGAGAACATCAGGGCCATCCGGGTGCCCCATTCGAGGTAGCCGCGGAAGGCCGCGCGGAACTCCGGGTCGGCGGGGAGCGAGACCTCGTCGGCGGCGTCCTCGAGGAGCCAGATCCAGCGGCGGCGCATCGGCTCGGTCAGGGCGCGGCCGAGGTGGCGGGAGACCATGTGCGGGTGGCCGCCGCGCTCGGCGCTGTAGGCGGGCGGGCCGCCGAAGACCTCGCCGAGGAAGAGGGCGACATGCCGCGGGTGGTCCGGGTCCATCCCGGCGAAGACCGGGGCGAGCAGCTCGTCGGCGCCGACCTTGGCGTAGAAGACCTCGGCGAGCCTGGCCAGCGCGGGTGCGCCGCCGAGGTACTCGTACAGGGTCGGGTCGGTGCGCTCGGCGCCGCGGCCGGTGCCGGCGACCTCGGTGGCGCGGTAGTAGCGCATCTCCTCGATGTCGCCGACGTAGGGCTGGACGGCGGCGAGGAACTCCTTGAACTCCGGGGAGCGGCGGAAGCCTTCGAGGTGGGCCTCGACCGAAGTCCAGCGGATCCGCAGGACGTAGGCGCCGGGCTCCTCCTCGCACTGCGTCAGCTCGTAGTCGAGGCAGTGCTCGGAGGCCGCGAGGGCCGCAGCGGCCTGGCGGTAGGCGGCCTCGAACGCGGTTCGGCGCTCCGGGTCGAGGTGGTAGCGGATGTATTCGACGGTCATGCGGTTCTGCTCCTGCGGTCGGTGTGCGGGCGCGGGGTCAGGCGCCGACGGCGGCTATGACGGCCTGGGCGACCTTACGGCCCGAGTAGTGCTGCTGTCCGGTGATCAGGCGGCCGTCGCGGACGGCGAACGGCTTGAACAGGCCGGCGCTGATGTAGGGCCTCTCTTTCGGATCACGTCGGATCAGCGGGCGTCGTTGGGTGACGCGCGGGCGGCGCCGACGCGGGGGCACCTCCCGGCCGAAGGCTGGGGGCGAGTCCATGTCGTCGAGGGCGGGTGTGGCCTCGAGGAGGGCGGCGAGTTCGGGGGTGTTGACGAAGCCCATCCTGATCAGGTCCTCGGCGGACCACCTGGAGGGGTCGCGGGGGTCGGAGAGGGCGTCCATCTCCACCCTGCCGCCGGCCGGGGAGGCGATGGTGACCTGGAAGCCGGCCTCGGTCAGTTCGTAGTAGGGGTGGGTGAGTTCGGCTCCCCAGAAGCCGACGGGCCAGTGGTTGTTGCTGCTGACGGCGGGGTTGGCGACGACGATCAGGATCTCGCGGGGGCGGCCGGTGCGGGAGTCGACGCGCATGTGGTGGTCGGAGGACGTCGCTGCGACGTCTGCCGTGGTGTCGGACACGGGTCGGGCCTTTCGAGGGGGAAGGGATGGAGCAGATATTGCTTGAGTCCAAGCAATCGGCTCAAGGGAAGTATTCCGCCTATGATGGGGCCGTGGCAGAGAACAGCGGCGTCCGCGACAGCGTGGACGCGATCCTGGAGCAGTGGCACCGCGAGCGGCCCGACCTGGCGGTGGCGCCGGTCGGGGTGATCACCCGGCTCGCGCGAGTGCGGGGGCACCTGGACACGGCGCTCACGGAGGTCTTCGCCGGGTTCGACCTCACCCCCGCGGACTTCCAGGTGCTGGTCAACCTGCGGCGCACCGGCTCCCCGTACCAGCTCGGCCAGGCACGGCTGATGGACTCGCTCGGGCTGACCTCCGGCACGGTCAGTGTGCGGCTGGCCCGGCTCGAGCAGCTCGGGGTGGTGGTGCGCGAGCCCGACCCGGACGACCGGCGCAGCTACACCGTCCGGCTGACCGACAGCGGGCTGCAGCTGTTCGACCGGATCGCGCCGGAGCACCTGGCCAGCGAGGACCGGCTGCTGTCCGCGCTCGATCCGGGCGAGCAGGAGCAGCTCGCCGCCCTGCTGCGAAAGCTGCTCGTCTCGTTCGAGAGCACCGGGCCGGACGCCGCGCGGTACCGGGGAGCGACCCTCGAGCCCGCCCGCATCGCCCGCCGGACCCGCGCGCTGGTCGGTCTGAGCGACCGCACCGGGCTGCTCGTGACCCGGGTCGGCCCCGGCAGCCCCGCGGACCGGGCCGGAATCCGGGCCGGCGACCTGATCACCCACCGCGGCGCCGAGCAGGTGCGCGGCGGCGCGGACCTCGCCTCGGGCGGCGACGGGCCGGTGGCGCTGCGGCTTCTTCGGGCCGACGAGCCGTTCGAGACCACCGTCGATCCGACCACTCCCGCTCAGGACTCCGTGTGAACGACACCGCCTCCCCGACCGGCGCGAGCGCTCCGGCGGCGGACTTCAGCACCAGCCGGCTCGAGGCGTTCAGCGACGGCGTCTTCGCCATCGCGATCACGCTGCTCGTCCTGGACCTCAACGTGCCCGAGCCCGAGGGCCTCGGCGGCCGGAGCCTGGCCTCGGCGCTGGCGCACCAGTGGCCCGCCTACTTCGCGTACCTGGTGAGCTTCCTCGTCATCGGCATCATCTGGATCAACCACCACGCGATGTGCTCCCTCGCCCGGCGGGTGGACCGCCGGACGCTGTTCGCCAACCTCGGGCTGCTGCTGACCGTCTCGGTGATCCCCTTCCCCACCCGCCTGCTCGCCACCTACCTGGTGGCCCGTCATGAGGACGCGCACACCGCCGCCGCGGTCTACGCCGCTTCCATGGTCGCGATGAGCATCGCCTTCTCCCTGCTCTTCCTGGCCTTCACCCGCGACGCCCGCACCCTGCACACCCCCGTCCCACCGGAGGCCATGCGGGCGGCCAGGCGCCGCTTCGGCATCGGCGGCCTGTGCTACCTGGCCACCGTCGGACTCGCCTTCCTCAGCCCCGTCGCCATGCTCGCCGTCCACGCACTGATGGCGCTCTACTACTGCTTCGACCAGCTCGCCCACGCCCGCCCCGCCCGCTGAGCCGATCGCGCGGGCGGGTCGGGGGCCATGCCTCCTGGGAGCCCGGACGTCGCGGGGCTGTTGGAGAACGACGCCGTGGGCGAGGTCGCACCGGCCGTCGAGCTGGTCGAGTTCCCGCTCGGGGCCTGGCTCGACAACACCAAAGGCCCGGCGGGCAAAGCTGACTGCTGGTCGGTTGGCGCAGCTGCAGGCTCTCGGGGTGCGGTGGTGACGGCGGTGGGCCGGGCGCGGGTCATGACTGGTGGAGCGGGGTGTGCCAGTCGAGGAGGCGCAGGAGGGCTTGGTCGGGGTGGGCCGGAGGGCGTTGGGAGTCCTGGGGTGCGGCCTGCGGGCGGGTGCCGGTCGGGGGGCGGCTGGCGGTGAGGGTGGCGCTGATGGCCATGTTCTGTTCGGCGCGGGGGCGGCGGTGGTGTTCGTAGCGGGCGAGGGCCTCGGCGGGGGTCGGGGTGTCGCGCAGGGCCTTGGCGAGGACCAGGGCGTCCTCGAGGGCCATCGAGGCGCCTTGGCCGGTGGCCGGGGAGGCGGCGTGGGCGGCGTCGCCGATCAGGACGGCGCGGCGGGTGCGCCAGGGGGTGCCGGGCCGCAGGTGGAGGGCGTTGGTGACCATGAGGTCGTCGGCCGTCCCCGCGACGATGTCGGCGCAGGGGGTGCGGTCGGGGCGTAGCAGCGGTTCGAGCCGGGCGCGCCACTGGGCGGGGGTGGTCCGGGCGCGTTCCTCGGCGCTGACGGGCGGGCCGGGGACGCGGGCGAACCAGAACGTCCGGCCGGTGGGCGAGACCAGGTAGCCGAAGGCGACCTCGCTGCCGCGGACCATGGTGATCAGGTCCGGGCCGGCGACCGGTGGCGGGGTGGCGGTGCTGTAGCCGTAGAAGACGGCCTGGCCCGCGTAGTCGGGGCCGGGGCCGGCGGGGTCGAGCCAGCTCCGTACGGTCGAGTGCAGGCCGTCGGCGCCGACCAGCAGGTCGCCGGTGGCCGTGGTGCCGTCGGCGAAGTGGGCGGTGACCGAGTCCTCGGTCTCGGTGACGGTGGTCAGCCGGGCGGCGTGCCGCAGGTCGATACCGCGGCTTCGGACCTCGGCCTGGAGCACCGCGCCGAGCTCGGCTCGGCGCAGGCAGCGGTAACGGGTGAGGGGCTGGTCGGGCTCGCCGAGGGGAACGGCGGCGAGTTCGGCCCCGGTCTCGTCCAGCACGGTCATGGCGGTGACGTCGAAGCCGACGTCCGCGACGGCCCGCGCCGCGTCGAAGCCGGCCAGGGCGCGCATGCCGTTGCTGGCGAGGGTCATGAAGGCGCCGATGTCCGCCCCGGTGTCGGGGTGTGCCTCGTGGACGACGGGCTCGTGGCCGGCCTTGTGCAGGGCCAGTGCCGCCGCCGAGCCCGCGATCCCTCCCCCGATGATCACGATCCGCGCCATCTGCCGCCCCCTGTCATGGCCGTGCCGTCGCCGATCCGGCCATCCTCGCAGAGCGGCGGCGCCGGGCCGGGCGGGACGGGGCGTGGGCGGTGAATTCGGCCGGAATCCGCCACCCAGGGCGCAGGGCCCGCCTTCCGGATCAGGTCGGCTGTGACATCAGCGGCCGGCGCCGCGGGCGGGCGTCGTCGGGTGACGCCGCCGAAGGCTGGGGGCAGGTCCTTGGAGAGCATCGGCGACTGAGGAGGAGCCGTCGACGAGCGCCTCCTGCCCGGCGGCGACCGCCCGGCGTGACGCGGAAGGCGGGCCCTACGACCGGGTGGTGCCGAGTGGCCAGGCCTCGATGTCGCGGTAGCGGATCGGGCCGGGGCCGCGGCCGATGTTGCTCCCGACGAGGTGGAGGCGTTCGGTCTGCCAGGGGCGGCCGACGAAGCCGGTGAGGGCGGCGGCGGTCTCGGGGACGCTGGTGAGGTCGTCGCGGCGGGACCGGGCCAGGGTGAGGTGGGGGCGCAGCGGGCGGGCCCGGTAGTCGATGTCGCAGGACCGGACCAGCTCTCGGACCTCGTCGGCGAGCTGGTGCAGCCCCGCCAGGTCGCCGTCGATCCCGCTCCACAGGAGGCGCTCGTCGAAGTGGCCGCCGCCGTGCAGGCGCAGGGTGAGGGCCGGCCAGGACGCCGCCCGGGCGGCGAGGGCTGAGCGTAGTGGGGGCACGGCGGTGGCGGGGAGTTCGCCGAGGAAGGCCAGGGTGATGTGCCAGTCCTCGATGCGGTTCCAGCGCAGGTGCGGGTGGGCCGTGTAGGCGGGCCGCAGGGCCCGGGCCAGCTCGTCCTTCGCGTCGTCGGGCGGGGCGAGGGCCACGAATACGCGCAGGGTCGTCGGCTCGGGTTGATGGTCCACGGGGGATTTGTAACACCTTGCCCGTCCCCGGCCCGCACGCGGGCCCGCCCCGGGGTCAGGGGCCTGGCGCCGGGGCCGGCCCGGCTGCGCGCTCGTCGGCGTCGGCGTCGGCGTCGGCGTCGGCGAGCCAGAAGTAGACCGGCGGCAGGCCCAGTTCGAGTGCGGTGAGCACGATCTGGAACCAGTGCGGCCAGCCGTGCAGGGCCACCGAGAGCAGGCGGCCGAGGCCGCCGAGCAGGAACACCGCGGCGAGCAGCCGGACGGCGCCGGCCGGGACGGGCCGTTGCCGGGCCGCCCAGAGCCAGGCCAGGCCGTAGCCGACGAAGGTGGCGCCCATGAAGCGCCCCCAGCTGTCGACCGTGGTGCCGGCGTGGGCGGCGCCGGGGATCGCGGCGTTGCCGAGGATGAGATGGAGCAAGCCGATCGCCACGCTGGACCAGCCCATGAGCTGCAGGAGCAGGCGGAGGGTTCTGGCCATGGTTCACCGTCCGGTCTTGTGGTGTCCGACGACGAGTAAGTTGACATATGTCTACTTGACCTGATGTCAGGGTAGGCCCGGCAAGTGGACACGTGTCAAGTAGGCTGTCGGGATGCCGCCACCCCGCAAGCGCCTGAGCCTGGCCGGGCGCCGGGCCCAGCTCCTCTCCGTCGGGGCCCGGCTCTTCGCCGAACTCCCCTACGAGGACGTCCTGATGGAGGACGTCGCGCGGCAGGCGGAGATCTCCCGGGCGCTGCTCTACCGTCACTTCCCCAGCAAGCAGGCGCTGTTCGCCGCCGTCTACCAGGAGGCGGCGGACCGGCTGCTGGCGCAGACCCGTCTCGACCCGGCCGACTCCCTGCTCGAGCAGCTCGTCCAGGGCATGGACGTGCACCTCGACTACTTCGTCGCCAACCGCAACGCCGTGATCGCCGCGAACCGCGCGCTGGCGGGCGATCCCGTCATCCAGACGATCGTGACGGGCGAGCTGGACGCCCTGCGCGCCCGGCTGCTCGCCGCGCTCCCGCTCGCCGACGAGAACGCCCGGGCTGCTCTCTCGGCCGTACTGCGCAGCTGGCTGGTCTTCGTCCAGGTGCTCGTCGTGGACTGGCTGGTCGAGGAGACCTGCACCCGCACCGAACTGCGGGACGTCTGCGTCGGCGCCGCGCTGGGCGCGATGCGGCCGCTGCTCGGCGAGGCGGCCATTCCCTGACGGCCGCGTACGCCGGGCGCGCAGGGTGGCGGTTTCGGGCCGGGCGGGCGCGGGGTGTGCTTCTCCAGGCCGGTGACCGGGGCGGGGCGGGCGCGTAGCCTCGCCGTGCTCGCGGAGGTTCGGGGAGGTCGCGGATGAACGCACCCGTCGTGGTTCAGGGACCGTCGGTGTGGCGAGGCTCGACGCTGCGGGAGCGGGACTGGCTGGTCCCGGCCGGGCGCGGGCGGGACGGGGCGGGCGGTGAGACGGTGGCGCGGGCCGCGCGGGCCCTGCGGGAGGGGCCGCGGGTGGCGGTGGTGCGGGGGCTCGACCTGGAAGGGCTGACGGACGAGGAGTGCGCTGGGGTGTGCCGGCGGTTCATGGCGCAGCTCGGCGACGTACGCCCCGAGGACCCGCGGCGGCCCGCGGACAACCTGGTGACGGCGCAGGACCGGACCCGGATGCCGCCGCACACCGACCGGGGGATGCTGCCGCGGCCGTCGGCGCTGCTGGGGCTGCTGTGCGTGCGTCCGGCCGGCTCGGGCGGGGAGTCGGTGCTGGCCAGCGGGCACACCGTGCACAACACGCTGCTGCGGACCAGGCCGGCGGAGCTGTCCGCGCTGTACCTGCCGTACCGGTTCGGGGACGGGCCCGCCTTCCGGCGGGACTACCCCGTCTTCGAGCGGCACAGCGGGCGCCTCGACGTGCACTACAACCGGTACTGGATCACCCGGGGGCAGCGGGAGTGCGGGGCGCCGCTGACGGTGGGCCAGGAGGCGGCCTTGGACGCGTTCGACGCGGTGCTGGCCGATCCGCGGACCGCGCTGCGGGTGCGGCTGGGGCGCGGGGACCTGCTGCTGGTGGACAACCGGACGGTGCTGCACGGGCGGGCCGCGTTCACCGACCCGCCGGCGCCCCGGGGCGGCCGCTGCCTCGTCAGGGTCTGGGCCGACTGAGGGCGCCGGGCGGGTGCGGGAGGACGACCACCTGGTGCTGGTCCTCGTAGACGACGGTGCCCGGGTCGGCGCAGTGGCGGGTCTCGCAGCCGACACCGTGCAGCGCGAGGATCTCCAGGTGGCCGGCCACCTGGGCGAGGTGGGCCTCGGCGGAGGCCTTGAACCACGCCTCGGCGCCGGGGTGACGGTCCCGGTCGTAGACCGTGGGGTCGACGTGCGAGGGGTTCGTGAGGTTGGCGTCGTACCAGTCGTAGCTCGACCGGCGGAAGGACTCCTGCTCCGGCGTCAGGCGCCCGTCGGCCGCAAGGCCGTTCATCAGGGCGAACACACCGGGGAACCTCCCGCGCCGGTTGGGTGCCGTCGCCTGGAAACGCACGTACAAGCTGCCTCCCGCCGTCGTGGCGCGCGGTGACGGCGCCAGGACGGGAGTGTGCCGGACGGGGGTGCTCGGGCTCAACGGGATTCCGGTGGGCGGGACGGGGCGACGGTCGCGTTTTCCTCTCTCTGCGGAGACTGGGGTGGGCCCCGGGTAACGGCCGGGGGTGGCTCGCCATAGGGTTTGCCCCATGAACGCTGATCGACTGACTCCCCGCGCGGCCCTGGACACCCTGCTGGCCGGTAACCTGCGCTTCACCGACGGCGCGCCCGAGCACCCCAACCAGGACGCCGCCCGGCGCGCCGCGACGGCTCCGATCCAGAGCCCCTTCGCCGTGCTGTTCGGCTGTTCCGACTCCCGCCTCGCGGCGGAGATCATCTTCGACCGGGGCTTGGGCGACCTGTTCGTCGTCCGCACCGCCGGGCACGTGATGGGCCCCGAGGTGCTCGGCAGCATCGAGTACGGGATCAGCGTGCTCGGCAGCCCGCTCGTGGTGGTGCTCGGCCACGACGCCTGCGGCGCCGTCGCCGCCACCCGCGCCGCCGTCGAGGACGGCACCACCGCCGTCGGCTACGTGCGGGACGTCATCGAGCGGGTCACCCCGAGCGTGCTCGCCGCCCGGGCGGCCGGCCGCACCGAGGACAGCGACTTCATCCACGAGCACATAAGGCACACCGTGGACCTGCTGCTCGAGCGCTCCCGCACGCTGGCGGAGGCCGTGGACGCCGGCCGCGCCGCCGTGGTGGGCCTGGCCTACCGGCTCACCGACGGCACCGCCCACCTGGTCACCTCCCGCGGTCTGGAGGGTCAGGCGGACGCGGCGGCCTGATCAGGCCGACAGCGCCTCGCGCAGCGTGGCCAGGGTGCGGGCGAGCAGCCGGGAGACGTGCATCTGGGAGATGCCCAGCTCCCGGCCGATCTCGGACTGGGTGAGGTCGTCGCAGAAGCGCAGCGACAGGATGCGGCGCTCGCGCTCGGGCAGCTCGGCGATCACCGGCCGCAGGCTCTCGAGCGCGACGACCTTCTCGTAGGCCGACTCCTCGACGGCCAGCCTGGCCGCCAGGGCGGGGCTGCCCTGGCCCGCGCCCTCGGTGGCGGGCGCGTCCAGCGAGTGGGCGCTCTGCGCCTCGGCGGCGACCATCGCCTCCCGGACCTCCTCCTCGGGCAGCTCGAGGTGATCGGCCAGTTCCGCGCTGGTGGGCGACCGGTCGAGCTGCTGCTCCAGCTCGTCCGAGGCCTTGGCGAGGTGGATCCGCAGCTCCTGGAGCCGCCGGGGCACGTGGACCATCCAGCCGGTGTCCCGGAAGAACCGCTTGATCTCGCCGGTGATGGTCGGGATCGCGAAGGTGGAGAACTCGACGTCGTAGGAGGGGTCGAACCGGTCGATCGCCTTGATCAGGCCCACCGTCGCGACCTGGACGATGTCCTCCGCCGGCTCGTGGCGGTGGGCGAAGCGCCCCGAGCAGAAGCGCACCAGGGCCCCGTTCAGCTCGATCAGGGTGGCGCGTACGTAGGAGTACTCCTCGCTCGCCTCGTCCGCGGCGTGCAGCCGGGCGAAGAGCACCTTGGAGAGCTCGCGGGCGTCGGCCGGGCAGACCTTGGTCAGGTCCCCCAGGTGGGTCAGCCGCTCGGGCGCGCTGGGGAGGCGGGTGGTGGGCGAACCTATGGACACGGCAGCCGGCATGTCCGCTCCTTCGGTTTCGGTGGCTTGCTGGACGGATGGCTCGGTGCAGGTCGCAGGACTGGTGACAGGCGATCGGTTGCCCTCGATCCGCCGGGCCAATACCGCTCTCGCGGGATCCTCACCGTCTGTGCACGCTTCCCCCGCATGCCCTGGTCCGGCCGGGGCGGGCGGGCCGCCCGGCCACTGGACTGGGCGCCGGGCCGTCGTGAACACTGGCCGTCGCGCCATGTCCCAGTGCGGAGGAGTGCCATGCCCAGGAGTGCTGTCGAGGGAACCGGGCCCGCTGCCGACCGCCTGACGGTGGAGGTCCGGTGCCAGGACCGCAGTGTCGTCGTCTCGCCGGCCGGCGAGCTGGACCACGACGGGGTCGGCCTGCTGCACGAGCGGCTGGCCCACGCGCTGGCGCAGCCCGGCGCCGACCGGCTGGTGCTGGACTGCCGGCGGCTGTTCTTCTGCGACTCGAGCGGGCTCAACGCGCTACTCACCGCCCGGCGCGAGGCGGAGGAGGCGGGCCTGGCGCTGGTACTGGCCGAGCTGCAGCCGGCCGTGGCGCGGGTCCTCGAGATCACCGGCGCCCAGGCCGTGTTCACCATCTGCCCCGACCTGGACTCCGCCGTCGCCCGCTGAACCTGGCCGGGTCGGGTGTCCGGTCGCCTCCAGCGGGCAGAAGACCCGGCGGCGGTGAAGAACCGCTCCCCCGTTGCACCAGCTGTCAGAGTTCGGAGTGAGGACTGATGAGAGTGGGCGATCCGCAGGTCGGCGACCAGCCCGTGCTGCTCTCGCTCCCCCCGCAGGGCCAGGTCCGGCGGCTCGCTCTCACCGGTGCTCCCGGCACCGTGGGGCGGTGCCGGGACCATGCCCGGCAGGCGCTGCACGACTGGGGCTGGCTGCCGACCGAGGACCGGGACCGGCGGGCGCGGGCCGACGATGTGCTGCTCGTCGTCTCGGAGCTGGTCACCAACGCGTGCCGGCACGCGGGCGGGCCGGCCCAGCTGGTGCTGGCGGCGACCGCGCGGCTGCTGCGGGTCGAGGTCCTGGACGCCAGTGCCGCCGCGCCGCAGCCGCGGCGGCCGCACGCGCCGGGGCGCCTGGGCGGCCACGGTCTGTACACGGTGGGGCTGCTGGCCAGCCGCTGGGGGTTCACGCCGGCGGAGAGCGGGAGCGGCAAGGCGGTCTGGGCCGAGTTCGACCTCGGCGGCCCGGGCGCCGGGAGCGCCTGAGCGGGCCCTGGGCGGGCCCGGCGCACCGGCGGTCAGGCTGCCGGCTGGCGCCGGCGGCGGCGGGCGGCCAGCAGGCGGAAGCGTTCGTCCTCGGTCAGGCCGCCCCACACGCCGTACGGCTCGCGGGCGGCGAGGGCGTAGCGCAGGCACTCGGCCCGCACCGGGCAGTGGTGGCAGACGGCCTTGGCGGCCTGGTCGCGCTCGTCGTGGGCGGGCCCGCGCTCGCCGGATGGGTGGAAGAACAGGTCCGCTCCGGTGGTCCGGCAGCTGCCGCGGTACTGCCAGCTCCAGTGGCGGTCGTAGGCGCCGGGAAGTCGGGAGAGTTGCACGGGAACCTCCGCTGGGATCTCGGGAAGTCGGCCGTACGCTCGTCTGTCCCGGTTCCGCGGGCTCAATCCCCCACCCGGCCCTGGCATGGGACGGGGTGGGCCGGGCGGGCGCAGGTGCCCGGGCCCCTCGGGGCCGGATGCTCAGGCGGACAGGAGGACTCGAACACCCTCCTCCCAGTCGATCCAGGAGGGCTCCCTGCCCTGCGGCACCAGGCCCTCGGTCTCGGCCAGGAAGCGCTCGAGGGCGGCGGCAGGCGCGGCCAGGAGGGCCGCTCCGGTGCGGCCGATGAGGGCGACCAGGACGCTGCCGTCCTCGGCCGGTTCGACGTGGACGTCGCCGTCGCCGGCCGGGCGGCGCAGGCCGGCGGCCAGGGTCTCGCGGGAGAGCAGCCACCCGGTGGTGGCCGGGCCGAAGTCGAGCCGCACGGCGTACGGGTCGTCGGGCCGGTAGCGCCACTCGACGTCCAGTTCGTGCCACACCCCCTCTCCCGTGTGCAGCCGCATGGTCACCCGGTTCCGCACCCTGTCCAACCGGCATCCCGCCCTCTCCGCGCCACGGACACTGTCGTCCGACGCGTCTGCCCCGGCGGCCGTGGCTCAGCCGGGCACGGGTGCGAAGATCCGGTGAAGGAGCCGCGGATCACCGCGGGTCGGCGCGCCCTCGGTGGTCGTCCGGCTCGGCGGCCGCGGGTTGGAGCAGGCGCGGTCCGCCGCGTTCGGCAGGCGCTGGACGGGGTTCATCGCCCGGTCGGGCCGCCCTGCGGCGGCCCGGACGGGGCGGCTCCGGTCAGGCGAGCGGGATGTCCTCCTCGCCGAGGAGGTGGGCGATCAGGGCGTCCATGTCGAGGCACTGGGACTCGGCGCCGAACGGGACGACCTGTTCGGTCTCCGCGAGGAACTCGCGGACGAGCAGGGCGGGGGCTCTGAGCAGGGCGGTGGCGTCGTCGTCGCTGAGAGCGATCATGATGGAGTGCAGTCCGCCGCCGACCTCGGGGTAGACCGAGACGTCGCCGGTGCCGGACCAGCCGTCCAGGCCGGCGGCGAGGATCTCGCGGCCGAAGACCCAGGTGACCGGGTCCTCGAGGTCGACGTGGTTGTCGAGGTAGACCGCGTACGGGTCGTCGCGGTGGTAGCGCAGGCAGGCGAGCACGGGCACGCTCAGGCCGGGGAAGGTGACGGCGTGGAGGCGGAAGATCACCGCGCAGTCGGGGATCCCGACCGGGCTCGGCGGGGTGGGCGGTACGTCGTGGTAGGTCATCTGTCCTCACCGGCCGGGAGTGCGTTGGGAGTGGTCTCGACGGCGGGGGTGACGGTGGGTGCGGCCCACGGGCCGTACGTCTGGCAGACCGTCGCCGCCGGGGCCGCCGGCGGTGGCGCGACCAGTCTTGACCACTCCGGGTCGCGCCAACCGGGTACCGTCCGTCCGCTCTCGAACCAGAGCGTGGCGAGGGCTGCGTAGATAGGAACCTGCTGAAGAATCGATTCTTCAAACACTCGGTCGAGAACCGGGCGGTCAAGGGTCATACCCGAAGCAACGACCCAGCCTGATCTTGGTAACCCCCCGTTTCGGTCAAACCCGGCCGAGTGGCGTCAACCGCCCGTACGGGTCGGCGAGGTGGGCGGTCAGCTCCGGGTGCCGCTTCAGCAGCGTCTCGACGTCCTCGCGCAGCTCGGCCGAGTCGGCCGCGCCGGACGGCAGGACCAGGTAGCCGCCCTGCTCTGGCGGCAGCAGGCCGCCGACCAAAGCGCGGCGGACGATCCGCTCGTGGCGGGTGGCCCGACCCGACGCGCCGCCCGGGTGCCGGGTCAGGGCCACCACGCCGCCGCGGGCCGAGAGCTGGTCGATCTCCGGCACCAGGCGCCAGATCTGCTGGGCCTGGTGGCTCTGCACCGAGCCGGCCAGGTTCGCCTCCAGCCCGTGGCTGTGGCACAGCTCGGTGAAGTACCGGATCTCCTCCAGCGACAGGATGCCGACCCGGGCCAGGCCGTGGCGGTCGAGGTCGTGCCGGTCCAGGTCCACCAGCTCCGGGCTCCCGGTGGTGGAGATCAGCCCGATCCGGGCCACCTTGAGCAGAATGCTGGTGTCGATCATGATGGCGTCCGCGCCGGCCGCCGCACTGGCCTCGACCATGCTGCGGATCGCCGCGCGGTCGGTGCGGCGCGCGGCGGTGAGACCGTACCGGCTGTGCGGGAAGGGCTCGTTGACCGCGACCAGGGTGCCGGACGCGTCGACCGGGAGCGCACCGCAGGCCTTCAGCAGCGCCTCGCCGGGGCACCCGTCGGCGAACATCGGCTCGCCGTCCTCGCCGGTGAGCGCGTCGGCGTACTCCGCCAGGTCGAAGGCTCCGGCCGTGCCCGCGTCGCAGGGGTAGTACTCGCGCAGGCCCACCAGCGCCCGCCGGACCTGGGGCAGCGCCTTACGGGCGTCCCAGAGGTCGAGGTCCTGGGCGAACAGCACGGACATCACCCTGGTGTGCCGTAGCTCGCCGCTGCGGCGCAGCGTGCCGACGATCTCGCCGAGCACCTCGGCGACCTCGTCCGCCCGCATGCCGTCGAGGCCGACCTTGACGATGTTGCCGGGGTTGACCTCGGTGCCCATCGAGAAGGCGACGCCGAGGGCGGCCTGGGCGGCCTTGCCGATCTGCTCGTAGGCCGGCTTGGCGACCGCCCGGCCGTTCTCGGCCCGGCGGTGGAGCAGTTGGTCCTCCCCGATGTTGGTGCTCAGCTGGACCGGCAGGCGGCGCCGGGCCGCGAGCACCGCGTCGGCGATGTCCATGATGCGGCGTGGCTTGATGGTGCCGAGGGCGCTGCGCGGATCCTCGCTGTCGATGATCCTGGCGCCGCCCGCGACGGCCTCCCTGGCCTCCTGCGGGCCGAACACGCTGACCAGCAGCCGCCGGTCGGGCGCGGCGGGTCCGGGGGTGAGGATCGATCCTGTGGCCGACATTCGCACGCTCCTGTCCGTAGTCCTTGATCGCGCTCCTTCCTAGTGGCGGCCGGTCATCTGACGGCGGGTCCATGACAGTTCCTCACCCGATCGAGTGAGGATTGTGCGGAAGTCCCCGCGCGGGCACGGCGGGTGTGTTCGAGGCCTGAGCTGCCCGCGGTGCGGGCCGGGCGTAGCGTGGAGGCAGGGTGGCCCGGGCTGTCGGCCCCGGTGGTGCCGCGCTCCCGGCCGCGCCGAGGGGGCCGCTGTGCACGGTGGGAGCACGTGATGGCAATACCGACGATCGAGGACCTGGCGGGCCGGGTGCACGGCACGGTGGTGACACCGGAGGACCAGGGGTACGACGAGGCCCGGCGGGTCTACAACGGGATGGTGGACCGTCGGCCCTCGGCCGTCGTGCGGTGCGTGAACGCCGGCGACGTGCTGGCCACGGTGGGTTACGCGCGCGAGCACGGGATCGACCTCGCCGTGCGCGGCGGGTCGCACAGTGCGCCCGGGTACGGGACCTGCGACGGCGGCGTGGTGGCGGACCTGGGCGCGATGCGCGGGGTGCGGGTGGACCCGACCACGCGGACCGCCCGGGTGGAGGGCGGCGCCACGCTCGCCGACCTGGACGCGGCGACCCACGCCTTCGGCCTGGCCGTCACCGGCGGGGTGGTCTCCACGACCGGGGTGGGCGGGCTGACCCTGGGCGGCGGCTTCGGGCACCTGGCCCGGGGGCTCGGTCTGACCTGCGACAACCTGCTCTCGGCCGACGTGGTCACCGCCGACGGCCGGCTGCTGGTGGCGAGCGAGCACGAGTACGCGGACCTGTTCTGGGCGCTGCGCGGCGGCTCGGGCAACTTCGGGGTGGTGACCTCCTTCGAGTTCCGGCTCAGCCCGGTCGACCTGGTCCACGTCGGGATCTTCTTCCACGAGCTGGAGCACACCGAGGCGGTGCTGCGGCACTACCGCGAGTACATCGCGACGGCGCCCGAGCAGCTCGGGGCCTTCCCCGGCTTCCAGATCGCGCCACCGCTGCCGTTCATCCCCGAGGACCGGCACGGCGACACCTTCGTCATCGTGGTGGCCTGCTGGTCGGGGCCGCCGGACCAGGGCGAGCGGGCGATCCAGCCGTTCCGGGACGCCGCCCCGGTCGCGTTCGAGTTCACCTCGCCGATGCCGTACCCGGCGCTGCAGGGCATGTTCGACGCGCTGCTGCCGCCCGGGCTGCAGCAGTACTGGAAGGGCACGTTCGCGGTGGAGCTCACCGACGACGCCATTGCCGCGCACGCGGCGCACGGCCCGAAGGTGCCGGTGGTCAACTCGACCTGCCACATCTACCCGGTCAACGGCGCCTGTCACCGCGTCGCCCCCGAGGCGACGGCCTTCTCCTACCGGGACGCGAACTTCGCCACCGTGATCGCCGGGGTCTGGCCGGACCCGGCCGACAACGAGGCCAACACCGCCTGGGTGCGCGGCTACTACGACGCGCTCGCCCCGCACTCCGCGCCCGGTGCCTACGTCAACTTCATGGACGGGGACGACCAGGGCCGGATCGTCGACAACTACCGGGACAACTACACCCGGCTGGTGGAGCTGAAGCGGACGTACGATCCGGAGAACCTGTTCCACGTCAACCACAACATCCGGCCGTAGGCGGGTCAGCCGGTCTGCTGGCGGGTCAGCAGGTCCATCTCCAGCGCCTCCAGGCGCGCGACGGTGTCCGGACCGCTGCCCAGCAGTTCGACGGTGAGTTCGGCCAGGTGGACGGCGAGCAGCCGCATGCCGTGCTCGCCGAGCCGCTCCTCGTACGCGCTCAGCAGCTCCGCGCTGGGGTCGGTCGCCGCCTCGGGGGAGGCGGCCCCGGCGCGGGCCTTGAGCAGGGCCAGGGCGAAGAGCTGGGCGTCGTTGCCGAGGTGGCGCGGTCCGTGGGGGGAGATGGTCATGTCGATCATCATCAACCGCGCGGGGGCCTCGACGCGACCCGCCCCCACGGGACATGAGCCCCGGGGCGGACACGGAACGGTCACGTTCGGATAACGGCCGCATCCGCCTGTCACCTCGCGCGTCCTGACAACCGTGTAGAGGTCAGAACCGCGTTCGAGCGGGTCCGCATGGCCGGCGTGCGAAGTGACGACAGAAGGTAAGTCAGACATGAAGGATTTCCGCTCAGACCTGAGCGACGAGCTGTCCGCCCTGACGCCGCCGCCCCTGGGTGACCTGGTCGCGGAGGCCACCCGGAAGGGCCGCCGGGCCCGCCGGGTCCGCTCGGTCGGCCAGGTGGCCGGGTCGGCGCTGGCCCTGACCGCCGTCGCGGTGCTGTTCGGCGGTCAGCTGCACGGCACCGGCGGCAAGGGAGAGCTCGCGGGCGCGGCGGCCGGTGGCACGCCGGCCGCGACCGCCACCGCGAGCCCGTCACCGAAGGCCGCGACCGCCACCGCGAGCCCGTCACCGACGGCCTCGCCGTCCGGCGACCAGGTCCACGTCAGCGGCGCGGCCGTGCTCGCGACCGTGCTCGACGCGCTCCCGGCGGGCATCACGACCAGCGACTACGCCGCGAACAACTTCGCCGAGGCCCACGGGCAGTACGGCACGGAGTCCCCGGTCGCCCAGGTCAACGTGCACACCGCCAAGGGCCTCGGCATGATGCGGATCTTCGTCGGCACCGCCAACCCCACCGGCAAGTGCACCGCGGACACCGGCTGCCGCCTGGACAAGTACGGCCAGGAAGTCCGGGTCGACCACGTCTCGGACAACTGCATCCAGAACACCCTGGTCTCCGTCCGGCACGCCGACGGCACCGACGTCACCGTGCAGATGGCCAGCTGCCTGGCCTGGGACGGCAAGGCCAACAAGCCGGGCGTGGTGCCGCTGACCGAGGAGCAGGCGGCCGACCTGGCCGGGAACCCCGCGTTCCACGACATGATGACGCCCGCCCAGGGGGCGGCCGCGGCCGCCCGCTTCCCCTCCCTCCCGCAGATCTACTGACCTGCCACCGCCGCGGCCCCGGACTCTCCGGGGCCGCGGCCCCCATGCTTTCCGGAATCTCAAGACACGCACGATCGGGGAACAACTGGTGCGCAGAGAAGAAGAGTTCACCGCCTTCGCGGAGGCCGGCGCGGTCCGCCTGCGCCAGATCGCCTACCTGATGTGCCGCGACTGGCACCTGGCGCAGGACCTCACCCAGACCACGCTGACCAAGATGTACCTGGCCTGGCCCCGGATCACCCGCCGGGATCTCGACCCGTTCGGCTACGCCCGCAAGGTGCTGCTCAACAGCCTGCTCGACCACAAGCGCCTGCGCAGCAGCGGCGAGGTGGCCGTCGACCGGATCCCCGACCGGATCCCGGACACCGTGCACGAGTCGGTCTCGGCCGACATCCGGCTGACCCTGGTCGACGCCCTGGCGCTGCTCTCCCCCAGGGACCGGGCGATCGTGCTGCTGCGGTACTGGGAGGACCACAGCATCGAGGCCACCGCCGAGATGGTGGGGGTGAGCATCTCCGTGGTGAAGACCCAGAGCCTGCGTGCCCTGAACACCCTCCGGGCCCACCTCGGCGAGGACCGCGCGGAGCTGTTCGCCTGAGACTGAGACGCCCCAGGGCGCCTACGACCCCGGCTCGGTGAGGGTGCGGGCTGTGGCCAGCTCCTCCCGGGCCGCCTGCTCGGCCGCGGCCAGGTAGTCGTAGGCGCCGGGGCCGACCGGGACCCGTAGCGGGGTCGGGCCCTCGGCGCGTACCACGTGGAGGACGGAGGCGGCGAAGTCCTCGGCACGGCCGAGGCCCGGCATGCTCTCCATCGTGCGGAAGGCGCCGAGCGCCTCGTCGAGCAGGCCCGCGTAGGCCGGCAGCCGGACGGCCGACTCGGCGAGCGCCGTACCGTAGCGGGTGGCGTACCCGGCCGGCTCCATCACGGTGACCTTGACGCCCTGCGGGGCGGCCTCCGCCGCGAGGGCCTGGCTCATGCCCTCCAGGGCGTACTTGCCGGTGACGTAGGCGGCCAGGCCCGGGAAGGACATCCGCCCGGCCAGCGAGGACACGTTGACGATGTGTCCGCCGCGCTGGGCGCGCATCAGCGGCAGGACCAGCCGGGCCAGCCGCCAGGGGCCCACCACCAGGGTCTCGAGCTGGTCGCGCAGTTCGGCGTCCGAGACCTCCTCGACCGCGCCGAACACGCCGTTGCCCGCGTTGTTGACCAGCACGTCGATGCCGCCGAGCAGCTCGGCGGCGGTCCGGACGGCCTCCGCGCACTGCTCGGCGTCCCGGACGTCGAGCGCGACCGGTCTGATCCGGCCCGGCCACCGCCGCACCAGCTCGTCCAGCGCGGCGGTCTTGCGGGCCGTCGCCACCACCTGCCCGCCCGCCTCCGCCACGGCGGCGGCCAGCGCCTTGCCGAGCCCCGAGGAACACCCCGTCACCAGCCAGCGGTCCACCTTTGCTCTCCCCTCTGTCGCTTTGATGCCCAAATGACCCTACTGACCGTGGAGTTGGGTGTCACCGGGCGTGCACGGGAAATCACCGGACGGAGGCGAGTAGACAGTGTCTACGAATGTCCGGTAGACAGTGTCCTCATGGAATCCGATCCCTCCCTGCAAGAGCGCCTGGTCGACGTCGGTGTGGAGCTGGTCAAGACCGAGGGGCCCGGCGCCCTCGGGCTACGCGAGATCGCCCGGCGGGCAGGCGTCTCCCACGGCGCGCCCCGGCGGTACTTCCCCACCCACCACGCGCTGCTCTCCGCGATCGCCCGGCGCGGCTTCGGCGAACTGGCCGCGCGGTTCGCGGCGGCGGACGACGCGGCGGCGGCGCCCCGCGAACGGCTGGCGGCGCTGGCGCGGGTGTACGTCGGGTACGCGGTGGAGTGCCGTGGCATGTTCGAGCTGATGTTCCGCCACGAGCTGCTGGCGGGGGCCGGGGCGGCGAGCGGGCAGGGGCGGCTGCGCGACGCGACACTGCCGCTGTTCGGGCTGCTGACCGAACTGGTGGGCGCCCACCGGGCCGCGGACCCCGCGCCACGGGTGACCGCCGCCGCGCTCTGGGCCGGGCTGCACGGCCTGGCCCAGCTCTGGGCCTGGGACAGCCTGCCGCTGGTGCTCGGTCCCGAGACCGGGCTCGACACCCTGGTCGGCACGGTGCTCGACGCCCACCTGGGGTCTGCGCGGTGACGTGGCGTCGGCGGCTGCCGCTGATGGTCAGCGCGGGCGGCGCGATGGTGGTGGCCCTGGACGGCACCGCGCTGCTCACCGCCCAGCCGGCCCTGCTGCGGGAGTTCGGCGCGAGTGTCGGGCAGGTGCAGTGGACCAGTACGGCGTACCTGCTCGCGGTCGCCTCGCTCCTGGTACCGGCCGGGCGGCTCGGCGACCGGTACGGGCACGCCCGGCTGCTGACGGCCGGTCTGCTCGGGTTCGGCGCGGCCTCGGCCGGGATCGCGCTCGCCTCCTCGGTCGGCTGGGTGATCGGCCTGCGCGCCGCCCAGGGCGCTTTCGGCGCGCTGCTGCAGCCCGCCACGCTGGCCCTGCTGCGGCTCGCCTATCCGGACGTCGGACGGGCGGTGGCGGTCCGCACCGCCGGGATCGCGCTCGCGGCGGGGGCCGGGCCGCTGCTCGGCGGCCTGCTGGTGGCCGGCTTCGGCTGGCGGGCGGTGTTCCTGGTGAACGTACCGGTGGTGCTGGTGCTGGCGCTGCTCACCCTGGCGGTGCGGGTGCCCTCACCCCGCGGCACCGGCCGGCTCGGGTTCGCCGGGCCGGTGCTGCTGGCGGGCACCCTGGCCGCGCTGGTGCACGCCTTGGTGAGCGGGCCGGCCCACGGCTGGTCCGCCCTCTCGGTGCCGGCGTTCGCCGCCGGGGCGGCCGCTCTGGTGGTGCACCAGCGGCGGACGGGCCACCCGGTGGTGCCCCGCGCGGTGGCCCGCTCCCGTCCGGTGCTCGCCGCGACGGCGCTGCTGCTGGTCACCGGCGGCGGCATGTTCGGCGCGCTCTTCCTCGGCACCTTCCTGCTCCAGAGCGTGCGGGGCCTCGGGCCGCTCGCCGCCGGCCTCCAGGTGCTGCCGCTCACCGCGCTGATGGTGCTCGGCTCGCCGTTGGCGGCCGTGGCGCTGCGCCGGCACGGGCCACGGCGGACCGCCTGCACCGGGTCCGTGCTGGTCACGACGGGCGTGGCAGGCCTGGCCGCAGTCGGCCCGGCGGGCGGACCGCTCGCCGTCGGGGCGGTGTTCGCGCTGCTGGGCGCAGGGTTCGCCGCCGTCATGTGACAGCCACCGGCGCCGTGGTCGCCGAGGCGCCTCCCGGCTACGCGGGCGTGGTGGGCGGGCTCAAGCAGACCGCGATGAACATCGGCCCCACCCTCGGCATCGCGCTCGCCTCCAGCGCCTCGCTGCTCGGCGGCGGGGTCCGGGCACCGCTGCTCGCCACCGCCGCCCTTGCCGGGCTCGGGCTGCTGCCCGCCGCCCTGCTGCCCGGCGCCGCCGGACCGTCAGATCACCGCCCCCCGTTCGTTCGTGGGCAACCTGAAGCGGATATGCTGCCCGCCGACCGCACTTGACGGTGCGGCCCGAACGTCTACCGAAGGACCATTGGTGAGAGAACCGATCATCGTCATAGGCGCCGGACCCGTCGGACTCACCGTCGCGGGAGAGTTAGCCCGACGGGGGGTGCCCGTGCGGGTCGTCGACCGGCTCGCGGAGCCGACCGACCAGTCGCGCGCGATCCTGGTGCACGCTCGCAGCCTGGAGATGCTGGAGCGGGTCGGGGTGGTCGAGGAGATCATCACGGCGGGTGTGTGCACCGATGCGATGGAGCTGCACAGCGGCGGCCGGACCGCCGGGCGGATCGAGCTCGCGCTGGTGGACAGCCCGTACCCGTACTCGGTGACCATCGCCCAGACCGACACCGAGCGCATCCTCACCGCCGCGCTGGCCCGGCACGGCGTCACCGTCGAGCGCGGTGTCACGCTCACCGGGCTGGAGCAGGACGAAGCCGGCGTCCGGGCCCGGCTTCAGCACCCGGACGGGCGCGAGGAGACGGCCGGGGCCGCCTGGCTGGTCGGGGCCGACGGCGGTCACAGCGACGTCCGGCACCTGATCGGCAGCAAGCTGGAGGGGTCGTTCAAGGGCGAGAAGTTCCTGATGGGCGACGTCGCGGCGACCCACGACTTCGACCCGCACACCATGTACACCTTCTTCTCGCCGCACGACGGCCCGCTGCTGGTCTTCCCGATGGCCGGTCAACGGCTGCGGCTGATCGCCCAGATCGACCGGGAGGAGCAGGCGACCGCCAGTCAGGAGTGGCTGCAGCAAGTCGCCGACGCGCGGTGCGGGCGGCTGCGCATCACCGGTTCGCACTGGCTGACCACCTTCGAAGTCCGGCACGCCCAGGTGCCGCAGTACCGGGTGGGCCGGGTCTTCCTGGCAGGGGACGCCGCCCACGTGCACAGCCCGGCGGGCGGCCAGGGCATGAACACCGGGATCCAGGACGCCTTCAACCTGGGCTGGAAGCTCGCCCTCGCCGCCCGCGCGGGCCTGGCACCCGACTCCGGCCTGCTGACGAGCTACCACGCCGAGCGCCACCCGGTCGGCGAGCAGGTGATCCGCTTCACCACCGCGCTCACCAAGGTCGCCACCCTGACCAACCCGGTCGCGCAGAAGGTGCGCAACGGCGCGCTGCACGCTCTGACCGCGCTCGCGCCGGTGCGCCACGCGATGGCCGACCGGACGGAGGAGACCGCCCTCGCCTACCGGGGCAGCCCGCTGGTGGTCCCCTCCCCCGGTCGCCGTCGGCTCACCGGCGGCGACCATCTGCCCTATGCCTCGGCCGAGTTGAGCGCCACCCTGGCCGAGGGGACGGGGCACGTGCTGCTGACCGTCGCGCCGGGCGGCGCGGCGGCGCCGGCCGCCACCGGCGCCCGGCAGGTCCTGGTGAACACCGACGGGCGGCCCGTCGAGGGCTACCACGCCGTGGTCGCCGACCCAACCGGTGCGGCCGCCGAGCGGTACGGGCTGCCGCACGGCGGGCGGATCATGGTCCGCCCGGACGGGTACGTGGCCGCCGTCGCCCCGCTTGACGAGGACGGCCCGCTGCTCGCGTACGGGCAGCTGGTGCCCGTAACCGGCTGAACGGATCAGGGCGGGGTGGTCACCACCCCGCCCTGGGACTCAGTAGTTGGGCAGCTTGCGCAGCAGGTGGCGGCGGTCGGTGATCTCCGGGGTGTAGACCTGGTCCTGCCAGTCGGCGGGGTCGACGGGCTCCAGGGCGATGGAGATGACGCCCTCCTCACAGCCGAGGTTCTCGGTCACGGCGGCGGTGATCGCGGCGACCAGGCGGGCCGACTGCTCCTCGGTGACCTCGACGGGGAAGTGCTTGATGCTCACGTGGGGCACGGGACGGTCCTTGTCTGAGTGGGTGTCAGCCGCGGGCGGCGGCCAGGCACTGGCGGATGCTCTTGACCAGGGCGTTGATGCCCGGGTCACGCAGGATGGCGTAGTGGTCGGCCTCCAGGTCGACCACGGTCGGTGCCAGGGCGGAGTAGCCGGTGGCGCCCTCGATGAAGGAGTAGTCGTCGCCCTGGGCCTTGAGCACCGTCACCGGGGCCTGCACCGTGCGGGACTGCAGCTCGGTGAAGCGGTAGGTGAACTCGTAGGTCTGCCGGACGACGTTGATGATCCGGGAGACCAGCTCCGGCTCCAGGCCCTCGAAGGAGCCGACCATGTGCTCGGTGAAGCTCGCCTCGTCCTTGGTGGCCGCCAGGCAGTCCGCCAGCTTGGGGCAGGTGACGCTGCCGCCGAAGACCGAGAACAGGATGGTGACGAAGGCCGGGTCGGTGAAGACCGAGTCGTCCCGGCGCTCCGTACCGCTGTCACCGGAGCTCAGCTTGGGTGAGCCGGGGGCGATCAGGAAGAGCTGCTCGACCTGCTGGCCCGCCTGCTCCAGCTGGTGGGCTGCCTCGAAGGCGACCCGGGCGCCGAAGGAGTACCCCCACAGGGTGTAGGGGCCCTCGGGCTGGATCTCGCGCAGCACGGCGATGTCGGCGGCGGCCATCTCGGCGATGGTGAGGTAGGGCTGCTCCCCTTCGTTGATGCCGTGCGCCTGAACGCCGTAGAAGGGGCGGTCCTCCTCCAGCTTGCCGGCCAGCAGGCGCAGGTTCATCGGGTAGCCGCCCAGGCCCGGCCAGCAGAACAGCGGGCGGCCGGAGCCCTCGGCGCGCAGCGGCACCATCCGGGAGGCCGCCTCGCCGCGCTCGCCGTCCACCTGCTTGGCGAGCTCCTCGATGGTCGGCGCATCGAACACCACCTGGAGCGGCAGCGCGCTGCCGAACTCCCGGTTGATCCGGTTGACCAGGCTGACCGCGATCAGCGAGTTGCCGCCGCACTCGAAGAAGTCGTCCCGCACCGAGGCGGTCTCGCGCTTCATCGCCTGCTTCCACAGGTCGCGGATGCGGCGCTCGGTGGTGGTGCGCGGGGCGAGGTAGGGCCGGTCGGCCGCCGAGACCTCCGTCTCGGGAGCGGCCTCCAGGGCCTTGAGGTCGACCTTGCCGTTGGCCGTGAGCGGCAGCCGGTCCATCACCACGACGCGGTTGGGCACCATGTAGTCCGGCAGCAGGTTGACCAGGTCCACCTTGATCATCTCGGCCGGGCCCTGCATGTGCACGGTGTCCTCGTGCATGCCCTGGTGGGCCTGCTGCTCGGCGCTGACGGCGCCGCCGACGAAGAAGTACATCGGCCCGGTCGGCAGCCCGCGCTCGGCCAGCACGCCGGCCATCCGCTGGGCGGCGGGCAGGTCGTTGCCGGTCTTGGAGCTGTAGCCGGAGGCCATGAAGCCGAGGCCGGTGTCGTTCATCATCAGCCGCTGCTGGGCCCGGCCGAGGTCGAGGTAGGCCCGCCACGGCTGGTCGGTGCGGCCGACCACGGTGATGCCGAAGCCGGCCCGCTCGTACACCTGCTGGTTGATGGCGATGACGTGCCGCTTGAGCACCAGCTCCTCGCCGATCCGCTGCAGCCCGCCGCCGGTGTACCGGTACTGCCCGGCGGGCAGGCCGGTGACGCCGCCCGGGTGGGCCTGGACGTAGAGGTCGGCCGGCAGTCCGGGGCGCTCGGCGCTCCACGGCACCAGCTCGAAGGCGCCGAGGTAGTAGTCCTCCGCCGCGCAGTCCAACGAGTCCATGGCGGACGGCCGGTGCTCGCTCGCCCGGACGTCCAGGCCGTGGGCCGGGAGGATCTCCTCGAGCAGGCCGACCATGTGGCCGGCCTCGATCTCCAGGACCTCCTGGACGTTGTTGCGGTAGACCGGCTCGATCGCCCGGCGCTTGCCGAGGAAGTGGAACCGCAGCAGCCCCTCCTCGCCGCCCGCGCGGGGGCCGACCAGGACCAGGCGGTGCTCGACCGGATGGTGGTAGTAGAAGCCGGGGGCCAGGCCCGCCACGCCATCGGTCTCCAGGTAGAGCTGGGCGGCGTAGAGCGAGCCGGGCGAGGCGTAGGCGTACTTCGGCAGCAGCCGCTCCTGGCTCGGGTACGGGCCGAAGTACCGCAGCAGTTCGCCGAGTTCGGGCAGCGTGAGCTCGGCGGGGCGGCGGGCGGCGGCGCCGGCGGTGCGGCGGGCCAGCAGGGCGAGCAGATCGGCCTCGGTGACGTCGCCGCCCTCGTAGAAGCGGTAGGTCTTGCGGGCGAAGGCGCGGCGGCGCTGCTCCTCGGTGGGATCGGCGCCGGGCAGGTCGAGCGAGGGGCGCCCGGCCAGCTCGCCCTCCTCGCGGCAGCCGCCACCGGCCAGCTGGGCGCGCACCTGCAGGCGGCTGGCCTTGGAGACGTGGTGCGAGCCGTGGTTGCCCTGGTCCATCAACGCGGCCTCGCGCGGGCTGAGTTCCACGCAGGCGATGACGTTCTGGTACCCGGTGGCCGGGTCGTCCCGGACCACCACGGCGGCGTTCTTCACCCAGTCGTGGGCCTCGATCGCCAGCCGGATCTCGTCCAGCTCGACCCGGTAACCCCGCAGCTTGACCTGCCGGTCCACCCGGCCGGCGAACTGGGCGCTGCCGTCGGCGTTCCAGCTCGCCAGGTCGCCGGTGCGGTAGAGGCGGTCGTGCGCCGGGTCCTCGGAGTAGGGGTTGGGCAGGAAGCGCTCGGCCGTCAGGTCGTCCCGGTGCAGGTACCCCCGCGCCACCTGCACCCCGCTGATGTACAGCTCGCCGACCTCGCCGTGCGCGACGGGCCGCAGCTGCTCGTCCAGGACGTGGTACGCCGTGCCGTCCACCGGGGTGCCGATCGCGATGGCGAACGGGCCCTCGGCCACCTCCGCCGGGTCGACCGTGTGCGCCGAGGCGTTGATGGTGCACTCGGTGGGGCCGTACAGGTTGACCAGCTCGGCCTTGGGCAGCGTCTCCAGGAAGCACGCGGCCAGTTGGCGCGGCAGCGCCTCGCCGCCGCAGAACACCTGGGTGAGCGAGCCGCACTCGGCCAGCCTGTCGGTGTCCAGGAGGGCGCGCAGCAGGGTCGGGACGCACTGCAGGGCCGTCACGCCGTGCCGCTGGACAGCCTCGACCAGGCCCTCCGGGTCGCGGTAGACGCCGGGGGCGCCGATCACGGTGCGCGCGCCCCGGGCGGGGGCGAGCAGCTCCCACTGGGCGGCGTCGAAGCTCATCGGCGTCTTCTGCAGCACGGTGGTGGCCGGCCCGAGGCCGTAGGCCCGGCCGAGCCAGCGCATCTGACGGACGATGCTGTGGTGCTCGACGGCCACGCCCTTGGGGCGGCCGGTGGAGCCCGAGGTGTAGATCACGTAGGCCAGGTGCTCCGGCCGGGGCCGGGCCTGGGGTGCGGCCAGGGCCCCACGGGAGGCCTGCTCGGCGGGGGTGACGATGCTGACGCCGGGCGGGGCCAGTTCGGCCAGCCGGGCGCGCAGCGCGTCCTCGGTGACGATCACCGAGGCGCGGGAGTGCTCGACCATGTACCGCAGACGCTCGTCGGGGTAGTCCGGGGAGAGCGGAAGGTAGGCACCGCCGGAGAAGAGCACCCCCCAGATCCCGACCGGCAGGTCGAGGGAGGGGTCGAGGAAGACGCCGACGCAGTCGTCCGCGCCGACCCCCAGGCCGCGCAGCCGGGCGGCCAGGTCGGTGGCCCGCTCGGCCAGCTCACGGAAGGTCAGGCTCTTGTCGCCGTACTCGACCGCCGTGGCGTCAGGACAGCAGTGCACCTGCTCCATCAGCAGGTCGGTGAGACTCATCCGCTCCGGGGTCTCCCGACTCCGCGAATCCGGATTACCGGCGAACAGGATCTCCACTGTGCCCTCCTTTCGCAGGAGAAAATTGGGTAGGACGGGGAAACTATGTGTTCCGTCCGGTGATTCTGGCAAGCATTCATCAGGTTCCGGATGCTTCGGAAATAGGAAGTCAAGGGCGCCTGACAAGGCAGAACGGGCAGGTCTGTCCGATTTTGCAGGCGGATCCGGCCAAAGTTGCAGTAACCCGAACCACCACGGGCATGGCCATCGACCGGAATGCGCGGCAGAGTAATGGAATCAGCGGGCCCTGATAGCCGACCCTATTTCGGTGCATTCGGACTGAGCCAGCGCGACAGTGAGCTGAACGCACGGAGGAATCTGCGATGAGCAACCAACTGGCCACCCGCGTGGCCACTTCGTTCGAGGACCTGGTCGGCAACACCCCCCTGCTGCGGCTGGACCTGCCGGGCCTGCCGCTGACCACGAGCGTCCTGGCGAAGCTGGAGTCGGCCAACCCGCTCTCCAGCATCAAGGACCGGGCCGCGCTGTCGATGCTGCGCGCCGCCGAGGCCGCCGGCGAGCTGGCCCCGGGGGCCACCGTCATCGAGGCCACCTCCGGCAACACGGGCATCGCGCTGGCCGCGCTCGCCGCGGCCCGCAACCACCCCTGTGTGATCGTGCTGCCCGAGAACGCCTCCACCGAGCGCATCCTGACGCTGCGGATGCTCGGCGCCGAGGTGGTCTTCACCGACCCGGCGCTCGGCTTCACCGGCTGCGTCGAGCGGGCCGAGCAGCTGCACGCCGAGCTGCCCAACTCCTGGTACGCCCGCCAGCACGAGAACCCGGCCAACGTCCGCGCCCACTACGAGTCCACCGGACCGGAGATCTGGCGGGACACCAACGGCACGGTGGACGTGCTGGTCTGCGGGGTCGGCACCGGCGGCACCCTGACCGGCACCGCGCACTACCTGCGCGAGCGCAACCCCGACCTGCACGTGGTGGCCGTCGAGCCCGAGGGCTCGGCGCTGCTGTCGGGCGGCGAGCCGGGCCCGCACCGCATCCCCGGGCTCAACGGCGGCTTCATCAGCCCCGTCACCGACCTCTCGGTGATCGACGAGGTGATCGCAGTCTCGGACGCCGACGCCGCCGCGACCACCCGCGCCATCGCCGCCCGCACCGGCCTACTGGTCGGCATCTCGTCCGGCGCCGCCGCCTTCGGCTGCCTGCAGCTGGCCCGCCGCCGGGACGTCTGCGGCCTGACCGTGGTCACCGTCTTCCCCGACAGCGGCGAGCGCTACCTCAGCTGGTGGCCCGCCGCGGAGGAAGGCGCGTGAGCTTCCGGGAACTGCACCCCAACCTGCGGCTGCGGATCGGGGTCGGCTTCTTCCAGCGGTTCTTCGACATCATGCTCGTGCCGCTGATGGTCATCCACTTCTCCCGGCTCTACGGCGCGGCCACCGCCGGTCTGATGACCCTGGTGGTGGCGCTCGCCACCGTCGCCTGCAACCTGGTCGGCGGTCACCTCTCGGACGTCTACGGCCGCCGCCGGGTGCTGATGGCCGGTGAGGCGGGCGCCTTCCTCTCCTTCGTGGGCCTGGCGGTGGTCAACTCCCCGCTGACGCACTCCGGGCCGGCCACCTACCTGCTCTACCTGACCGCCACCTGCTCGGCGGGCGTGGCGCTGCCCGCCAACGAGGCGATGATCGTGGACGTCTCCACCCCGGAGTCGCGGACCACGGTCTACACCGTCAACTACTGGGTGGTGAACCTGGCGTTCATGTTCGGCTCGCTGGTCGGCGGCATCCTCTACGACGGGTACTTCTTCCAGCTGCTCCTCGCCGCCTCCTGCTCGACGCTCGGCATCTTCCTGGTGACCCTGCTCGCGCTGAGCGAGACCGCCCCGCCGGAGGCCGCCGCCAACCCGCGCGGGGTGCGCTCCGCGCTGGTGGGCTACGTCTCGGTGGCCCGCGACCGGGTGTTCCTGCGGCTGATCCTGGCGGCGCTGCTGGTCTGGTGCGTCGAGGTGCAGATCTCCTCCTCGATCGCGGTGCGGCTCGGCTCGGACTTCCCCGCGCAGCGCCTGATCAGCCTCGGCTCCTGGACGGTGGACGTCGACGGCGTCAACGTGCTCGGCATCCTTCGCGCAGTCAACACCCTGCTGATCGTGGCCTGCGCCCTGTGGGTGGGCAGGCTGCTCAGCCGGTACGACAACCAGCTGCGGATGGTGGTCGGCATCTCCGTCTTCACCCTCGGCTACCTGGTCTGGGCCGTCAGCTCGAGCGCCTGGGCGCTGATCCTGGCCACCTTCGTGGTGACCTTCGGCGAGATCGCCGCGCTGCCGGTCAACCAGGCGCTCCTGGCCGACCTGGTGCCGGCCGAGGCCCGGACCAAGTACATGGCGGCCTACGGACTGCACGTGCGGCTGGGCTACCTGGTCGGCTCGCTCTCGGTGATCCTCTCCTCGGTGGCCTCCCGGTGGGTCATGGCGGCACTGTTCGCCGCCTTCGGAGCCGGCTCGATCCACCTCTACCGCCACCTGTTCCGTCTGCAGGCCACCCGCACCGCCCGTACGCCGCAGCTGGAGGCCGCCCTATGAGGACCACCCGGGCCGCCCTGCGCTCGGCCTACCGGGGTGCGCTGGAGACCCTCGACGTGATCGTGGCCCGCGACCCGTCGGTGACCGGGCGGGCCGAGGCGCTGCTGCACCCGACGGCGCTGGTGGTGGCCGGCCACCGGGTGGGCCACGCGCTCCACCGCGCCGGGCGCCGCCGCTCGGCGCGGGCCGTCTCCGCCCTGACCAAGGTGCTCAGCGGCGGGGTGGAGATCCACCCGGGGGCCGAGATCGGGCGCCGCTTCTTCATCGACCACGGCGCCGGCACGGTGATCGGCGAGACCGCCGTGATCGGTGACGACGTGTCGGTCTTCCACCAAGTCACCCTCGGCTCCCTCGGGTGGTGGAACGACCGCGCCCGCGAGTCGGGCGAGCGCCGGCACCCCAAGCTGGGCAACGGCGTCACGGTGGGCGCCGCCGCCACTCTGCTCGGGCCGATCACCATCGGCGACGACGCGCTGATCGGCGCGACCGCCCTGGTGATGACCGACGTGCCCAAGGGCGCACGGGCGCACGCGCCGCAAGCCCTTGTCGACAACCGGATGCCCACCATGGATTGGGAAGGCGAGCAGTGACGAACAACCCCGGGATCCCGCAGGAGTACGAGCCCGGCAGCGGCCGGACGCCCCGCAACAACCGTCTGCTGATGGTCCAGCCCTACAGCCAGTTCGTGGAGCGGGCCGTCGAGCTCGGCTTCCGGGTCTGGTCGATCTGGGACCCGACCCTGCAGCCCGCCTCCTACCTGGCGACGGTCGAGCAGCACGCCGAGGAGATGCTCTACGTCGACTTCTCCGACGAGCAGGCGCTGCGCCGCGCCGTCCGGGAGACCGCGCTCGCCCACGACGTCGCCCACGTGCTGCACCTGGGCGAGGAGGCGACCATGGTGGCCACCGCCGAGGAGGCGGCCGCGCTCGGCCTGGCGGTCAACCCGCCGCAGGCGCTGCACCTGCTCAACGACAAGGCCGCGCTGCGCGAGCTGCTCGCCGCCCACGGCCTCTCCCCCGTCCGCACCGCGCTGGCGGCCTCGGCGGCCTCCGCCTCGGCCGTGGTCGCGGACTTCGGCTACCCCGCCGTGGTCAAGCCGACCGATCTGCAGGGCTCCCTCGCCGTCCGCCTGGTGCGGGACGAGGCCGAGCTGGCCGCCTGGCAGGACTCGGTCGCGCAGCTCGGCCACCGGGGGCCGGTGCTGGTCGAGGAGTACCTGCGGGGCCCGGAGTTCAGCGTCGAGACGCTCAGCGAGCGCGGCAACCACCAGGTGGTGGGCATCACCGCCAAGCGCAAGAACGCCGACTTCGTGGAGACCGGGCACGTCTTCCCCGCCGAGCTGCCCGAGGCGGACGAACTGGCGGTCACCGAGCTGGTGACGGCCGTGCTCGACGCGGCCGGCTACCGCTTCGGCCCGGCGCACACCGAGGTCATCCTCACCGCCGAGGGCCCCCGGATCGTGGAGTCCCAGGCGCGCCTGGGCGGCGACCGCATCCCGGCGCTGATCCGGCTGGCCTCCGGCTTCGACATCGAGGGCGCGATCTTCGAGCAGCTCGCCGGACGGACCGTCACCCCGGCCAAGGCCACCGGGGTCGGCGCGATCTCCTTCTTCGAGTTCCGGCCCGGGCCCGTCACCAAGGTCGAGGGCCTGGACGAGCTGACGGCCCTGGAGTACGTGCGGGAGGTCAAGTTCCCCTACGCGGTGGGCGACTCGCTGCCGCACACCCGGCACTCCTCCAGCCGCCACGGCAACCTGGTCGTGTCGGCGGCCGACCACGCCGAGGCGGACCGGCTGATCGCCGAGGCCAAAGCGGTGCTGCGGGTGGAGACCGGCTCCGAGCTGCTCAACGCGATCAACACCGCCGCCGCGGGCCCGATGGACCCGGCGAAGACCCTGCTGCTGATCGGCCACCAGACCGAGCCGGTGCGGATCGCCAAGAGCCTGGGCCTGAACGTCGTGCTGATCCAGCACAAGGAGAAGTTCGAGCCCGAGCAGGCCCGCCTCGCCGACGTCACGCTGATCGCCGACTACACCGACTGGGCCGTGCTCGAGCCGCTGGCCCGGGCCGCCCACACCATCTGGAACTTCGCCGCCGCCCTCTCGCTCACCGAGCCGGGCCTGGAGCCCGCCGGCCGGATCAACGACATGTTCGGCCTCGGCGGCACCGGCCACGAGCCGGCCCGGCTGCTGCGCGACAAGCTGGCGATGCGTCAGCACCTGACCGCCGTCGGCGCCCCGACGGTCGCCGCCGCCAAGCTCACCGACAGGGCGAGCCTGGCCGAGTTCGGCGAGCGGCACGGCTACCCGTTCGTGGTGAAGCCGATCGACCTCACCGCCGGGTTCGCCATCTTCAAGGTGGGCGGGCCGGCGGAGGTGGACCTGACCTGGGAGCGGGTGGCCAAGGCCCGCGAGGACGGCATGAACCGCGGCAGCACCCTCTACGAAGTCGCCGAGTTCCTGATGGAGCAGTACATCGACGGCCCCGAGTTCTCCATCGAGGGCTTCAGTTTCGCCGGGCGGCACATCGTGGTCGCGATCACCGAGAAGCTGACCCACGGCGACCACTTCGTCGAGCTCGGCCACGCCCAGCCCGCCCGGCTGACGCCCGCGCAGGAGGAGAGCATCGAGGCGGCGGTAAGTGAGTTCCTGGACGCGATCGGCATCAAGGACGGGCCGAGCCACACCGAGCTGCGGCTCTCCTCGCGCGGTCCGCTGATCATCGAGGGCCACAACCGCCTCGGCGGCGACCGCATCCCCGAGCTGGTGCAGGCCTCCTACGGCATCGACCTCACCCGCTACGCGCTGGCCTGGCCGTTCCGCCTGGTCGAGCCGCTCGCCGAGCGGCCGAAGCCGGTCGGCGCGGGCGCCGTGCGCGGCGTGCTCAGCCGGCCCGGCCGGGTGGCGGAGATCAGCGGGGTCGAGGAGCTGCGCGCCCACCCGGCGGTGCTGGCCTTCGACCTGGCCGCCCGGGCCGGTTCGGTGATCCGCGCGGCCGAGGACAACTGGGACCGGCTCGGCCTGCTGGCCGTCACCGCCCCCGACACCGACGAGGCGGTGCGGCTCTGCGAGGAGCTGGTCGGGACGGTCCTGACGATCCGTCTGGAGGGCGAGACCCGATGAGCCTGGTGGTACTCGATCCGGACGGCCGCCACGCGGCCGACTACCCCGCCTGGCTCTCCGACGCCGGCCTGCCGCTGCGCCTGGTCACCGGTACGCCGGTGGACCACCCCGGCTACGCCGAGATCCGGGTGGTCGAGCGGTACGAGCGGAGCGCCGAGGCCGAGCGCGCGGTGCTCGACCTGGCCAGCCGCTGCCAGGTCTCCGCCCTGGTCGCGCTGGCCCCCGGTGACCAGCTGCGGGCCGGCGGCCTGCGCGACCACCTGGGCCTGCTCGGCCAGGGCCGGGCCGCCGCGCTGCCGTTGGCCGACGCGATGGAGGCGCAGGCCGTGCTGCTCGCGGCGGGCGTGCCGGTGGCCCGGCGGGCGGCGGTCCGCCGGGTGTCCGACCTCTACTGGTGGGCCCACAAGTGGGGCTACCCGCTGGCGGTACGGCCCCGGCGCGGCGACCGGAGGGCGGTGCTCGCCGAGCTCGGTGACCGGGCGGCGCTGCGCGCCTTCGCCGCCGGGCCCGTCCTGCCGGAGGACCCGGGCCTGGTGCCGAGCCTGACCGTCGAGCCGCTCGCCGAGCCCGCGCCCGCGCCGGCCTGCCTGGCGGCGGCCGTGGAGGCGGCGCTGCCGGTCGACGCCGGCCACCCGTACAGCGTCACCGCCGTCCGCTCGGGCGAGAACTGGCTGGTGCACGACGTCCGTTACGACCCGGCGGCCCACTCCGCCCGGGCGCTGGCCCGCGCGCAGGCCGGGCTCGCCCCGGTGCCGGCCCGCTCCGAGGCCGAGGAGAGCTGAGATGACCGTACTTGTGCTGCACCACCGGGGCTCGCTGGACGGCACCCCGTACGGCGAGTGGCTCGCCGACTACGACGGCGACAAGCTGCTGATCGCCTCCCGGGACCACCTGGCGCTGGTCGCCGAGCAGCTGCCGCCGGACGGCGAGGTCTTCACCCGATCGTTCGCGGTCGACGGGTACGAGACCAGCGGCGAGCTGGAGGAGCTGGCGCTCCGCCTCGCCGAGGAGTACGACATCCGGTACGTGATCGCCTGTCAGGAGCTGGACCTGCAGCGGGCCGCCCAGCTGCGGGAGATCCTGGGGCTGCCCGGCCAGCGGACGGACACCGTGCGGCCCTTCCGCGACAAGGTCGTGATGAAGCAGCAGGTCGCCGCCGCCGGGGTGCCGGTGGCGCCGTACCGGACGCTGGAGTCGGCCACCGAGCTGCTCGGGTTCGTGGCGGAGCACGGCTACCCCGTGGTGGTGAAGCCGCGGGACAGCGCGGGCTCGGTGGGCCTGCACATCCTGCACTCGGAGCAGGAGCTGGACGCCTACCTGGCCGAGGGCTTCGACCTGTACGGGCCGTACCAGCCGAACCTGATCGTCGAGGCCTTCGTGCCCGGCTCGATGTGCCACGTCGACGGGCTGGTGGTGGACGGCAAGGTGGTGGCGGCCTGGCCCTCGCAGTACCAGTACACGCTGGCCAGCTACGCCACCGACACGGGGCCCCGCCTGGACCTGACCCTCGACCTGGACGACCCGCTGGCGCACCGGCTGATCGAGTTCACCGAGCGCTCGCTGGACGCGCTCGGCGGGCCGCAGGAGTACGCGTTCCACGCCGAGGTGTTCCACACGCCCGAGGACGAGCTGGTGCTCTGCGAGGTGGCCTGCCGCACGGGTGGCGCGCTCATCCGCGACATCGTCCGCACCATGTTCGACTTCGATCCGAGTGCGGCCTGGGTGCGGGCGCAGCTGGGCCTGCCGCTGCCGGAGTCGGTCGGCGCCGAGCGGGCGCTGCCGCGGCAGATGTCGGGGCAGCTGGTGCTGATGAAGCGGCCGGGCCGGGTGCTGGCGGTGCCGGAGGGCGAGCCGCCGTTCCCGTGGGTGACCAAGTACCAGGTCTTCGTCTCGCCGGGGACGGTGATGAGGACGGCGGGATTCTCGGCGGACTTCCTGCTCACCGCGCTGGTGTGCGGGGACGACCAGGCGCAGTGCCGGGAGCGGCTGGCGGAGCTGGAGGAGTGGTTCCTCGCGGGGCTGGAGCTGGCGGAGGTCTGAAGTTGCTTGGGGGCGTGCGGTTCTCGGACCGCACGCCCCCTTCCGCTGGGTCAGGCCTTGGTGGCCATCAGCAGGTACTCGTGCGAGCGGTTGGTGAGCATCGGGTCGTCGCCGGAGGCCGGGCGCGGGTAGAGGTGGATGCGCTCGTCACCGAGGGTCAGGTGGCGGCCGAGCACCCGGGCGGCATCCCAGGCGAGCGGGACGAACCGGCCGTCGATCCGGCGGTTCTGCACGGCTATCACCGCGTGGGCGCCCTGGCGCATGGTCTCGGCGATGGCGGCGAAGGCCTCGTCGAGGGCGTCCAGGTAGGCGTCGTACTCGCGCAGGGCGTAGAACTGGCCCTCGCCAGGGGTGGCGTCGGTGTTGAGGTTGGTGCCGAAGTACGGCAGGTCGCAGAGCACCAGGTCGACCGAGCCCGCCGCCAGCGGGGGCTTGCGGGCGTCACCGGTGTGCAGCTCCTGGCCGTCGTACTTCTTCAGCCAGCCGCGGGCCTCCTCGGCGCGCTCGGCGTCGACCTCGATGCCGAAGCCGCGGCGGCCCTCGACCGCGGCGGCCACCAGCGTGGTGCCCCAGCCGGCGAACGGGTCGAAGACCAGGTCGCCCGGCTTGCTCAACTCCCGGATCAGCGGCCGCAGCTGGGCGACCAGCCCGGCCTGCCCCGCCGCCTCGACGAGCCCGTGCTCCGGGTCCTCGTCGCCGAGGACCAACCAGCTGGAAACGCCCATGAGGGATCACGTCCTTCTGTGCCTCGCCGCCGGCAGGCCGCCGGGCGGCATCCGCTGCGCATGCTAGTGCTCCGGAAGGGATCCCTCCGCTCCGACGGAAGTTATTTCCGCAGGTCAGGGCAGTTTCGGCGGCAAATCAGGTGAGGCTGTGTCAGGTCGCGCACACTGGCCCGGCGCAGCACGGGGCACAGCATGGCAGGGCCCGGGGCACGGCATCAGCCCGGCACAGCACGGGCCACGGGACGGGCCCGGGGTTTGGGTCCGGGCGGGCCGGGACTGCGGCGGTGGTCAGGGCGGCCCGCCCGCGTCGCCGGGGCCGCAGGCGGTGCCGTCGTGGTTGGTGTCCAGGCCGGCCGGGTCGGTGCCGTGCACGGCGAGCTCGGTGTAGCCGTGGGCCAGCAGCCAGATGCAGTGGGCCGCCGGGGTGTCGGGGACGTCGACGGGGAAACTGCGCGGGACGCACTGGTTGACGGCGCCGTAGGCGTGCTGGCAGCCGTCGGCGTCGGCCGGTACGGCGGTGTGGTCGGTCGGGGCCAGCAGTGTCCGGGTGGGCAGGGCCGAGCCGTGGGCGAAGTCGAGGATGTGCGGGGCCGGTCGGGCGGGCGTGGTGGCCGGGGCCCGGCTGGGCTGCGGGGCCGGTGGGGTGGTGGCCGCTGACGGCCGGGGGCTCTCGGGGGCGGCGACCGCCGCCGTCCGCCCCGGGAGGGCGTGCGCCGTCGGGGCCTCGGTGTGGGAGAAGGTCAGCATGGCGCCCGCCCCCACCAGGGCGGCCGTTGCCGCGGCCGCCCCGAACCACTTGCGTTTCGTCATCTGCCCGCCCCTCACATCACATGCACCCACTGGGCCACCGAGGGCACGCCGTTCGCGTTGACCGCGAAGAGCATGTAGTAGCCGGGCGGGGCGATGTTGGGGTTGCTGGTGACGTGCAGGGTGACGCTGCCGTCGGTGTTCACCGTCAGCGGGAGGTCGACGAAGCGCTGGTTGGGGTCGGAGGAGTGGGTGACGGCGGCCGGGCGGATCAGCTCGGCGCGGACGATCGGGGCGCTGACGGTGATCTTCTGGCTGGAGCCGTAGGACCACATCGAGCTCGCGACCGAGGTGATCTGCGGGCGGGTGCCCTGGTAGAGGTAGGGCGGGGTGTAGACGGACAGGTGCAGGTCGAAGCTGCCGTTGCCGGGGTTGTCGCCCACCGAGAGCACCCGGCCGTCCGGGAGCAGCACCGAGGCGGAGTGGTAGGTGCGCGGGATCGGGTCGGTGGCCATGCCGGGGGTGAAGGTGTTGCTGACGGGGTCGAACATCGAGGCCTCGAAGACCGGGTCGGCCCGGTTGTGCAGCCCGCCGCCGGTCTCGAAGACCTGGCCGTTGGGCAGCAGCACGGCGGAGACGTACATCTTGCCCTGGCTGCCGGTCTCCGTCGCGCCGCCGGTCACGGTGCCCTGCGGGAGCAGCGGGCCGGGGGTGTAGGAAGGCGAGGCGGCCTTGAGGTCGATCAGGTCGGTCTGGCGGCCGGCGTCCACGTTGGTGTTGACGTTGCCGCCGCCCATCGTCATCACCCGCTGGTCCTGGGCCGGGGGCAGCATGACGGACATCGACTGGTCGCGGGTGTCCTTGCTCTGCAGGCCGGGGACGTCGGTGATGGTGTTGGCGACCGTGTCGTAGATCGAGGCGCCGGTGCCGGAGGTGCCGTTGCCGAAGACGTGGCTGCCGGTGTAGAAGAGCCGGCCGTCCTGCATCAGCACCATCGAGGGGTAGAGACCGAAGTACGACCAGGTCTGCTTGACCTGGTTCATCGGCATCCACGCGTTGGCGGCGGCGGAGTAGCGGTCCTGGGTGACGCTTCCGGTGGAGTCGGCGCGCAGGCCGCCGAAGCTCATCACGTCGCCGTTGCCCATCTCGGTGGCCGAGGGGTACCAGTGGCCGTCGTTGAGGTCGTTGGTGCGGCTGTAGGTGTTGGTGGCCGGGTCGAAGACGTAGCTGCTGGTCAGGCCCTCGTAGCCGTGGCTGCCGTCGGCCGCCGGGTAGGCCTTGGTGCCGCTCATGATGAGCACCCGGCCGTCCGCCAGCTGCACGTGGCCGGAGCAGAACATGTCGCTGGGGGTGGGGATCTGGGCGAAGGTGCCGGCCGCCGGGTCGTAGACCGCCGAGCTGAAGGTGCCGGCGGCGAAGGCCATCGGGTCGTTGCCCGAGCCGGCCATCAGCAGCACCTTGCCGTTGTTCAGCACGATCGCGTGCATCGAGCGGACCGGGTTGAGGAACGGCAGGACCTGCCAGGAGCCCTTGGTGCAGGCCGCTCCGGCGGTGCAACTGCCGCCTCCGGAGGGGGCGGTGGCGTCGTCCATGGTGTAGTCGTCGGTGGTCACGCTGCCGGTGCCGTAGACCGAGACGCCCCAGGTGATCTGGTCGGTGTTCGGCGGCACGGCGGGGGTGAGCACGCTGGTGCGGGTGTATGCCGAGGCGACCGGGAGGGTCTCCAGGTCGGTCCAGTACTGCCAGCCCTTGACGGTGTCGTGGCGGAAGGTGGTGAGCACGGCGTTGGGCGTGGTGCTCTTGTACCAGAGCGCCAGGTTGTACTGGTGACCGGCCGTCACCGCCGGGGCGCAGGTCGCGTTCTCCAGCATCATCACCTTGTCGTCACCGGTGGTGACGCCGGTGACCTGGACCTGCATCGCCTTGCTGCCGCTGTGCGCGCCGGGGACGGCGCCGATCGCGACCGTGCCGTTGCCCCAGCCGGCCTTCTCCCAGCAGACCGGGAAGCCGTTGGCGTCCACCTGCTCGAACCCGGGGTTGGTCACCAGGTTGGTCACCGCGAACGCCTCCCCTGCCCCGAGTGCGGTGGTGAGCAGGGAGAACAGCAGCAGCCAGGCCAGGCCGGTGCGTTGACGTGAGGCTCCGTGCACGGGGGCACCCTCCAGGACGGCCGGAGGAACGGCGGCGGCCGCCCCTCGGTGTATCCCGCAGTCCTAGCCCACCTCGACTCCCCCTCGGGACCGGATCGGCGAAGGTGTTACGCGCCTGTCACCTGTCTTCGCAGAATTCCCCCAGCCGGGACGGCCGGTCTGCGGCGGCTGCCGCAGACCGGCCTCTGCTGTCACCGGGGCGCGGGGACGTACCCCGTCGGGCGGGCCGTGAAGGTGCCACGGCCCTGGGTGCGGCTGCGCAGCCTGGTCGCGTAGCCGAAGAGTTCGGCCAGCGGCACGGTCGCGGTGACCACGGTGGTGCTGCCCCGGGTGGTGCTGCCGCTCACCCGGGCGCGGCGGGCCGCGAGGTCGCCGAGCACGCCGCCGACGGTGTCCTCGGGGGTCGTCACGGTGACCTCGACGACCGGCTCGAGGAGCGTGGTGACGCCCTTGCGCAGCGCCTCCCGCAGGGCGAGCCGGCCGGCGGTGCGGAAGGCCAGGTCCGAGGAGTCCTTCGGGTGGGTCGCCCCGTCGGTCAGGGTGACCCGCAGGCCCGTGACGGGGTGGCCGCCGAGCGGGCCGTCGGCCAGCGCGTCCCGGCAGCCCGCCTCGACGGCCCGCACGAACTCCTGCGGCACCCGGCCGCCGGTCACGGTGGAGCGGAACTCGAAGCCCTCGGTACCCGGCTCGCCCAGCGGCTCGGTGTCGATCACCACATGGGCGAACTGGCCCGAGCCACCGTCCTGCTTGACGTGCCGCAGGACGAGACCGCTGACCCCGCGCTCGACCGTCTCCCGGTGGGCGACCTGCGGGCGGCCGACCGTGACGGCCAGGCCCCTGTCCCGGCGGATCTTCTCCACCGCGACCTCCAGGTGCAGCTCGCCCATGCCGGACAGCACCGTCTGGCCCGTCTCCGGGTCGGTCCGCACGGCCAGCGACGGGTCCTCGTCGACCAGGCGGGCCAGCGCCTCGGCGAGGCGCTCGGTGTCGGTGCTGCGGGCGGCCTCGACCGCCACCGAGACCACCGGGGTGGCACTGGTGGGCGGCTCCAGCAGGACCGGAGCGGTGGGCGCGCAGAGCGTGGTGCCGGTACGGGCGGCCTTGAGGCCGATCACCGCGACGATGTCGCCGGCCTGGGCCTGCTCCAGCTCGTGGTGGCGGTCGGCCTGCACCCGCAGGATGCGGCCGATCCGCTCGGTGCGGCCGGTGGTGGCGTCGAGCACGGTGTCCCCCTTCCGGAGTGTGCCCGCGTAGAGGCGGAGGTAGCTGAGCCGCCCGGTGGCGGTGGCCACGGACTTGAAGGCGAGCGCGGCCAGCGGCTGCGCCGGGTCGGCGGTGCGCTGCTGCGGCTGCCCCTGGTGGGTGCCCTGGACCGGCGGCACGTCCGACGGCGAGGGCAGGTAGGCGACGGCGGCGTCGAGCAGCGGCTCGATGCCCCGGTTCTTGTAGGCGGAACCGCAGAGCACCACCACGCCCGCACCGCTGTGGGTGAGTTCGCGCAGTGCCTGCCGCAGTGTCGCCTCGCCGACCGTGCCCTGGGCGCAGTACTCCTCCAGGGCGAGCGGGTGCAGCTCGGCCACCGCCTCCTCGAGGGCGCGGCGCCGCCGCCCGGCCTCGGCGAGCAGCTCGGCCGGGACTTCCGTCTCGGCCATGCCCTCGCCGCTCTCGGGCCAGGTCAGCGCCCGTAGCCGGACCAGGTCGACCACGCCGAGGAAGCCCTCCTCGCGGCCGATCGGCAGCTGGACCACCAGCGGGTCGGTGTGCAGCCGCTCCCGGATGGAGGCGACCGCCGCGTCCAACTCGGCGCCGGCGCGGTCGAGTTTGTTGACGAAGGCGATCCGGGGCACCCGGTGCCGGTCGGCCTGCCGCCAGACCGACTCGCTCTGCGGCTCGACCCCGGCGACGGCGTCGAAGACCGCCACGGCGCCGTCGAGTACGCGCAGCGAGCGCTCGACCTCGTCGGCGAAGTCGACGTGGCCGGGCGTGTCGATCAGGTTGATCCGGTGGCCCTGCCAGTCGCAGCTGACGGCGGCGGCGAAGATGGTGATGCCACGATCACGCTCCTGGGAGTCGAAGTCGGTGACGGTGGTGCCCTCGTGCACCTCGCCGCGCCGGTGGATGGCGCCGGTCAGGTAGAGGACGCGTTCGGTGACGGTGGTCTTGCCCGCGTCGACATGGGCGAGGATGCCCAGGTTGCGGACGGTGGCAAGGGAGTTGACGGTGCGGAGTTCGGTACGCATGGCCGGGTGGCCTCTCGGGTCGGGCCGACGTCTCTGACGGCGCGATGACCCGGACGGCACGTGGCTCGACCCTCTTGGCCGGGCCCGGCCCGGCAGCTTCGGCCGGGCTCAGACGTGCGTCACGGGTATCCGGTGCCGGGCGCGCAGCCGGGACCGGACGGGAGAGGACACCAGGATCACCTCGTACCGCGACGAGGGCAGGACGGCGGCAGCGGCGTGGTCACGCATGGCCGTCCTCCCTTCCTGGCTCTGTCGGCCACCGCGGTCCGGTGGCGCGCGCCGAGTCTAGGACGGGGAGTACGCGGGCCGCACCGGATTATTCTCCCGTCCGGTGCGGCCCGCTGAGCGGGTGTCAGGTGCCGAAGGCCCCGTGCCGCCCGGCGCCCGCGCTGAACCGGGCGGCGCCGGCGACGGTGTCGGCGGCCAGGCCGAAGGCACCGTGGCGCCACTCGTTCGCCAGTGCCTCGGCCTCCGGCAGGCCGTGCTGCTCGCGGGCGGAGAGCCGGTCGTGCCGCAGGCAGGTCTGCGGGAAGGCGGCGAGCTGGGCGGCCAACTGCTCGGCGGCCGCCCGCTCCTGGCCCACCGGCACCACCCGGTTGGCCAGGCCGATCCGGTGCGCCTCCTCGGCGTCGACCGGGCGGCCGGTGAGGATCAGGTCCATCGCGCGGCCCTCCCCGATCAGCCGGGGCAGCCGGACCGTGCCGCCGTCGATCAGCGGCACGCCCCAGCGGCGGCAGAACACGCCGAACACCGCGTCCTCGGCGGCCACCCGCAGATCGCACCAGAGCGCGAGCTCCAGGCCGCCGGCCACGGCGTGGCCCGCGATCGCGGCGATCACCGGCTTGCCGAGCCGCAGCCGGCTCGGGCCCATCGGGCCGGGGCCGTCGGCCGCCAGGCGGTTGCCGCGCTCGGTGCCCACCGCCTTGAGGTCGGCCCCGGCGCAGAACACCCCGCCCTCGCCCCAGAGCACGGCCACCGAGGCCGACTCGTCCGCGTCGAACTCCTCGAAGGCCGCCACCAGTTCGGCGGCGGTCGGCCCGTCCACCGCATTCCTGGCCTCCGGCCGGCTGAGCACCACCGTCCACACCGGCCCGTCCTTCTCCACCCTGACCGCCACGCGCTGCCCCTCTCCCGTTCGGGCGTCCAGCCAACCGCACGCGGATGGCCGGCGCCAGGGCCTGTCCGGCCGGTCTTGCCGGATCAGCGCGCGGCGTCCGGGGCCCGGCCGGCCGTGCGCCCGCCGAGACCGGCCGGACCGGCCCCAGGGGCACGCGCGGCGGGCGGTCACCGGCCCGACGGCCTGCCTCCGGCCGAGGTGGGCTGTTGGGGCCGCTCCGGGAGGCCGGGTGTCCCTGGGCCGGTTCGGCGCGGCCCGCAGGGCCTGCTGATTCGTCCACGGACGGCCGCGCCACCGGCGCGGGCCACCCGTCCGGCGGAGCTCGCCGCCGGGACGGGCCGCAGGCCGTAGCGTGGGGCGCACGCGAGCGAGGAGGAGCAGCCGATGGACAGTCAGGCCTGGGACGCCCGGTACGGGGTCGCGCCGTCGATGTGGGGCGCGGAGCCGAACCGGTGGGTCGTCGGTGAGCTGGCCGATCTGCCCGCCGGGCGGGCGCTGGACCTCGCAGCGGGCGAGGGCCGCAACAGCCTCTGGCTGGCGGGGCGGGGGTGGCGGGTGACGGCCGTGGACTTCTCCGCCGTGGCGGTCGAGCGCGCCCGGGGGCTCGCCGAGGCGGCGGGGCTGGCCGAGCGGCTGACGCTGGTCCGGGCCGATCTGCTGGACTACCGGCCCGAGGCCGGTGCGTACGACCTGGCCCTGGTCGCCTACCTCCACCTGCCCGCCGAGCAGCGGCGCGGCGTGCTGCGACGGGCCGCCGAGGCGCTCGCCCCGGGCGGCACCCTGCTGGTCACGGGCCATGACAGCAGCAACCTGACCGAGGGGGTGGGCGGCCCGCAGGACGCGGCGGTGCTCTTCACCCCGCAGGACGTCCTCGACGACCTCGCGGGCCTGGGCCTGCGCACCGTCCGCTCGGAGCGGCTGCGCCGGGTGGTGCCGGACTCGGGCGGCGCGGAGGCGATCGACGCACTCGTCCGGGCCGTCCGCAGGTAGGGGCAGGCCCCGTACGCACCCGCTGCCGCGGCCGGCGCCGCGGCAGCCGCGGGTGCGTCAGTACGCGAAGTAGGGAGACACCGATCCCCTCGGCGCCTCCCGTACTCGCGTCGTCCCCGCGCGCCTAGGGAGTGAGCAGTACTCCCGAGGCCCGTCCCCGTCGGGGAACCTGTCGGCGGGGCCCGCCCCCGTCGGACTCGCGTCCGCAACGAGCCCCGCCGCTTGATGAATATCTTCCTTGATCGCCGTATCGGCATCCATGGCGTTGGGATGGCGTTGGCATGGTGTTTCGAGGCCGTCCGACCCGCTAGGGTCATCTGCGGGGGCGTCCGTGCAGGGTGGGGCACCTTGACACGCGCGCCTTCAGCATGCTGGTCGGCGGGTCAAGGGGAGAGTGTGTTGACAGTGGGTTTCGGGGCGCTGCTGCGGGAGTTCCGGCTGAAGGCCGGGTGGACGCAGGAGGAGCTGGCCGAGCGTTCGGGCGTCTCCATGCACGCGATCAGCGTGCTGGAGGCCGGGCGCCGGACGCCCCGGATCTCCTCGGTGAACCGCCTCGCCGCCGCGCTCGGCCTCGACGCGCCGAGCCGGGACCAGCTGGTCGCGGCCGTCCAGCCGCCGAAGGCCGACGCCGCCCCGGCGGCGGGGAACCCGGCCGACGGGCAGCCGGAGGAGCCCGCCCGGGTGGTGCCCCGGCTGCTCCCCTACGACGTCGCGGACTTCACCGGCCGCGGCCAGGCGCTCGCCGATCTGACCGAGCAGATCCTCGGCGGCTCGCGCCCGGGGATGGTGGTGATCTCGACCATCGCGGGCATGGGCGGCATCGGCAAGAGCACCCTGGCCGTGCACGTCGCCCACCGCTGCCAGGAGGACTTCCCCGACGGCCAGCTCTACGTCGAGCTGCGCGGCGCCACCGACCCGCGCGACCCGGGCGAGGTGCTCGGCGACCTGCTGCGCGAGCTCGGCGTACCGGCCGGCACGGTGCCGCTGCAGACCGAGGCCCGCGCCGCGCTCTTCCGCAGCACGGTGGCCGGGCGCAGGGTGCTGCTGGTGCTCGACGACGCCAAGGACGCGGCCCAGGTGCGCCCGCTGCTGCCCGGCACCCAGGGCTGCGGCGTGCTGATCACCAGCCGCTCCCGGCTGGCCACCCTGGCCGGGGCCACCCGGCTCGACCTGGACGTCTTCTCCCCCGCCGAGGCGCTGGAACTGCTGACCTCCCTGGTCGGCGCCGAGCGGGTGGCCGCCGAGCTGGAGGCGGCCGCCCACATCCTCGCGCAGTGCGCGGGCCTGCCGCTGGCCATCCGGATCGCCGCATCGTCGAACTCGCCCAGAATCTCCACCTGGATGCCCTGCGTATTGAACCAGTTGAGCAGTTTGCGCCCCAGCATCGAACGGCGGCCGGGGATCAGCAACTTACGCTGCTCCAGGCAGGCCGGGAACGGCAACTCCGGCGCCGGCTGGCGACAGAAGAAGCTGATGCCGCACTCGCCCAGCTTCAGCGAGAACAGCCCTTCCTGCTGGCTGGAGTCCACCGGGCAATCCGACAGGATCATATCCAGCTTGTGCTGGCTGAGCTGCTCCAGCAGCATCTCGTGCGTCGATTCAAAACAACGCAGGTGGATCTGTTCGTTGTCCACCACCACCGCCGTTTCCAACACCTGGCTGACCAGGCGCTTCGACAGCGCGTCCGCCACGCCGACGTCGAACAGCAGATTCGACTCTTTGCGATAGTTGACGATATCCAGCATTTCCTGGCTGAGCATAAACATCTTGTCAGCATAGCGGAACACCAACTGCCCCAGCTCCGAAGGCACCAACCCGCGCCCCTGGCGTTTGAACAGCTTGCCGTCCAACCGCTCTTCCAGCGCCTTGATCTGGCCGGTGATGGTCTGCGGCGTCAGAAACAACGCTTCAGCGGCGCCGACCACGGAACCGGCCTTGCAGACCTGCCAGAAATAGTAAAGGTGATTAAAGTTGATATGCGACATCCTCACGAGCGGCTCTCCTTAACAACGTTTCGCAGCGGCAAACGGTGTGCCGTGACGAGCGACAAAC